>PWON01000236.1 GCA_003557385.1 Bacteroidales bacterium | reverse complement strand
CGTCACCAAAAATGTACTGCTCCGTCCTTTCTTCCACATAGGGTACCATGTTCCAGACAACGCCGTCAAATATATACTTGTCAATCAGGTTGCGGGTTGCTGAACCATCAAAGTATCTGTATTTCAATACCTGCTCTGCGCCAATGGGCGCGTAAGGGAGTTTGTTTTTCAGAAATACCGGCAGGTAATTTTCCGGTGGATCGTCTTCGCTGAAGTTTCCAAACTGCGCAATATTCCCTCCCCATGCCTGGTAATCCTCCATGGTCAATTCATAACCGACATAGGGAATGTCTTCCAGGGTTTCAATCAGGATCCAGTGGCCTCCTTCCAGCTCGTAAGTGTCTTGATTCATCGTCATCACCCCAGTTTCCAGGAAATTATAAATAATGTTTACCCGGTCGCCTTCGACGGCATCGGAATACTCACGTTCAAGAAAACTTGGGATGTGCTGGTAAGCAGGATTATTGGGCGTAAAGGCATCGGGCACTCCCAGAAATGCATAATCATGGCTGGTCAACTCGTAACCAAAGCCTGAATCCCACCAATCGGGATGCAACAAAAAATGATTAAAGGTAACCAGGGCACTGCTGCCCAGGTTCAGGGTTACAAATCGGCTGGCCAGAATCTCTGGAACATGGTCCATGGCAGGCAGGCTGTCATTGAAGGCCTTATATTCTGCAATAAAACCGCCAAACCTGTTATAATCCGAATCTTCCAGTGTATACGCTATGTCCTCACTGTAGGGCCCAATGCCGGCATCCATTTTTTCATACAGGTCCACATTGGGATCGCATGCAATGAACATAAGCATGCTGGCCAGGATCGCAGAATAATATAATTTTTGTTTGTTCTTCATATCATTTGATCATTAAAATTCATAAAATCAGCCTGTTAAAACCTGATTCGCAGGGTTGTGGTCCACGACCGGCCCCAACCGTAGTAGACCACGGCCGTGTCATAGTCGAATGAACGTCCGTCGGTTGCATCCCGGATGGCTTCTGTATCGAAAACGTTATTCACATTGGCGATCAGGGTCGCATTCAATCCGGCCAGGGTAAAACGGTACCTGAGGTTGATGTCCATTAACTGATAGGATGGCATTTGCCAGGAGTCGATCCCCCGGTTGTCAATATCGCCGCGGTCTTCCACATTAAAATCAGCGAATAAACGGTCGTAATGATTGGCATCGAAACCGACCCGCAGGTTTGGCAACACTTCATAACTGACGCCAATGGCCGCCGTGGTCTGGGCTGAATTGCCCACCTTCAGGCCGCCTGAATACACCTGGATGCTGTCAATGAACACCTGGTTCTCGTCGTATATCTCCGCAATCAGGTCGTCCTGCCAGTACCAGTCGCCAACCGAAAACATACCCCGTATTTCGAGATCCCGGGTTGGTCGCAGGGTAAAATCAATTTCCACCCCCTGGTGCAAAGCATTCAGACCGGTCATGTTGGCAATTACCCCCTGGCCCAGATTTCTGACCAAGGCCTTGTCGAGCCATTCGGTCCGGTACAGGATCACGTTGGCAGCCGCAACCGGTGTCCGCAAACCATAACCGACTTCGGTTGAGAAAACACGTTCATGCCTGACCCCTTCGTTGATGATGTTTGTAAAACCAACGAATGCCCACCTGAAGAATGGTGCCCGGGTAAAATATCCAATATTGGCAAATACATTGTGGTACTCGCTGATGTTATAATTGGCGCCGCCCTTTAAACTCCATGCAAAAAAGTCGATCCAGTCGGTCCGCTGCATGGGATCATCGTCCAGGTACAAAAAATAATCCGTCCGGCGGTACTGCGTGGAAGAGCCGGTGGCTGAAACAAAGGCAGAATAATCATTGGTGGTATATTCGGCCTGGGCAAACAAACCTCCCCACATCACTTCACCAAGGTCGTGATAACTAATTTTGTCCTCTTCTTTTAAGCGGGTGGAAGGGTCTCGGTTAATGTTGTTGAAGTCTTCGTAGTGGCTGCCTCCAAGAAGATGGGTAACCTCCTGGTAATGATACCCCCTGTAATATCTCAAATCCAGTCCGCCCGTAAAGGTATAGTTGCCACGTTCATTTTGCAGGGTCGATAACACACCATACCAGTCGTGCTCATTCACGGCCCTGCCGACAATGGCCCGCGACCCGGTCATCGATTGGGCATTTTCCTCCATCACCGCATCAAAATCTAGGTAACCGTCCGGGGTCAGCTTGGTAGATGCGGTGGGCAACCCGGTGTTGCGGTCGTACATCAACCAGTCACTTCTTGGCCCCAGGGTGCGTCGTCCACCGCCAGAGGAAATCGATACGTACGCTGCGGTCGACAGGGTAGTGGAGGGGTTGATGGACCAGTAGTGGTTCAACGATATTTGTGGCTTGTGATATTCGTTGTACGAGGCCGCATACCTTTCGCCATTGAGAACACCCATGGATGGGTTGTAACGGATCCCCAGGGGATGGTCACGGTAGGTCTGAATCCGCTGGCGCGGCCAACGCTGATTGTGCCATTGGGGAGCGCCAAACGCAGTAAGTGCAAGTGAATGGTTCCTGTTTATTCTTTTTGAAACGTTTAAAAAGTAAGACCATCCCTCAAACGCGAGCCCATCCACAAAACCCTCGCCGGTCCGGCGGCCACCGAGTGCCGTTACGGCCCAGCCATTGTCAAGCAATCCGGAGGAAAGGGCAATGGACTCCTGCCTGTATCCGTCATGGCCGATGCCATACAACAGGGTACCACCTCTGGTGGCATCGGTCGACTGGGTAATGATGTTGATGGTGCCCCCAACCGAGCTGATGGCAAGCCGCGAAGCACCAAGGCCCCGCTGCACCTGCATGGTTTGTGTCACATCAGAGAGACCGGCCCAGTTTGACCAGTAGACGCGGCCGTTTTCCATATCATTTACGGGCACCCCGTTGATCAGTACCCCAATGTTGTTCGAGTCAAAACCGCGCATATTGATGCGGCCATCCCCGAAGCCTCCACCAGCCCTGGTAGCATATACACTGGGCGTTGATTGCAGGATCTGGGGGAATTCCTGCGTGCCGAGCCGTTCCGTTATGGCTTCGGCCGAAATATTCGATATGGCCACCGGGGTCTGCCGGTCGCGCGCATAGGATGAGACCACCATCACTTCCTGCAGGCCGATGGTGCTGACCTCCATGGTGATCATTCCCAGGTCGGTATCGGTGGTGGCATCCACCGTGAGCAGTTTGTCTAGGTATCCCATGTATGAGATATTAACGCTGTAAATACCTGCTTCCACATTGATCGAAAATTCACCCTCTATATTGGTGGTGGTGCCATACGTCCTGCCCGTATCCACATTGATCAGTTCCACAAGGGCTGCGGGCAGGCGGTTTCCATCTTCGTCAATGATGGTGCCTTTGATGTTTGAAGCCGCCAGCTGGTGCCCCATCAGCACCAGCATGGCAGCCAGCATAAACAAATTGAATAAATATCTGTGCTTCATTTGGCTTTGGTTTTAATTTTTATAAATGCAAACCGGAACAGACCTATCTGGTTATTTGCAATTTGAGGCTTCTTACGTCGTTTCCGGAAATGGCTTGAATAATATACATGCCTGTATTCAATCCTTTGACATCCAACTGTATATGGTCGGATGAAGCCGTGTTAACCTGCATCACCATCTGACCGCTCAAACTGTATATACGCACCTGCTCGATGTGAAGCCCTTCGCTTTCAAGGGTTAAACGGGTGTTGGCCGGATTGGGGTATGCCTTGATACCGGATGCTTCTGTCAAAGGCACATCAGAAGGGTCAGGGTCCATAAAATCAGCCAGCATGCGGGGTTGCAGCCTGACTACATTAAAACGCTGATGCAAAACGCCAATCAAATCCTTTGGGGTGTCCGGGACCGGTTCCCCGAAATAATCCAGCAAACCCTCCCAATTCGGCGTACGTATTTCCCCGTCAGCGGTATCGTCGTAAATATAGTATGATTCATTATGGGTGAAGGTTTCCGGGTTGTCCTCGTAGAAGGAAACACCCCTGACAACTACCAGCCAGCCCTGGATATCCGGATTAAGATCCGCCAGGGTGACTTCATAGGGGATCACCTCATTGTCGTGCGAAGTCGGCTCGCCGGGATCCTCTGTGGGGATTAACTGCAACATATCCTGAAATTGGGTCAATGTTCCGGTCAGATAAGTAATGCCGTCGTATAACCCGTAAGGTGTTTCAATGATCCCGCTGGGATCATCGATCAAAATGGCCCCGGTTTCATCCTGGATATACAACTGCCCACGGTATGCCTGCTGTAAATGAGTGATCACCACTTCGCCGGTGATCCTGTATGCCAGATCTCCCATCGGCTGTTGACGCAGGGTGGCAATATCGGGTACTTCGATGGCTTCGGGAGCATAATCGATCATGACGTCATCCACCCACCAGCGGTGCGCGTATTCACCCTGATAGACAAAAGCCAGGTAAATCACCTTGCCAGCATAATCTGCCAGGTCGACCATGGCTTCATGGGGATCGGCAATGCCTATGTTGGAATCCGATTCGTATAATTCGACAAATTGTTCATGCACAGGATTGCCGCTTCCTGTAGATACCATAACACCACTGTAGCCATAATCTGTCATAAACTGATTACGCTGCAGGAAAGTCAACAGAAGATGTTCATCTTCAGACAGAAAAATTTGCGGGGTAACCAGCCAGCTGTCTGCCGCTTCTCCCTGGTCAGTATAATCGTGATAGGCTTGTCCGTCAGCCAGCTCCCAGCCACCTGCATCACCCAGGGCATAGTGAGACCAGCCTGCAGGCGGAAATTCTTCGTCGTCAAAAGCTTCAAACCAGGGGAATTCGGTGATCATGTCCTCATCCACTGCAACCATGATAATAGGATGAATCAGATCGCTGTCAGTTACTGATACGTTTCCTGAAGCAGAATGATATCCATCCCTGGAAGCTACATAATGGTGAGTACCCACTGGTACCTCTTCTATAAAATAAGGCGCCGAAACAAGCGTGTCGCCTCTAAACACAAGCATCGCATCTTCAATCGGGTTTTCGTCCTCATCCATAATTTCAAAAGTGACAGAATAATAAGTCAGGGTCTCTATATCACCCCAGTTCCTTGACGTTAAAAAATCACCCTGGGCCCTGGAGTTTGGAAGGCCGGTTAGATTCAGCAGTACTTCGGGAATAGGATCACCAATATAGTCTACCCCGTAAAAAGTAGTGCGAAATTCTGCCACAATGTCACCATCTGTAAAATCATAAACAGTTCCATTGACAAAATTTCCTTCGGGATCTGCAAAATATACATTTTCAATGGTAATCAGTCGCGCCTGGTAGTCCATGAAATTATTCACAAATTCCTCCATTGTAATAACCAATGGTTCAATCACATTGTTGCTTGATGTGGCCGCACCAGGGTCTTCCTGCGGGACAAACTGCAGCATATTTCCATATACACTCAAGGTTCCCTGTATGCCTGTGATGCCATCATAAATATCGTATTGGGTGGTAATTATCCCGGGAGAATCATCTATCAGTATACCCGCCGTTTCATCTTCAATATATTTGCTGTTTCGCCAATCTTCCTGGTACGTCAATATGGCTTCACTGATGAGGGTATATACCGTTTCACCATCCGGTTCCTGGTTACGCAAGGCGGCGATATTGTGCATGTCGGTATACCCCATGTCGGCGATTGAACGGGGCTGTATCCTGGTAACTTCTAACCGTTGATGTACAACGGCGATAATATCTATGGGTGTGTCGGGGACCTGAGCTCCAAAATAATCCAGCAATCCCGCAGAATTTGGAGTGCGGATCACCCCGTCACCTGTATCATCGAATATGTAATATGATTCATTATGGGTGAAGGTTTCTGGATTGTCTTCGTCAAAAGAAACATCCTTCAGTGAAACCAACATGGCCTGATGGTCTTCGGTGAGATCCTCAAGTGTCAACTCCAGTGGCACTATTTCATTATCATGGCTGCTGGGCTCGCCCGGATCTTCGACAGGAATTAGTTGCAGCATGTTCTGAAAAACGGACAGTGTTCCACTGAGATCTGTAATTCCGTCATATAATTCATAAGGTGTTTCAATGACATTATTCGGATCATCAATCATTACGGCACCTGAATCGTCCTGAATGTAAATCTGACCGCGATACGCTTGTTGCAAATGAGTGATGACAACCTCACCTGTAATCAGGTAAACGGTCCCATCACCCACTTCCTGCTGCCGCAGTTCATAAAGGTTGGCCACTTCCACCACATCCTTATGACCGTCATTGGCCAGGCTGCCAATGGAAAACAGCAGCATAAGGGCCATCAAGGATGTTGTCAGTTTGGGTAAATAATTTTTCATGATGTGTTGTGTTTGGTGAATAAATGTGTGTCAGTTCGCGATATTGATGCTAATTTACAAAGAAAATGCATGGCCTGCAAAGCCGGGCGGCATTGTTAATAAATAATTCAAAATGTTAATAAAAACAAAGATTCAGGCAATCGCCCGGGTGACCATGTCGGCAGCATCTTTAAGCAGAATGGCCGATTGGACTTTGAGGCCGGAAGAATCGATGATCTGTTTGGCTTCTTCAGCATTTGTTCCCTGCAGCCTGACAATTATGGGGATGCTGATCTCCCCGATGTTTTTGCAGGCATCTACAATGCCCCTGGCCACCCTGTCGCAACGGACAATGCCGCCAAATATGTTGATCAGGATTACCTGGACATTGGCATCTTTGAGAATGATCCGGAAGGCTTCCTCAACCCTTTTTGCACTGGCCGAACCACCCACATCAAGAAAATTGGCAGGTTCACCACCACTCAACTTGATGATGTCCATGGTGGCCATGGCCAGTCCGGCGCCATTCACCATACAACCCACATTGCCGTCGAGTTTTACATAATTAAGATCATGTTTCCCGGCCTCCACCTCCATGGGGTCCTCTTCATGAATATCACGCATCTCCACAATGTCCGGATGCCTGAACAGGGCATTGTCATCAATGGTCATCTTGGTATCCACCACCAGTATTTTGTTGTCGGAGGTTTTAAACAATGGGTTTATCTCTACCAGGGTGGCGTCATTTTCCAGGTAAGCCCTGACCAGCTTGGGTACAAACTGCAACATATTTTTAAAGGCCTCGCCTTTCAGGCCCAGGTTAAAGGCAATACGCCTGCACTGAAAAGGCTGGACCCCGGCCACCGGGTCAATCTCTTCGGTAAAGATCTGGTCGGGGGTTTCTTCGGCCACTTCCTCAATATTCATCCCGCCACGGGGGGAATATACGATCATATTCCTTGAATTTTCGCGATTGAGCAAAATGCTCATGTAAAACTCTGCCGGTTCACTCTCACCCGGATAATAAATGCCTTGCTCTACCAATACTTTTCTCACCAGTTTTCCGCGGGCTGAAGTTTGGGGGGTTACCAGGCGCATGCCAATGATTTCGGAAGCATAGGTTTCGACCTCTGCAAAGCTTTTGGCAATTTTTACGCCACCACCCTTGCCGCGGCCTCCTGCATGGACCTGTGCTTTCACCGCCCATAACCTGATCCCGGCAACCTCGGTGATCTTTTCTGCTGCCGCAATGGCCTCTTTGGGGTTTTCAACCAGTATACCCATGGCAACCGGTACTTTGTAACGCATCAACAATTGTTTACCCTGGTATTCATGTAGGTTCATAGACTAGAATTTTTACATAACATGAAGCAAATGTACACGAAATTTTTTTTTCATGTCTGATAAAATAATATGATATGGACATTCGTTTTACAATAAATTTTACACCCAAATAACAGCCTATGAAACAATCTGCTACCAATGAAAAAGAAATCATTAAGTATGTGCGTTACCTGAAAAGCCGGATGTCTTCCCATCCCAAAAACATGGTACAGGCACTATCCAATGAAAAACCCGTGTTATCCGAGTCAAACACTGAACATATGGATCTTCCCGGACAACACGTTGTTGGCAATATCCTGGGGTACGCAAAAGCCCTGGAGGTGCTGCAAAGCAATCATGGAAAGCCGATACTTATTGTGAGCAATTAACGACAAACTGCCGGTTACCCCAAAACCTTAAACCACTTCGTACCAAAGATGCGAAGTGGTTTTTTTATTGAAGCAGGATAAAAAGCCGTATTTTTGTCCTATAACTTCTGATATCATAATCATTGACAAGGTTTGAAAGAAAGGGATCAAACATACTTGCGAAAGCCGGCGTGGCTCCGTACACAAATGACAAGGGCCCATGATTACAGCCAGATGAAAACCAAGCTGAAAGCCGGAGGCTTGCATACCATTTGTGAAAGCGGTGCATGCCCCAACAAAGGGGAGTGCTGGAGTCATGGAACCGCTACTTTTATGATCCTCGGGAATATCTGCACGCGCAGTTGCCGCTTTTGCAATGTTCAAACTGGGAAACCACATGCCCCTGACACAAATGAGCCCGAAGAGGTGGCCAATGCGGTCCGTTCAGCAGGGGTAAAGCATTGCGTGATCACAAGTGTCGACCGGGACGATTTGCCCGACGGAGGTGCTGTACATTGGGCACAAACCATTCGCGCGATAAAGAAAACGGCACCGCAAACAAGCATTGAGGCACTGATCCCCGATTTCCAGGGCAATGAAGAAGCGATCAGTGCCGTCATGGATGCCGGGCCGGAAGTGATCAGCCACAATCTGGAAACGGTCAGAAGATTAACCGCAAAGGTCCGTGCATATGCAGCCTACGAAAGGAGTCTTGGAGTACTCGATTATATAGCCCGTCAAAGCAGGGTCAGGACAAAATCGGGCATCATGCTGGGGCTTGGTGAAACAGAAGATGAGATTCTGCAAACCATGGATGACCTGAGAAAAGCACACTGCCAGGTTCTCACCATAGGACAGTACCTTCAACCTTCCAGGAAATGCCTTCCTGTCCGGCAGTACATTCATCCGGATGACTTCAGGCGCTACGGGGACATTGCCCGGGATAAGGGGTTTTTATTCGTTGAAAGTGCCCCACTGGTTAGGTCTTCATATCATGCGGAAAAACACGTATAAGTCATAAATGTTAGATTTTAAGAGCAATAAAATACATGATCTCTACCATTGGTTTAAGAGTGGACTAAAAACTGATCATGGAGAAAGAGAGCAGGCAGCCATCGCCAACGAAGTGTTCTTCAGGTTATTTGGCTTGTCAGCAACCCAGCGTATATTGGAAGCGGAAAAAAGATTGCCGGAATCAGACATAGTCATCCTGAAAAAAGTACAGAGAAGGCTGAATCTGGGTGAACCCGTTCAATACATTACCGGAGTCACTGACTTTTTAAACCATCCCATCCATGTCAGGCCAGGCATTTTGATTCCCAGGCAGGAAACAGAGGGTTTGGTTTTGTGGCTCAAAGAAAAAATTGAGGCGGACAAGCGCGGGGGAGATAAAGGATGCCATATTCTGGATGTGGGTACCGGGAGTGGTTGCATGGCCATAGCGCTGGCCGGTTATTTTCCCTTTCATCGGGTGTTGGCCTGTGATATATCTGAAAAAATACTTGAGGTGGCAAGATATAATGCATTGATTAACAATGTAAAAATCGATTCTTTTGTATTGGATGTTTTTTCTGAAGGAACCACAGGCGGATTTGAGGGAGCCGTGGATTATATCATCAGCAACCCGCCATATGTAAGGGAATCGGAAAAAACCGTCATGGCCGGCAACGTGACCGGTTATGAACCTTCGCAGGCATTGTTCGTTCCGGACAACGATCCCCTGATCTATTACAGGGCCATTGCCTCCAGGGCCATGCAATGGCTCAGGCCTGGCGGATGGGTGTTCTTTGAGATCAATGAGGCCCTGGCGAACCAATGCCTTCAACAAATGGCCATGGCGGGATTCATGGAAGCCTCCATCAGGCAAGACATTCATGACAGGGATCGTTACCTGCGGGCACGCAAACCTTGCTAAATTGTAAACAGAAACATCATTTGCGCAGGGATTCTCTGATGGCCTCAACAAACCCGTCTATGTCATGTTCTGTGGTATTGTAAGAGGTCATCAAGCGGACTTCATTCTTTCTTGCATCCCAGGTGTAAAAAAAGTACCGGCGCCTTAACTTTTCAATCGCTGCCCTGGGCATCATGGCAAAAACACCGTTGGTTTCCACCTGCTGGGTAATGGTGATGGATGGGATGTCTTCAATTCTTTCCGCAAGCATTTTGGCCATCCGGTTGGCTTTTCTGGCGTTTTCAAGCCACAGGCCACCTGAAAATAGTGCATTGAACTGTGCACTGATATAACGCATTTTTGACATCAGTTGCATGGATTGTTTTCGCGTGTATTCAAACCCGTCGGCAAGATCCTGGTTGAAAAATATCAGGGCCTCGGCGGCCATTGCGCCATTTTTGGTTCCTCCAAATGACAACAGGTCCACCCCGGCTTTCCCGGAGATTTCAGAAAGAGAAAGATCGAGGCTGGCCGCAGCATTGGCCAGGCGGGCCCCGTCCATATGCAGGTAAAGGTCATGCTCCCTGGTAAAATGGGCAATTTCACTGATCTCCTCCGGCCGATAAACCGTTCCAAGTTCGGTTGCCTGGGTGACAGACACGACCTTTGGTTGCGAATGATGCTGAAAGCCAATAGAATCCAGATGGGGGAGTATCTGGGATGGTTTGATTTTCCCATCTTCCGATGGCAGCCGTATCAGTTTACATCCCGTTATTTTTTCCGGTGCCCCGCATTCGTCATTTTCCATGTGGGCCTTGTCTGAACAAACAATGGCATGGTAGGGTCTTGTGATGTGCGACAAACCCGCTGCATTGGCCCCTGTACCGGTAAGCATAAAGAAAACCCTGGCATCCTTTCCAAAGATCTCTTTAAAATGCTTTTCTGCAGCCATGGTGTGTATATCATCCCCATAGCCAATGGCATCGCCACGGTTTGATTCCAGCATGGCCTGAAAAACGGCATCATGCACCGGGGCGTTGTTGTCGCTGGCAAAACTTTTCAGTGAATGGCTCATGTTTCTTGGGTTTATGGAACAACAATGCGCGGAATATTGGACGGCAACCTGGTTAATAACTGGTAATTCAGCTGTTCACTCATCTCACAAAATGAGGCGATGCTGATGCTCATTCGTTTCTGTTTTCCGATAATGACCACTTCGTCGCCACGCTCAACGCCAGGTATGTCCGTAACGTTCACTGTCATCGTATTCATGGTCACCGTACCGATAACCGGTACCCGGCGGCCCCGGATCAGCACCCTGCCGGTGTTGCTCAGTGCACGACTGAATCCGTTTGCATAACCCACCGGAATGATGGCGATCCTGAGTTTTTTATTGGCAAGGAAGGAACTGCCATATCCAATGAAGTTGCCTGCTTCCACTTCCTTAACCACCATCACCCTGGATTTCCATGACAACATTCTGCGCAGCGGGTTCGTGTCGCGGGTGTCTTTCCTGAATCGGAACATATGGGTTTCCGGGCTTGGCCAAAAACCATACTGGGCAATGCCAAAACGTACCATATCCATAATGGTTGCCGGATATGTGAGCGCTGCGGCCGAACAAGCCGTATGACGCAGCAGTGGTTCCCGTCCGTGGCGGGCGAAATACCGGTTGAATTTCCGGAACAGCGCGATCTGGTTCTTTATCCGTAAATAATTTGAAAGGCTTTCTGCGCCCGCATAATGGGTGCATAAACCCTGAAAAACATAATGATCATGTTCGCGTTTAAGGTACTTTACCAGATCGCCCATCCTGCTATATTCAAAGCCCGTACGGTGAAAGCCGGTTTCCACCTCAATGTGTATCTGTGCTTTCTTTCGGAGCATTTTGGCTGTTTCAATGGCTTTGGTCAAACGATCCCGGTCGAACACAAAAAACTCAACGTCGTGACCGATCGCCCACTCAATCTCCGGATCGTCGAGATACCCCATGATCATAAGCCGGCTGCCGGGCGACATTACCCG
>PWON01000082.1 GCA_003557385.1 Bacteroidales bacterium | reverse complement strand
TGTTATTCGAAAGTTTTGTTCGATCTCCTTATGCTTATCTTCGGCAATTTTGCGCTCAACAAGATAACCCAGGTATTTGGCAGCATTCTGAAGGCGCTGTTTCGCATAATCAATAATAAACTGGGGGCGGTCTTTATAAGCCCTGGATTGCTCTCGCAGTGCTTTTAACGGTATCTTATATTTTTTGGACAGCTTTTTAAGTTCTGCATCATCTTTTGGGGGAGAGCCAAAACCAAAGTTTATGGCGCCAATGATTTGGTTATTGGCCCAAACGGGCACAGCGTATAAATAAATCCCGCCATTGCATGCCACCTCTGCGGGTTTACCTTCATTCATTGATTGCACAGAAGCATCCTTCCAGCAAGAATCATGGCACAACCACTTCCCGCTTGCCAGGGCCTTGCGATTGTCATCCGTGTTGCAAAGCTTGCGTGAGGCTGCATCCATCATCTGGCACCATCCAGAAGAAAAGATCCCCAGGGCATAATCACCATTGCGTTCATATATGGCAGCGGAGGTTTCCAGCAGGTCAAGATATTCAGATACAATATCCCTTAATTGTTCTTTCCCCACCGAATTTAAAATCAGCCCATCCTTGTTTAGGGAGCTTAAATCCCCATACTCCGGAGTGAAATCTTCCCTGGCAGACTCTTTGCTTTGTAACATCCACTCAAACATCTTCAATGCCCCTGCATCCTGTTTGGGTTTTTCTTTGTGTTTTTCGTACAGGACTTTTAAAGCATGGTATTCCTGCTTTAATTTTTGTAGTTCTTTTTTTAGTTGTTCTTTGGTGAGATGGTTAACATTCATCATCTGGTTTGCTTTTGAAGGTTGCTGGCTATTCCAGGATTATCAAAAAACTTATAATCAAATTTAATTAAAATTATGATATAGTCTGCTTATAATCAAAACTTTTTAAGGTCCAACTCATGCTTTTTGCCATAAAAAAACCCCTCCGTTTGGAGGGGTTAGTGGGTGGCTAATGGGATTCGAACCCACGACCCCCAGAACCACAATCTGGTGCTCTAACCTGCTGAGCTATAGCCACCATATAATTGCGGTGCAAAGATACAATATTTTTTGCGAAATTTGTCACACCCTGTGTGCAAGAATTTTAATCAATGGCCGGTAATAAACCCACTTCTGTTGTTGTGATCCCTTCCTGGTATCCGCCCAGGGGCGGAGCTTTCTTCAGAGAACATAGCATTGCACTGGCCGGAGCAGGCATGGATGTCCGGGTGCTGGCCGGCATTGAAACCGGAATCCGCGATGCTCCCGTGCAATATTTGTTTGGAAGCAGCAGGGCCCGTGAATCAACCCCGGACGGGATTATGGAATATAGCCGCATGGTACGGCGAATTCCGCTCGCCCGGCGTACAAATAGCCTGCGGTGGGTGTCACAGGTATGCCGGCTTTATGAACAGTACGCCAAATTGCATGGCCATCCCGATATTATCCAGGTTCACAGCAGTATATGGGGTGGCCTTGTGGCTGCATGGATCAACCGGCATTTCGGGATCCCATTCGTAATTACCGAGCATCGGGGACGGTTCACTTACAACGGGCCCGAAGCCAAAAGCCTGTTCAGGGGGTGGCACTACCCATTGCTTGATAATGTCTTCCGCCAGGCCGCACATATTGTCACAGTGAGCAAATCACTTCAAAAGGGAGTTTTTGAGATATGCCCCGGGGCGCGAAAAAAAACCACCGTGATCCCCAATATGACAAATACTGATTTCTTCTCCCCTGCCCCGGTACAAAACAAAACCCGGAAGCCTTTCACGTTTTTGTGTGTTGCCGGCCTCGAACAGGTCAAAGGTCAACACATTCTATTGAAAGCCTTCGATATCTTACAAAAAAAAGACCCGGATGCGGTGCGACTGGTAATCGGAGGCGATGGGCCGGAAGCGAAAAAACTGCAACGTATGTCCACACGGCTGCGTTTAAATGGCACCGTGAGCTTTACCGGCCACCTGTCGAGAGAGCAACTCCGGGAACAATTGCGAAAAGCTGATGCATTTGTGCTTCCATCCCTTTTCGAAGCCTTTGGTATTGTCCTGATCGAAGCCATGGCATGTGGCCTGCCTGTGATAGCCACACGGTCGGGCGGGCCCGGAGAGATCATTACCCGAGAAAACGGATTGACAGTTCAATGCAATAATTCACAATCACTTGCCGGTGCAATGGAGACACTGATGCGTCAATACGGAAATTATGACCGGGAGTTCATAAGAAACCATACCCGGATACATTACAGCAGGCATGCTGTAATAAACCAATATATTGACCTTTACAAAGGATTAACAAACTAATCCGGACATGGCAAAGACAACACTGGTATTCCGCGACGGATTTGACTGGAGTCATGAGGGAAATATTTCTTTCAAGGGCTATGTTATTAATAGCCAGGGGGCATTTTTAAAGGGTTCTGAGGCCTTATCACTGTTCAGGGGTATTGGCACCACAGAATCTCTCAAAAAACGCCTGAAACAGCTTGACGGGCTTTTTACCATCATTATCCGTTCAGATGAAGGAACCCTGCTTGGTGTTGACGCCATGAGCATGTTTTCATTGTACTATGCTTTCCATGATGGGCAGTGGTGGCTATCAGACTCGAGCATGGAGCTTTGCCGGCACCTGTCATCCGCAACATACAATCAGGCAGTCCTGCCAGCCTTCCTGTCAGCGGGATTTGTTCCCGGCAGGGAATGCCTGATTCAAGGGATCTTCAAGACACAGGCAGCAGAAGTTCTGTTGCTTAAACCAACCGGCCGGATGTCATCCGGCATTTATTATTCCTTTTTGCCTAAAAGGTTTTCAGCAGATACTGAAATCAACCTGCGCAACACCCTTGGAAGCACACTTGAACTTGTGGCCGAACGTCTTGTAAGTTCACTGCAGGATCAAACCGCCATCGTCCCGCTCAGTGGAGGTTACGATTCAAGGTTGATTGCCTGTATGTTAAAAAAGGCCGGTTATGAGAACGTGATATGCTTTACTTACGGCAGACCCAATCGCGAATCGGAGATCAGTGAACAAGTGGCCCGGGCGCTGGGGTATCGATGGATTTTTGTGGA
>PWON01000058.1 GCA_003557385.1 Bacteroidales bacterium | reverse complement strand
CGGTGGTGATGATCACCAAAAGCGAAGAAGAAGCCATTATGAACGATGCGATCGGCAGCAATATCTCTGATTACCTTATAAAACCCGTAAATCCGAATCAGATATTGCTGGCACTCAAAAAAAATCTTGAAAACCGAAAGCTTGTCAGCGACAAAACATCAATGGCTTACCAACAGCAATTCAGGCAGATTGGAATGAGTTTGTCGGTCTCTATTGATTTTGGAGAATGGGTTGAAATATTCCGCAAACTGGTCTACTGGGAAATGGAACTCAGTAAATTGCAGGATGAAAACTTGCATGAAATATTCCTGATGCAAAAAGCCGAGGCGAACAATGTGTTCTGTCAATTTATTGAAGAAAACTATATCGACTGGCTAAAAGGCCGCACAGAGCAAAAACCGGTGCTTTCGCATACGGCATTCCGGGAAAAATGCCTTCCCTTGTTAAAATCGGAAGACAAGGCTTTTCTGATCATTATTGACAACTTGCGCTTTGACCAGTGGAAGTCCATAAAGCCCATGGTGGAAAGTCTTTTCCGCGTGGAAATGGAAGATGTATATTGCAGCATCCTGCCCACAAGCACACAATACTCGCGCAATGCATTTTTTGCCGGGTTGATGCCGGGCGAGATCCAGAAAAAATACCCGCAATACTGGGTCAGGGAATCAGATGAGGGGACACGCAATCAATTTGAATCAGAATTGCTGGCTGAACAGATCAAACGGCTTGGGGCAGGCATTTCTTTCAATTACCATAAGATATTGAACCTGACCGCCGGGAAAAAATTTCTCGGCAACCTGGGCAATTATCTTAATCAAGAACTTAATGTGCTGGTTTATAACTTTGTGGACATGCTTTCGCATTCACGTACCGAGATGGAAGTGATCAAAGAGCTGGCTGAAACCGAAGCCGCTTACCGTTCATTGACCCAAAGCTGGTTTGAGCACTCACCGCTTTGGGATGTTTTCAGACAGTTGGCCGATAAAAAAATTCCCATTATCCTGACCACTGACCATGGTTCCATCCGGGTGCATCATCCGACCCGGGTGATTGGTGACAAGAACACCAACACAAACTTACGGTACAAAACAGGAAAAAATCTGCAATATGATCCGAAAGAGGTTTTCGATGTGCGATATCCCGGAGAGATTTTTCTGCCCAAGGACAACGTGAGTGCAAATTTTCTTTTTGCCATGGAGAACCGTTTTTTTACCTATCCCAACAATTATAACTACTACGTGAATTATTATAAAGACACCTTTCAGCATGGGGGGGTGTCTCTAGATGAGATGTTGATCCCGTTTGTATATCTCAAAGCAAAATAACAAGGCATTGCCGGTGACAATGAAACATAAAGAAACCCAGGTGGTGCACATCGATGCCTTGTTTGATGTGGCAGGTCTTTTACTTGAAACGTATCATGAGGCGCGTGTTTTTGCTTTTTTTGGGGCCATGGGGGTTGGGAAGACCGCTTTTATTAAAGCAATCTGCAGCTACCTCGGCGTCACAGATATGGTAAGTAGCCCGAGCTTCCCTATAGTGAATCATTATGTTTCGAAGCAAGGAACGGATCTCTACCATTTTGATTTTTACCGCATCAATTCCCTGGAAGAAGTGTATGATCTGGGATATGAAGATTACTTGTATTCGGGCAATTTTTGTTTTATTGAGTGGCCCGAAAAAGTCGTATCTATTTTACCGGAAGGATGTATCAGGGTATACATGGAAGAGCGGGACGGGATACGGTATGTTCGCTTTTAAGTTTTGATGTCAATATACATCTTGGTTTGGCACTAACATCAACTGAATATGGAACAATCAGGAAAAGATTACCGAATGATCTCCAAGTCCTGGCATTTCAGCCCGCAGGAAGAAATGCTTGAGGTAAAAAAACGGAAAAATAATCTGGTCATTGGCATCCCGGTCGAGACCACATACGAAGAGAACCGGGTCGCTTTGGCCCCTGAAGCCGCTGCCCTGCTTACCCAGAACGGGCATACCATTTATATTCAATCCAAAGCCGGTGAGAACGCGTTCTTCCCGGATCAGGAATATGCTGAAGCCGGATGTCAAATGGTATATTCTGCAAAAGAGGTGTTTCAGGCAGATATTATCCTGAAGATAGCTCCTTTGAGCGATAAAGAACTTGAATATATGCGGCCAGGGCATGTAATTCTTTCCACGGTTGCCCTGCCCATGCAAAAAGAAGAGTATTTCAAGGCGTTGATATCAAAGAAAGTCACAGCCATTGCCTTTGAGTTTATACGGGACAAGGCAAATACATTCCCGCTGGTGCGTTCCATGAGTGAAATTGCAGGCAACACTGCCATTTTAATCGCTGCTTCATACCTGAGTGATAATCAATACGGGAAAGGCCGGATGTTTGGTGGTGTTTCGGGCATTACACCCACTGAGGTGCTTATCCTGGGTGCCGGAACCGTAGGGGAATATGCTGTCAGGGCTGCCATGGGCCTTGGTGCCCTGGTAAAAGTGTTTGATTCATCGGTGTATCGCCTGCGCCGTCTGCAAAACAACCTGGGTGCGCGCATTTTTACTTCCATCATACAACCCAAGGTGTTATTGAAATCACTCAAAACCGCCGACGTGGCCATAGGCGCCATTCATTCTGCCTGGGGCCGGACGCCCATCATCATCAATGAGGGAATGGTCAGCCAGATGAAAAAAGGCAGTGTGGTTGTGGATGTCAGCATTGATCAGGGCGGTTGTTTTGAAACCAGTTCGGTTACCACACATTCGGAACCGGTATATCAGAAGTTCGGGGTTACCCACTATTGTGTGCCAAATATTGCTTCCCGCGTACCCAATACTGCTTCTTATGCCTTCAGCAATTTCTTTGCCCCTGTCTTGCTGGCCATCGGGGAGGAGGGGGGCACCGAAAATATGTTGAAACGGGATCCGGGCGTCCGCCAGGGGGTGTATTTGTTTAACGGCACCCTGACCAACCAGTATATCGGTGAATTCTTCCGTTTACCCTACCAGGACATTGATTTGCTGATGGCTGCCTTTTGACCCGGCATTAGGATGTTTGGCTGTTGTGTCTTTAGTACGCCAAATTTTGTCG
>PWON01000206.1 GCA_003557385.1 Bacteroidales bacterium | reverse complement strand
AGTTCTATCTCATCATCTGCCCAAAGAATGCGTGCACTCATATTTTTTGTATTTTGCGCCAAACAACAAATTTAACCAAAAAAGAGGAACTTTTTCTAACCAATAATCCCAATTAATCTTAATATGGCCAAAACACCCCATAACAAGGTGAAAATATTCAATGACCCTGTATATGGATTCATACATATACCGGACGCTTCTGTTTTTGATATCATTGAAACACACTATTTTCAGCGCCTGCGGAACATAAAGCAATTGGGGTTGTCGCATCTGGTCTATCCGGGGGCGCTGCATACCCGTTTTCACCATGCCATGGGCGCAATGTATTTGATGGGGCAGGCCATCGAGACCCTTCGCTTTAAAGGGCATGCAATAAACAACGCCGAAGCGCTGGCTGTTAAACAAGCCATTTTGCTCCATGACATCGGGCACGGCCCTTTTTCACACGCCCTCGAAAATGTGCTGATAGAGGGCCTCGATCACGAAGAGCTCACCCTGATGTTCATGCAGAAGCTTCATAATGAACTGCCTTTTTCACTGCAGGAAGCCATGCGCATTTTTACGGGGACACATCCGAAAAAGTTTTTACATCAACTGGTTTCCGGACAATTAGACATGGACAGGCTGGATTACCTCAACCGCGACAATTTCTTTACAGGAGTATCGGAAGGGGTTATCAGCTGGGACCGCATCATTAAAATGCTGAATGTCAGTGGCGATCATTTGGTCATTGATGAAAAAGGCATTTACAGTATCGAAAAATTTATCATCGCCCGCCGTTTGATGTATTGGCAGGTTTACCTGCATAAGACCGTCATTTCTGCCGAAAGTATGTTGCTCAACACCCTGAAGCGGGCAAAAATGCTGGCCCTTACTGGTGTTGAATTGTTTGCCACACCCCCGCTGAAACGTTTTCTGTACAATCGATACGATAAAGCTGCATTTGAAGGCGATAGCACTTTGATTGAAGACTTTTCACTTTTGGATGATCATGATATATTTTCGGCCATTAAAACATGGACAAAACATACAGACCCCATACTGGCTTTTTTGTGCAAAGGGCTTGTAAACAGGAATCTATTCAGGGTCACTTTACAAAACACCCCGTTTGACGAAGAAGAAATCCAAATGGTCAGAGAAAGGGTCCGGAAACATTATCATTTAAGCAGCTTGGCAGATACACGCTTTCTGGTCTGTCACGGGACCACTAAAAACCGCGCCTATGATCCCGGTACCGGAAACATATTCATTTTGTCGCGTGATGGCACATTGACAGATATTGCCCAGGCAAGTGACCAATTAAACATCAATGCATTGTCGCACCCGGTGGAAAAATATTTCCTGTGCCACCCCAAGGAGCTTGGTTGATTTGAAAATCTTCTTGGCTATCAGAGCAAATATTGGTAACTTGCGACCGCATTAACCCAAGATATGATTGAATGGAATTTACAGCAAGAGAAATTGCCGATTTGCTTCAGGGGGTTTGTGAAGGGAATCCGGAGGTAAGGGTATCACAGCTTGCCAAGATCGAAGAGGCAACAAAGGGTACCATGACTTTTTTAGCCAATCCGGCATATACCAACCATATATATTCAACAGAAGCTTCCATTATACTTGTCAGGGATGATTTTCAGCCCGAGAAGGACATACAGGGGACACTGATCCGGGTAAAAGACCCCTATGGGGCACTTGCCCATTTGCTTGAAATATACAAAAAAAACACACCCGAAAAAACAGGTCTATCTGAACTTGCCTTTGTTTCACCAAAAGCAGAAGTTTCGAACAGTGCTTATATTGGAGAATTTGCTTATGTGGGCGACGGTGCTGTTGTCGGCAAAAACGTGAGGATTTTTCCACATGCTTATATTGGAGACAATGTCCATATTGGTGACAATACAACCTTATACAGCGGAGTCAGGATTTATGACAATTCGCGTATAGGGGCCCATTGCACCATCCATTCCAATGTTGTGATCGGGGCTGATGGATTTGGTTTTGCACCCCAAACCGATAATCATTACAAAAAAGTAGCTCAGATTGGCAATGTGATCGTGGAAGATCATGTGGAAATAGGGGCCGGGACTGCCATTGACCGTGCAACCCTTGGTTCAACAATTATTCAGCGTGGCGTCAAACTGGACAATTTGATTCAGATCGGACACAATGTAGTCATCGGTGAAAACACGGTAATGGCTGCCCAATGTGGCGTGGCCGGATCATCAAAAATCGGCAAAAACTGTATGATTGGCGGACAGGTAGGCATCAGTGGTCATCTAATCATCGGCAACGATGTGAAAATAGCTGCCCAAACGGGGATATCCTCCAGCATCAAAGGTGGTCAAATCGTTATGGGATCGCCGGCCATGGAAGCTTCCCGGTATAAAAAATCCTTTGTTTACTTTCGGAATTTTGAAAAACTGGTCAAACGGATTGATGAGCTGGAGAAGGAAATTAAAAAATTAAAGTCATCATGAATCAAGATGTCAGGTATGGAAAAACAGAGAACCATTAAAAGCCCTGCAACACTTCAGGGCCATGGTTTGCACACCGGAAAAAACGTAACACTCAGCATACAACCAGCACCGGATAATACTGGCATACGATTTCTGCGCAACGATATCGGCGAAGACGCATTTATTGAAGCCGACGTCAGGTTTGTGTCTGATACATCAAGGGGCACCACCCTGGAAAAGAACGGTATGAAAATCGCCACCGTTGAGCATGTGCTGGCGGCCATAACGGGCCTGGGAATTGATAATGCAATTGTAGCCGTCGACTGTAACGAAACACCCATCCTGGACGGAAGCAGCAGATTATTTACCGAAGCCATAGATAAGCAAGGGACGGTTGAACAGGAAGCCGGCAGGGATTATTTTGAGATCAGGGAACCCATCCGTTTTTATCATGACGAAAAAGACTGTGAGATCATTGCGCTGCCAAGCGACCAATACCGCATTACCTGCCTTATTGATTTCCAGTCGAAGGTGCTCGGACACCAGCATGCCAGCATGAACCATATCAGCGAATTTAAAGACCAGATCTCCGGATGCCGCACCTTTGTATTTCTTCATGAACTTGAATACCTTTTGT
>PWON01000004.1 GCA_003557385.1 Bacteroidales bacterium | reverse complement strand
ACCGCCGGATCGTGCGCGACAAGATCGCCCTGCTCAAAAAGAAGCTGCAACAGATCGACAAGCAAAAAGCCACCCAGCGTTCCAACCGCGGCAGCCTGGTGCGGGTGGCCCTGGTGGGCTACACCAACGTGGGTAAATCCACCATCATGAACATGATCAGCAAAACTGATGTCTTTGCCGAAGACAAGCTATTTGCCACCCTCGACACCACCGTCCGCAAGGTGGTGATCGGCAACCTGCCCTTTTTGCTGTCCGACACCGTGGGATTCATCCGCAAGCTGCCCCACCACCTGATCGAGTCGTTCAAATCGACCCTCGACGAGGTGCGCGAATCGGACATCCTGCTGCACGCGGTGGATATTTCCCATCCCAATTTTGAAGAACAGATCCAGGTGGTCAAAGAGACCCTGCAGGAGATCACCGGCGAGGAAGAGAAACAGACCATTATGGTCTTCAACAAGATGGACCGGTACAAATGGGTCGAAAAGGAAGAGGACGACCTCACCCCGTCCACGCGCGAAAACATCAGCCTGGAGGAGATGAAACAAACCTGGATGGGCCGGTTGAACGAACCCTGTATTTTTATCTCCGCCAAGTATAAAGGCAATATCGAAGGATTTCGGCGGCTGTTATACGATACGGTGGTGGAAATTCATAGGGTACGGTATCCGTATGATCAGTTTTTGTATTAAGACTGTCGAAAAGGTCGAAAGGTCGAAAAGGTCTAAGGGTCTAAATGTCTAATGGTCTAAGGGTGTGAGGGTTCTGTGTGGGGTGGTTTACAGGCGGTGCGAGGTGGGTTACAGGCGGCGCAGGTTTACTTCCATGCTGACCTGTACATAATCCGGCCAGTGTGCGCTGGTTGGATTGATCATATGCATATAATCCCTGACATAGACATCAAACAGGGCTTCCCCCTCGAAGAAGTTCTCATTGACCACAAACTCCGCCGTGGTGGACATAGGATTGGCAAATTCCCGTACAACAAGGTCACCGCTAACTTCCACAGTGTAGATCCCTGGCTTGTCAAAATCAATCTGATCGATGTTGGTGATGTGTCCCTCAAAACGTGCGTTGGCATACCATGGGTTTTCAACAAAATAATTGTTGTAAATCTCCTGGTTAAAGGCCCTGTCGAAACGGAAAGAAAGCATCAAGATTTGCATCCTGATCTCCCCCGACTCCACGTCGAACGCGACATTTACCTGCCGGTTTACTGTTTCAAGGCTTCCTGCAACGGGATGGTCATACATCACGCGCACAATGCCGTTTCGCGTGGAGTAACGTTGCGCACACAAATCGTTCGATACAAAAACGATCAAAAAAAGCAATAGAAATATACGTATCATAAGTTCCGGATGCTTGAGGTTAATGAACAGAAGCATGTTCAAGGATGACATCGGCGCCGGTAAAGCCCGTACAATAGCCTTTCAACCGGTTTAACCGGCCGGTCAGCAAATATTTTTCCTGGCCTTCGAGCAAGGTGAACCGTATCCCCTCCTTGCCAAAAAACCCATCGTCATAGATCATCACCGCAATGGTCATATCGTCCAAATACTCAATATTCTCGACCACCCCTTCCACCAGCAACACCTTTCCGTTGTAGGTTTTCGCCGCCTGCAGCGGATCATCAACAAATTCCCGGTAAAGCTGTTCTCCCGCAATTTCAATGTCAACCTCTGCTTTCAGATAATCCACGTGTGGTTTGAAATACACAAAAACCAAAAAATAGGCAACCACCAAAGCAATGATGATCCCCAGTGCCAAAATAATACGCCAGAATATTTTCATGACCCTGAATATTTGTTTTTTGGATGTGGGCTTCTTCTTTTTATATCTTTACACAAATATATCAAAATAACCAATCTTTAGCCTGTTCATCATGAGTCACCTGCTCGCCGCCCTGGTGGTGCTTTTATCCAGGCTTCCTTTGCGGGTTTTGCATGCTTTGTCCTCTTTTGTGGCTTTTTTGATGGGGGATGTTTTCGGATACCGCCGCAAAGTGGTGCTGGGCAATTTGCAAAACTCCTTTCCGGAAAAAGATCCACGTGAGCTTCGGAAGATCGCCCGGGCCTTTTACCGCCACCTGGCCGACGTACAGCTGGAGGCGATGAAATTGCTGACAATCAGTGACAAAGAGTTAAACCGGCGTTGCCGGATGGATGAAAAAGGCAAAGCCCTGATGCAGTCATATTTTGATGAGGGCCGTTCATTTATCGGCTTGCTGGGACATTTCGGCAACTGGGAGTGGGTGCCGCCGGTCACGTCACTGAACTTGCCCTTCCCGGTGGTGCCGGTATACCGCCCGCTGAAAGACAAGGTGTTTGACCGGCTGATGCTCCGTATCCGTGGTCGCTATGCCCATGAACTGGTGCCCAAAAACCTGGTCGGCCGCAGCGTGATCCGCTACCAGCGCAGCGGCAAACCATTCATCCTGGGTTTGATCGCCGACCAGACCCCCCGCCCGAAAACAGCATACTGGACCACATTTCTTTCGCAAGATACCCCGGTTTACCACGGCCCGGAAAAACTGGCGCGCAGCCTCGACGTACCCGTGTTTTTTGTAGCCATGCGGCGTCAGCAACGGGGGCATTATTTTATGTATGTCGAACTGATTGCCGAAAAACCCGCAGACCTGAAAGAAGGGGAATTGTCGCGTCGTTTTATGGAACTGCTCGAAAAAGAAATCCGGCAGTCACCCGCGGATTGGTTGTGGTCCCACCGTCGCTGGAAGTACTCCCTTCGGAAGAAGTAGTTAGAAGAAGTAGTTAGTAGTTAGTAGTTAGTATCGTTAAACCGGTAATTATTTAATACTAATTACTAAATACTAATTACTAATTACTTTTCTCCGGTCCTGACCGGGAAACTTCGAAGAAACTGCCAATGGCAAACTGCACACGGCGGCCTTCGGTTGTGGTTTCGCCATCGACCACGATGGGTTGCCCCATCAGGTTATTCAGTCCGGACAGTCCGCGGCCGGCAAGTTCCCGGAAAGAGAATTCGCTGCTGGCCACCACATTGCCCACTTCCCTGAAATCGATATCTGTCCGCTCTTCAATTTGATTGACCGCCAACTGTGCCAGTGTCACTT
>PWON01000217.1 GCA_003557385.1 Bacteroidales bacterium | reverse complement strand
TTAACCGGACATTAGTGTTAATAATTATGAAACCAATGTTTTTTATTACCTTTATGCCGTATTTAAGAAACAGAATTGAAATCCGCATTGTTGAAACCTGAATCAAGCTTCCCATAGAAAAATGTTTCACACCAATTTTACGTATTTCAATTTAATTATTCAAATCAATCAAATTACATTTTATGAAAACTGGAACAGTAAAATTCTTTAATGACCTTAAAGGATTTGGATTTATCAAGGATCACGAAACAGAAGAAGAATTTTTCGTACATGCCTCTGGTCTGATTGATCAGATTAGATAAGGCGACGAAGTAACCTTTGAACTGATCGAGGGCAAAAAAGGTATGAATGCTGCAAATGTAAAATTGGCATAACGCATATTTTTAATCCTATCAAAAAGGACTTTAGAGACCAAAAACCTCTCACTATCATGTGGGGGGTTTTTTTTATCTCTAAGAAGAATGTTGAGGAAGGTTTAACTGGAATAAATGTTGCGTTTCCGGTTGATTTATGTGTTTCCAGATGCTATCTTTTATTATGTAAATCGGTAACAAAACCATAGTTTTGTGGCGTTAACGCCCGTCCGGTCATTGTGCTAAAACTTACAGAAGAGCCCGGTCAATGAACGCCATCTCTGAGAGAATAGTGCGGTTAAGATACCAGATCATCATTATGGTAACAGCCATTACCATAATGATGGCATATTTTATGAAAGACCTTGAGGTGAATGCCGATGTGATGAGTTATCTTTTGGAAGAAGATGCCTCGGTGCAGCTGTTTAACCAAATTGGCGAGACCTATGGGGGGAATGACATGGTCATTGTGGGGCTTGAGGGCTGCGATGTGTTTACCTACAAGATGCTGGCGCTGGTCAGTCAGGTAACGGACAGCATCCGGGAGGTGCCGGGCATAGGGTATGTGACCAGCCTGACCAGCACAATGGATATCCGGTCTGCCGGAAACGGAATAGACATTGGTCCCCTGGTGGATGAATTCAATATCCCGGAAGATCAGAAAACGCTTGACTCTTTAAGGGCTTACATCTTGTCGAACCCTTTTTTCAGCGGGAAACTGGTTTCGGAAGATGCAACCGCAACCCTGGTGATTGGCAGGATCCTGCCCAATGTGAACCGGGTGGAGGTGATGGAAAACATTGAGAAAATCATGGCGGGAATCCCTTTTGAAGGAACGGTCTTCTATGGGGGGGTGCCGGTAACGCTTATGGAGCTCAACCGCATCCTTATCGGTGAACTCCTGAAGATCGGGCCGGTGGCTTTTATGCTGATCTGTTTGATGCTGTATGCCGGGTTTCGCAACTTCCGCGGGGTGTTTCTTCCGATGGTGACGGTGGTTGTTTCCATTATATGGACCATGGGGCTGATCGCCTTGCTTGGATATCAAGTGACCTTGTTGACCAACACCATCCCCATTCTTTTGCTTGCACTGGGAAATGACTATGCGATTCATGTGGTCCATGCCGTGATGGTGGAGCAAAAGATGAATCCATACAAGGCCCTGCAACGTGCCGTCAGATACATTATGGTCCCCGTTGTGCTGGCATCCGTAACCACCATGCTTGGGTTTTTTTCCTTTATTGCCGGATCGAAGCTTGAAATGATCAGGGAATTCGCCATGTTCTCCATTGCCGGGGTCCTGTTTTCCGTGGTCCTGACCATATTACTGGTCCCGGCATTGATCGCTGTGATGAATAAAAAGAGTACTGTTGCGGTGGCACCTCAAAAGCCCAATCTGTTTGATGTCATTCCCGAAAAACTGCTGGCCTTATCTTTTTACAACAGAAAAAAACTGCTGGCCTTCTGGGTGCTGATCGTCCTGATAAGTGTTGTCGGGATCACGAGGATTTCAAGAAGCGTAGATTTTGTCGATTATTTTAAACCAGGCAGCGTTGTGAGACAGGGAGATGTTGTGCTATCTGAAAAATTCTATGGCAGCAACCCGATCTACATAAGGTTCAGCGGTGACATGCATCATCCGGAGGTGTTGAACATGATGAGTGATGCCCAGGACTACATGCGGGGGTTTGATTATATTCCATACACCTATTCCCTGGCTGATCTGATCAAACAACTGAACCATGCAATGGGTGAAGGGATGCATATTCCGGATGATAGTGAAAAAATTGCACAGCTCTGGTTTCTGCTCGATGGACAGGAAGTAATGGAGCAATTGGTAAAATATGATCTGCAGGAGGGCATTGTCCAGGGCTTTGTAACATCCACCGAAATGCAGGTGCTCAGCGAAATTGAAACCAATTTCAATGCCTATGTAAAGAGCCACTCCAACGAAAACTGTCAAATGGCGGTTACCGGGGTCCCGATACTGTTGAAACAACTTGATGAGAACATTGTCAATAGCCAGGTCCGCAGTCTGGCCATTGCTGTGCTGTGTGTAATTCTGTTAACCAGCTTGCTGATCGGTTCGGCAAAGAGCGGTTTGCTGGCCGTGTTCCCCATTATGGTTACGCTTGTTGCGCTGTTTGGCCTCATGGGGTTTGCCGGGGTTCCGATTGATGTGGCCACTGTTCTTGCTGGCAGCGTGACCATTGGCATTGGGATAGACTTTTCAATTCACTTTATCAGCAGGTTTGGGGAGGGGAAAAGGATGCGGCTTGATGCCAGGGAGAGCCTGGACAGGGCCATTCGCACCAGCGGCAAATCAATAATTATCAGTATGTTATCAATTGTTTCCGGAGTTGTCATGATGGTGTTTTCCAGCCTGATCCCAGTGCAAAGGCTGGGGCTTTTGCTGGCATTTACCATGCTCGTATCCGGAATGGCCACGCTGACCTTGTTGCCGATGGTCTTAATCAAACGATAAATGAAAAACAAAATCCAGATGAGCATACGTTTTTATATTACGCTTCTTGCAACACTCCTGATCCTTGCAGGGGGGAATCAACTGTTTGCCGCTGATGCCGGAGAGATATTGATCCGGATGGGCGATGTGTTGTTTGCCAGGCAAGATCAGACAAGCAGGGTTAAAATGATCCTCACTGACAGAAACGGAAATGAGCGGAGAAGGGAGGCCGTGGCCTGGCAAAAAGGAACCAACCAACACCTGTTTCGTTTCACGGCACCGGCGAGAGAGGCCGGCATTGCCCTGTTGTCGCTGCCCGATGATGTGATCTACCTCTATATGCCTGCCTATGGAAGGGAAAGAAGGGTCGCTTCCCACATGAAAAGCCAGTCCTTTGCCGGGACCGACCTCTCTTATGAAGACCTGGAGATCCAGAAATACACCGAAGACTTCTCTGCCTTGCTCATTGAACAAACGGAAACACATTATGTACTGGAGCTCACCCCCCGGCCAGGGGTGCAGAGTGGATATTCCAGGATTATAGCATTTGTAAATGCAGAACACTACTATCCCGAAACCATGAAAACTTTCGACAGGAAAGGCCGGGAGTTCAAAGTGATCGAATACCTCTTCGAAAAAAAAGATGATTACTGGTATGCCCGGGAGGTCTTCATCACCAACCTGAGCAGGGACCACAAAACACGTGTCGTGTTTGATGACGTCCGGTTCGACACGGGCCTCGAGGACGAAATTTTTACCATCAGAAATCTCATGTGGCAATAGATATTAAAAACCGCTATTTTTGGAGTCAAAAAAAGGATCATGGCATCTTTTGAAAACAATTTTGATGTTATTGTTGTCGGCGCAGGAACAGGTGGCGCCATTGCCGCCAGGTTTGCAGCCCAGAACGGCTTGCGTGTATGTTTGATTGAACGAAAACCTGCGACACTTACCCCCGAAAAGATCTGTGGGGATGCCATAGGCTCCGAGGTATTTGACATGCTTGGGGTTGCACATCCCAACGGTAAGGAGCTTTCCTGTCACATAAAGGGGGTAAAATTATATCCCCCGGACCTGAAAAATCCCCTTACCATGATCCACTCGAAGTTTGCCGGATATGTCGTTGACAGGCTGTCATTCGGCCAGCGCTTGCTGAAAGAGGCACTGGATGCGGGGGTTAGCCGGTTTCTGGCTAAAACCATGGCCCTGGACCTGATCTATGAAGGAGATTCGGTTGCGGGCGTGCGGGCAAGGTTGGGCAATGGGGATCAGGTGGAGCTGAAGGCAAAAATTGTGATCGACGGCAGCGGCCTTTATTCAGCATTGCGAAGAAAGATAAAAAGTAAAAAGGTTGAGAATCATTTTGAAAAAGAGGATGCCGTTTTGTGTTATCGTGAAATCGTACATTTTCCTACGAAGGCACAAAAAGTAAAGAATCCGGAATACATCACAATCATCCTTGACAAGGACAGAGCACCGGGTGGCTATGTTTGGTATTTCCCAAAAAATGATCATGCACTGAACATCGGACTGGGGGTTTATATGGATTACAAGGGGAGCCTGAAAAACTTTTACAGGAAACATGCCTTTGATGTGTTCATCGAAACAGACCAGGTGGAAATCCTTTCTTCTGGCGGCGGGGTGGTCCCGGTGCGTCGCCCTCTCTGGTCGTGTGCAGACCATGGCATCATGTTTATCGGAGATGCCGCTTTCCATGTAAACCCATTGCACGGAGGTGGCATAGACCCTTCCATGAGGGCAGGATATCATGCTGCAATGACCGCCGTAAAAGCTGTGAAAAAAAACGATTGTTCGCTGAATTCCCTTTGGGATTACAATGTGGCTGTCATGAGGAGCTTTGGGGCAGAATTTGCAGGGCTCGATGTCTTGCGCAGGGTGATGCAGTCTTTTGTGAATGACGATTTGAATTTTGGCCTGGGCAAGCGTCTTTTAAGCGCTGATGAAATATTGGGGATTGCCAACGATGGGAGCATCCGTTTGTCGTCCTGGGATCTTGCCAAAAAAGCGTACCGTGGTATTGGCAGGCCTCGCTTTTTGTTAATAATGAATTATCTTCGTGCCCGAATGAATGCAGTGGTCAGGCTGTACCATAACTTTCCAGGGACCCCCGACATGCAGGCATTTGAAATCTGGAAGCGCAAAGTGATCAGGGAATACGACAAAACTGAAAAACTGAGGGTAAAAGTGGAAGCCAGAAAACAACCAAAAAAATATAAGAGCAATGTTTGACAAATCATGTAATAAAGCGGTGTATAAGTATTTGATGAACAGGTTGAGAGACGATGGTGCATTGCATTTCTCAGTGATCGACCCTGACCCCCACAAGCAAAGTCCGGACAGGGCAGCCAGCATGGCATGCCTGTGTGAAGCTGCCGGAAGCGATGCAATACTGGTGGGTGGAAGTACGGTCACTGACCAGGAGTTTGTTTCTTCAACTGTTGAAAAGATCAAGGCAAAAACCACGCTGCCGGTCATCATTTTTCCCGGGGGCATACCCAGCATTTCATCAAAAGCCGACGCGATTTTTTTTATGTCGATGCTGAACTCCAGGGACCCTTATTTTATCGTGGGACAACAGGCCCTTGTGTCTTATCCTCTTAAATCATCCGGGCTTGAAACCATTTCCCTGGCTTACCTGATCATTGAACCCGGGGCAACCGCGGGATGGGTCGGTAATGCAAAACCATTGCCCAGAAACGACCCGAAATTAACTGCAGCCTATGCATTGACAGCTGAAATGTATGGGTTTCAGATGCTTTACCTGGAAGCAGGATCGGGTGCGAACACCATCCCTGCCTCCCACGTCTCTTATGCCTCAGAGGTTTTATCCATTCCCATCATCGCCGGCGGGGGGATCAACACCAAAGAAGATGCGCGTTTGCTTGTTGAAGCGGGCGCGGATGTGATCGTCATGGGCACCTTCATTGAGAAACATGTGTTAAAAGATGAGGGTGAATCACTCAAACCGATCATCCGTGAAATCAAATCCGCCGGAAGCAACAAAAATCCGGACCATAAATATCAGGTGATGAGCAAACAACACATGCAGGGATGAAGTTAAAAGCAAGCATTGAGATCATGCGCCCCTTAAACGGTTTAATGGGTTGTGTGACCATTGTTGTTGGAATATTGAACACCCGTCTGAACGATGCCCCATCTTCCCTGACCTTGCATATTGTTCTTGCCTGCCTGATGTATTTTTTAATTGTAAGTTCTGCGATGATCATCAATGATATTTATGATTTCAAAATAGACAGGATAAACAGGCCCGGACGCCCGATTCCCAGCGGAGCCCTTAGCCTTACGGAGGCCAAAGCATTGTACGGGGTTACCCTGGGTTTGGCGATGCTGACTGCGGTCATTCACCCCCTCCTCTTGAACCTTGGCTTTGTAAATGTTTTTCTTGCGCTTTTTTTCGGGTCTGTTGGCTGGCTGTATGCCGCTTATGGAAAAAAAAGCGGTTTCATGGGAAATGTCATCGTGAGCTTTTCCTTTTCTTTTGGCTTGATTTACGGGGCGTTTTTCAGCGGGTTCAACATTCCATACTTTATTTATTTCTTTTTTATAACAACCTTTTCGTTGTTGGTGGCCCGCGAAATCATCAAAGGGTGTGAAGATATCCAGGGCGACAGGGTGGAAGACGTCAGGACGCTGGCGATCATCCTGGGTAAAAGAAAAGCGACCCTGGTCTCGGCAGGTTTCACCATGCTTGCGATCTTGTTTTTCGTATTACCGGTTTTCACCCCGATCATAAATCCCCATGCCTTCTTCGTTTTGATGATACCCGGCGTTGGGACAGTCCTTTATGCGCTGATACTTACCCTGTCAAGCAACCTCAGTCAAAAAGAGTTCAGCAAGATCAGCCTGTTGCTTAAAGCCGGTGCCTTCATTGGCCTTTTTGCCTTTCTGCTTGCATCCATTTAATCTGGAAATAAGCCAAACGAGAATTTTACGGGCCTTTACGTAATTAGCCGGTGATCCGAAGAAACCGCAACGCTTCCTCCGCAAGCTTGCGGCCGGTAATATCAGTATGGGTCCCGATCATTCGCAAGGGAGCCCCCCTTTGCATCTCTTTCAACGACCTTACCTTTCCCCTGGATCCACATCCAACCTCCATCCTTTTGCCTGAACCGGAACTCAATGTCAAAGCGGTCTGATGCCCCGCTCAAATATGCTTTGATTGCATCTTGAGACGCTTTCATCGTATGAAACCAATCAATAATACTACCGGTACAATGATAAGAAAATATATTTAATTTGTTATTTGTGTAATCAATTCTATATGACAGAAGAGAAATAAAAGAATCCTCACATGTAAGTTTTTTAATATATTTGTCACCGGACAATTCCAAACATGAATAATCTTATCTGCTATGTCTACAATAGAGATTGAAGGAAAAACAATTGAAGTGGGCGGTGATGGTTTTTTGATCGAACCAGATATATGGGACAAAGAACTTGCCCGCCTGATTGCCAAATACGACGGCATTGAAGAATTGAATGAAAAACACTGGGCGATTATCAACATCATCCGTGACAATTATGAAAAAAAAGGCATGGCGCCAATGATTCGTGTTATTTGCAAAGAAACCGGCCTGAAGCTGCGCGAGATCTACCAGCTTTTTCCGTTGGGTCCGGCAAGGGGTGCATGTCGCGTGGCCGGCCTGCCCAAACCCGATGGTTGTGTATAAAACCTGCTTCCTATGCATTGGTATGAATGGTTTGCCCTGGCCGCACTGGCAATTTGCCTGATTAGCTTTGCCCATCATTTTTTCAGGCTTCTGAAACTCGGCAAGCCAAGGGATTATTCGGCCAGGGCTGGAAGTACCACTCGAGGCATTGTCTATTCATTCACTGCAGGGATGAATCCAAGAAATAAAGAATCCGCCTTTTTGCACCTGCCCACATACACGGCCGGCGTTATTTTCCATGTGGCAACGTTTTTGTCTATTGTCATGTTTTTTCTGTTGTTGTCTGGTCTGGAATGTAGCCGGTTGATTTGTATACTACTCACTCTGGCTGCCTTTTCAGGAGCCGCGGCAGGTGTTGGGATTTTCATCAAACGCCTGACAGACAATAAACTCAGGCGGCTTTCGAACCCCGACGATTACATTTCCAATATGCTGGTTACATTGTTTCAGCTATTCACTGGGCTTGTATTGCTAAACAATGGGCTCTATCCAGCCTACATGATCGTTGCCGGGTTGTTGTTTATTTACATGCCGGCCGGGAAGCTTAAACATGCCATATATTTTTTTGCAGCCCGTTATCACCTGGGGCTGTTTTATGGCTGGCGTAATGTCTGGCCCATGAAAAAACCCTGATTCGTCCACAATGGAAAAGATCACAAAAGATAAAATTGAATGCGGTCTTGAGGTCCTCAAAAGGCTTCAGGACAGCAAACTGATCAGTCACCTGAACAGTTGTGTGCATTGTGGCCTGTGTGCTGACTCCTGCCTGTACTACTTGGCAACCGGAGACGAACGTATGATTCCAGCCGGCAAGGTCGACATGGTATCTGCCATTTACCGGCGCTATTGCACCATAACAGGCAAAGTTTTTCCCGCCCTTGTGGGTGCCCGCGAACTCGATGATACAAACATTCGTGAAATGGTTGACCTGCTCTACGGTGCCTGTACCATGTGCGGTCGCTGTGTGAAGCATTGTTCTATCGGCGTGGACATTGAGTATGTAATCAGAACCGGACGCGAAATGCTCGCAAAAATGGGCTATGTGCCGGAATCTCTCCAGGCAACCGTGGATGCAGCGCTTACATCTGGCAATAATATGGCCATTCCCGACGAAGATTTCCTGGATACCATTGAATGGATGGAAGAGGAATTGCAGGACGAACTGAATGATCCCACAGCCACCATTCCCATTAACCAGCCGGGTAAAAATATATTGTATACCCTCAATCCGAGGGAACCAAAGTTTTTTCCGCTGTCCATATCGGCCATGGCAAAGATCTTTTACGCGGCTAAAGAAAGCTGGACCCTTTCCACCGGTATGTATGATGTGACCAATTATGCTTATTTTTCCAGCCACCCCGGTCACAGCCGCATCATTGCCCAACGCATGTACGATGAATTACAAAAAATGCAGGCAAAAAAGCTGGTCCTGGCCGAATGCGGACACGGAGCCAGGGCAAACCGCTGGGAGGGTCCAAACTATATTGGCAGGGAATTCCCTGAAACAGTCACTTCCGTAGAACTCATTGCCGGATATATTAAATCGGGCAGGATCAGGCCCGACAGGGAACTTAACCGGGAGGTCGTTACCCTTCACGATCCGTGCAATTTGGTTCGTAGCGGAGGAATAGTGAAGGAACAACGGTATATTTTAAAGAACACTGTAAAGAACTTTGTGGAAATGACCCCGCACGGCATGGATAACTTTTGTTGCGGAGGTGGTGGTGGCCAGCTGGCCATGAGCGAATACAACGACCGAAGAATAAAAATTGCCGGGATCAAAGCGGAACAAATCAAAAAAACAGGGGCGGCCATCGTAGCCACACCCTGCCACAATTGTGTCGACCAGCTATCACAGATTAATGTGACCTATCGCCTGAATGTACAAATAAAAACCATGGCAGAAATTGTCGCCGACTCACTAATCATCGAACACCCTTAACCCCATTACATATTATGAGCCAAATGATTTACCTGGACAACTCTGCTACCTCCTTTCCAAAACCCGAAGCGGTATATGATTTTATGCGCGAATTCTATTGTGAACACGGTGTAAGCCCCGGCCGTTCGGGATTTGATGCATCCATTCAAACGGAAGAGATGGTGTTTGAAACACGGCGCATGCTGATGGAGCTGCTCAACGGCGACGGGGACCCTAACAGGCTAACTTTCAGCTACAATGCCAGTGATTCGCTCAATATGATCATCCAGGGACTGGCAGAAAAAGGCGATCATGTGGTCACCACCATGCTCGAACACAATTCGGTGTTGCGGCCATTGCACCATCTTATGCTCGATGGCACCATCGAAACAACCCATGTGCCATTTGATGCGCGAGGCTATGTTGACCCGGACGACATCAAAAAAGCCATCCGGAAACACACCAAAATGGTGGTGGTCAACCACAGTTCCAACATCATCGGTACGGTACAACCCGTTGGGGAGATCGGGAAAATTTGCAAAGAAGCCGGGGTCTTGTTTGTTGTGGATGGCTGCCAGAGCGCCGGCATTACTGAAGTGGATATGCAGGCCATGGGCATTGATGTGTTTGTTTTCACCGGCCACAAATGCCTGATGGGACCAACCGGTATCGGCGGTTCCTATGTCATGGAAGGGATACCGGTTCGTATGACCCGGTTTGGGGGTACAGGAGTTCGATCCGCTCAGCTCACCCACCTCGAGGAGTTCCCCTACCGCCTTGAATGCGGTACCCTTAACCTGCTTGGCGTAGCCGGCCTGCACGCCGGGGTAAAATGGATCAGGCAACAAGGCATGCAACAGCTGCACCGGCATGAGATCGCCCTGTGGGACAAACTGCGTAAAGGCCTGCAACAAATTGAAAATGTGACCGTCTATTGTGCTGAAAACACAAAAAACCAGAACCCGGTGCTGAGTTTCAACATAAACGGTGTGGAAGCCGGAGAAGTTGGTACCATGCTGGACGTCGACTACGACATCGCTTCCCGCACAGGGCTGCAGTGTGCACCCATGGTGCATTAACTGCTCGGCACAATCGACATACACGGCACAGTCAGGCTTAGCGTCGGGCCCTTCAATACCGCGGAACACATCGATGCCGCCATCCTTGCAGTGAAAGAAACAGCAGAAGTATTTAATAAATAATTCGTCCGGGCATACAAAGGCGCATGAACCCGTTTACCGAACATCCCCGTACCGTTGAACTTGTCAATCAGGTCAACAACAAAAAGCTCGACCGGAAAGTGTATTCCGACATTGTGGACCATGCCGGGAACCAATATGTGGATCTTGTGCAGGAAGGCGGTGGCATGCTGGGCATTGCCCTGGCCGGATATACCTATATCCTGGAAAAAGCCGGGATCCGTTTTTTCAGCCTGGCAGGCACCTCTGCCGGTGCCATCAACACCATAATGATGGCAGGTTTGGCACCTGTTGGTCAGCCCGTGTCAGGAAAGGTTCTTGAAATGCTCAGCAGCAAAAAGCTGTTTGACCTTGTGGACGGAAATGCCTGTTTAAAAAGACTGATCCCCAACATTCTCAACAAAAAACGCTTCTGGAGAACAAGGCTGGCACTGCACCTCCCCCTGTTGGCATATACCATGTGGAAACACCTGGGCATCAATCCCGGAAAAACTTTTGAAGCATGGATCGACGAGCATCTGCTGGCTGCAGGCATACAAAACATGGCAGACCTTCAGGAGTGCAGAAAAAAGCTGCCTGAATTAATCGACCGTGTTACCGGTAAAACTTTACAACGCCAGGCAGGGCTTAAAGTCATAACTTCAGAGATCACCACCAGAAGCAAGGTATGTTTTCCTGAAATGACCGGTTTGTATTGGGCTCAAGCAGACCTGCTAAAACCATCGGTATTTGTCAGGGCATCCATGTCTGTCCCTTTCTTTTTCAGGCCCCTTGTAGTGAAAGATATTCCCCGGGCAGGCCAGACAGAAGACAAAAAGCTGCCAAAAGAAAAAAGCCCCTGGCGCAAACACACCGGCTACCGGGGCAAGATCCCCGGAACCGTTCGTTTTGTTGACGGGGGCATGTTGTCCAATTTTCCGATCAACGCATTTCACCTTGCTTCGGGTCAACCAAAAAAACCCACATTTGGTGCCCGGTTGAGCACCTGGCGGGAACAATATGCCGACACGGGAAATCTTTTTGGATTCAGCGGGGCCATGATCAGTACCATGCGTCAGTTGCACGACTACGATTTCCTGCTCCGTCACCCCGATTATAAGCAATTGATTTGCAGCATAGATGCCGATGCAAAAAAAGACATCGACGGACAGTCAATGTTTTTCTGGCTCGATTTTAATATGCCTCAGGATAAACAGCTTGCACTGTTTCAACTTGGTGCCCGCAGGGCCATTGATTTTCTCGAAGGTTTCTCGTGGGAAAAATACAAGGCCAGCCGGAAGATTTAATCGCTTTTAATGATGTAGGTGTTCGAGATACTCAACCAGCCGGATGAGGTCACCGGGCTTGTCGAAATTAATATCGTGTTGCCGTATGTATGACCTGAGTTCAGTACGAAAGTTGCTGAATTCACGCAAGAACTGCCTGCGGTTGCCAACCGGGCCCAGATGACCGTTTTTTTCAATGAAAAAAGATTCTGTATATCTCAGGGTGACCTCCATCTCCTGTCCTCCGGGATTGTCAAGCGAAACCACGCGGGAGTCTATCTGGTAATGTCCTACCCCGTCAAT
>PWON01000211.1 GCA_003557385.1 Bacteroidales bacterium | reverse complement strand
GCCGTTTTTAAAGCCTTTGCAAAAACATTGCGCATGGCGGTATCACGCAACGAATCCAAATGCATACCCTCTACCAAGGGTGTTTTGTAAAACAGGACAGCATGCCACAGAATATTAAAATAGTACATTATAAAGCCGGCAATATTGCTTCGGTGATCAATGCCCTTTCACGACTCGGGGTCCGTGCAAGCCTGGCATCAGGGCCATCGGCGTTAAAAGGTGCCGAGAAACTTATTTTTCCGGGTGTAGGCCATGCCAAACCAGCCATGGAAGCCCTGAAATCAACGGGCATGGACCAGGCCATTCAGGAATTCACAAGGCCAGTCCTGGGAATATGCCTGGGCATGCAATTGATGGCTGCCCGGTCAGAAGAAGGCAACATGAAAGGACTTGGCATTTTTCAAGAAGAGATCAAGCGGTTTACCGGCCGGCCAAAAATACCACACATGGGCTGGAACAGCTTATATGACCTGAAAGGACCATTGTTTAAGCACGTATCCGAAGGCAGTCATGTGTATTTTGTGCACAGCTATTATATGCCCGACAGCAGCCATGCAATTGCCAGGTGCGACTACGGGGGTGCATTCACCGCAGCCATTCAATCCGACAACTTTTTTGGCCTGCAGTTTCATCCCGAAAAAAGCGGACCTGCCGGCATCACCATGTTAAAAAACTTTATCAGCTTATGATTGCAATTCCAGCCATAGACATGATGAATGGGGCCTGTGTCCGCCTGAGGCAGGGCCGTTTCGACCAGCGCACAACCTACGAGGCTGATCCCCTGCATACGGCAAAGGCCATTGAAGCCGCGGGCATTGGTTATCTGCACCTGGTTGACCTTGATGGTGCCAGGACCGGGAATCCTGCCAACCTGCATATTCTGGAAAAACTGGCCGGGGAAACATCCCTGCAAATAGACTTTGGCGGGGGTGTCCGCGATCTTGAAACAATCCGCAGGGTGTTGAAGGCAGGGGCCTTCAGGGTAAATCTGGGCACTTTCCTTTTTTCCGGGCCCGGTATCGCGCAGCAATGCACGGAAACTTTTGGCCGGGATGCCCTGATCGCCGCCGCAGACATCAGCCAGGGCAAGGTGGCGGTAAAAGGATGGCAGCAACGATCTCAAATGAAAGCCGCTGAGTCGATCGATGCACTGATGAAGGCCGGATGGCTGTACATTTCCGTCACAGACATCGGCCGCGACGGCACCATGGAGGGGCCGGATCCTGATTTCTACAAACCCCTGGTTGACCGGTATCCTGAGGCAAGATTCATTGGCGGGGGCGGGGTAGCTTCCATGGCAGATCTGCACTTGCTGGAATCATGCGGCCTTTATGGCGCTGTCACCGGCAAGGCAATATTTGAAGGCAAAATAAGCCTGGAAGCGCTATCAGGATTCAATAAAAAACATGACAATCCAAGGCTGAAAAAAGATTACAAACCGTAACCACACACCATTCCCTTTGTACAATGCTTACAAAACGTATCATACCCTGCCTGGACATTAAAAACGGACGCACCGTGAAGGGCGTTACCTTTGGCAACCTGCAGGATGCGGGAGATCCGGTTGAACTGGCGGCAAAATATTCCGGGTACGGCGCCGATGAACTCTGTTTACTCGACATTACGGCTACGCTCGAAGGCCGGACAACCTTCCTGAAAGTAGTGGAAGATGTGGCTGCAATGGTTAGCATTCCATTTACGGTCGGGGGAGGCATATCGGACGAAAAACAGGTGGAAACCCTGCTGTCGAAGGGTGCCGACAAAGTCTCGGTAAACAGCGCAGCCATCAAAGACCCAAAACTGATTACCCGGTTATCACAGGCTTTTGGCAACCAGTGCATAGTGGTTGCCATTGATGCCCGCTTTGATGGAAACCGGTGGGAGGTGATGAGCCATGCCGGGACCAATGCCACCGGGATCGCGGCACTTGACTGGGCCAGACAAAGCCGTGACCTGGGGGCCGGGGAGATCTTGCTGACCTCTTTTACAGCCGATGGCACCAGGCAGGGATTTTCACTCGACATTACCCGTGCCGTTGCTGATGCGGTAAGCATCCCGGTAATTGCCTCAGGCGGAGCCGGGGAGGCGCGCCATTTTGCAGAAGTCTTTGACCGCGGACGGGCCGATGCTGCTCTGGCGGCCGGAATATTTCATTATGGCGTAACAACCATCGAAAAAGTGAAAAATTATTTAAAAGCACACGGAATTGAAGTCAGATAACACATTTCAACATAACACAACATTGAATAATATGAAGGATCTGGATCTGAATACATTGGATTTTTCAAAGGGCGGCGGGCTGATGCCCGTGATCGTACAAAACCAGAACACCCACCAGGTGCTCATGCAAGCGTGGATGAACAGGGAAGCCCTGGAAGCAACCCTTGCCAAAAGACGGCTTACGTTGTTCAGCCGGAAAAAACAGCGGTTATGGATGAAAGGAGAAAGCTCCGGCAATTATATGGAGGTGCTCAGCATACACCCCGACTGCGACAAAGACTGTTTACTGATTGGTGTAAACCCTGCCGGGCCCGCCTGCCATACAGGCACCGTCAGTTGTTTTGATCAGCAAGGCACCGCCATGAAAGAACCCGGCCGCGACCAGGAACCGGATTTGGAGTTCCTTGTAAAACTGGAAACATTGTTGCGCAACCGGCGTCAGGCCGATCCAAAAACAAGCTATACAGCCAGCTTGTTTGCGGCAGGGATCAAACAGATCGCAAAAAAAACCGGAGAAGAAGCAGTGGAACTCATTCTCGAAGCAGAACAAGATGATCGTCAGCGTTTCATTGAAGAAGCAGCCGACCTGCTGTACCATCTGAACGTATTACTCATCGCCAAAGGAATGGGCCTGCAGGAAATCATTTCCGAATTAAAGAAACGGCATAAAGCCTGATATCGCTGATTAACCCAGTTGCGCGAGGGCTTCTTCCACTGTTTCGACCGGTCGTTTGCAATGTCCCATGCTGCACACATAGATCATGGTTTTGCCCGGTGCAAATCGTTTCGAGAAAACAGGCAAACCACTTGCGTTTTTTTCTGTATCTGCCCAGGCGATCAGCACATCCGGCAAATACATGGTGTTGAACTCAGCCGCTCGCGAAGCTGCTTCCGGGCCGGCAATCACG
>PWON01000026.1 GCA_003557385.1 Bacteroidales bacterium | reverse complement strand
TACCTGTTCATGGTATTTGTCGGACCCGTAGGACCCTATTTCAAAGAAGGCTTTAACCCCGTAACAATGCAGATTGTACGCGACTATGACCGGGCAGCCCCCCTGGGCACCGGGCATATCAAGGTTGGCGGGAATTATGCGGGCAGCCTGCGCGCCTCCGAAAGGGCCAAGGCAGAAGGCTATGCATCGGTGATCTTCCTGGAAGCAAAAGAGAAGAAATACATCGATGAGGCCGGTCCGGCCAATTTCTTTGGCATCAAAAACAACACCTACATCACACCAAAATCCGATTCCATCCTGCCCTCGATCACCAACATGAGCCTGATGCAGATCGCCCTCGACATGGGCATGAAGGTGGAGCGCCGCGAAGTGCCGGTAGAGGAACTCGAAACATTTGAGGAAGCGGGTGCCTGCGGTACGGCGGCCATCATTTCCCCGATCGGGAAAATCGTAGACCGTGACAGCGGCAAAGTTTACACCTTCGGTAAGGAGGGACAGGCCGGGCCCTGGTCGACCAAATTGTACAACAAACTCCAGGGCATACAGTACGGCGAAGAACCCGACCCGCATGGATGGGTCAGTTTTTTGGCCTGACAGGGCTTTGTTTCATCGATGATGCGGAATGGATGACCGGACCGGGTGGCCCGCAGGCTGTCACGGCTTGCCGGATTACGGCTGGCCGGCAGGGCATCATGGCTTGCCTGGATGTGGCCGGCGGATGAGCATCAAACCCAGGACGGTAAACAGGCCGTTCACAATAAGTATTTCAAAACCAAAACGGTAGCCATTGAAGAGCCACTCTGAATTTACGCTCAGCAGGTAACTGAACACAGGCGAACACAAGGCCACCAGGGGGACATATTTGTCTTTGACCGCCCATTTGGTGTACATCCCGACAAAATACAACCCGAGAATAGGTCCGTAGGTATAGCCTGCTATGGTGAACAGTTTGCTGATCAGGGCTTCGTCGTTGATGGCGCTGTACCCGATGATGATCAACATCATCATGACGGCAAAGACAACGTGCACCCGGTAGCGTGTTTGCCGGATCTTGTCCTCCGTCATGCCGGGCCGGCGCCGCAATCCCAGGAAGTCGATGCAGAATACCGTGGTCAGGGCCGTCAGGGTGCCATCGGCACTGGAATAAGCCGCCGACACCAGGCCGAAAAAGAAGGTGAGCCCGGCCGCCACACCAAGGTATTGCAAGGCAATGGTCGGGAATAACTCATCCGAGGTCTGGTCCACCCCCAGTACGACGCCCTCATTTGTGGCAAATATCCACAACACCGATCCCAGGAACAAAAACAGGAGATTCACCGGGATCAGGATGGCCCCGAAGGTCAGCACATTTTTTCGTGCGTCGCCCAGGTTCCTGCAGCTCAGGTTTTTCTGCATCATATCCTGGTCAAGCCCGGTCATCACAATGGTGATGAACATGCCGGCAAAAAATTGTTTTAAAAAGAAACGGGGATCGTTCAAATCGAACACGAACATGCTGGTATATCCCCTGCTGCCTGCCTCCGATACCAGGTCACCAAAGCCCATGTCCAGATGCCTGGAAATAAGCACCACGCTGATCACCACCGCAGAGATCATGAAGGTGGTCTGCAGGGTGTCGGTCCAGACGATGGTCTTGATGCCTCCCTTAAAAGTGTACAACAAGATAAGCAGCATGAACAACGACACCGTGGCCGCCAGCGGGATGCCCCAGGCATCAAACACAAACCGCTGTAAAACAATCACCACCAGGAACATTCGGAACGAGCTGCCGATCAACCGGCTGAGGATAAAATAAAACGAACCTGTCTTGTACGAAAAAAAACCGAAGCGTTTTTCCAGGTATGTATAGATGGAGGTCAGGTTCATTCTGTAATACAGGGGCAGCAGGATGCCGGCAATGACCCCGTAACCCGCAAGGTATCCGAACACCAATACCATGTAAGAAAAACTTTCGTCCATTACCAGCCCGGGCACCGACATGAAGGTCACCCCCGAAAGGGAAGCGCCGATCATTCCGTAGGCCACCACATACCAGGGCGAATTGCGGTTCCCGAGAAAATAGGCCTCGTTGCCCGCCCTGCGCCTGACAGTGAGCCGTGAGATCAAAAAGATCAGGGAGGTATATATCAGAAAGGAAAACAGGATCAGCAGCGGGGTCATTACAGGTTTGTTTGTTACATTGCTGCCGCAAAAATAGCCAAAGATTTTGTCTTTTTCCGTGGCATTTATTATTAACTTTGGAGCTTGATCAATAGAAACAGACGGTTTTGGAACACTTTTCATCCAATTTACTGCAGTCGGCGGTCGAAGAGTTCTCCCGGCTTCCGGGCATTGGGAAAAAAACGGCCCTGCGGCTGGTGCTGCACCTGTTAAAACAAGACAGGGAAGAGATCGGCCGTTTTTCCGAAGCTTTGTTGCAACTCCATAAAAAAGTGGTGTACTGCAGCGAATGCCACAACATCTCAGATTCTCCCGTGTGTGACATCTGCAGCTCGCCGCGCCGCGACCGGTCGATGATTTGTGTGGTGGAAGACATCCGTGATGTGATCGCCATTGAAAACACAGGGCAATACCATGGACTGTACCATGTGCTTGGCGGCATCATTTCGCCCATGGATGGCATTGGCCCGGCCGATCTGACCATCGGTGCCCTGGAAGAACGCCTCCGGAAAAACAACCAGGTGGAAGAACTTATCCTGGCGCTGAGCACCACCATGGAGGGAGACACCACCAATTTTTACCTGTACAGGAAAACCAAGCCATTCAACCTGAAGGTATCGGTGATTGCAAGGGGAATCGCCATCGGAGACGAACTGGAATATGCCGATGAGATCACCCTCGGGCGGTCGATCATTCACCGGACCGAATACGTAAATACAACCATCAAATAAAGCATATGCTGCTCTCGGTCGTTATTGTCAACTATAATGTGCGGTATTTCCTGGAACAATGCCTCCATTCGGTGTACAAGTCGGGGCAACATCTGCAGATGGAGGTTTTTGTGGTCGACAACCAGTCGGTAGACGGTTCGGTGGAGATGATCAGGGAGAAATTTCCACAGGTCAAACTCATTGCAAACGACCAAAACATGGGGTTCAGCAAGGCCAACAACCAGGCCATCCGGCAGGCCACAGGCCGGTACATTTTGCTGCTCAATCCCGACACGGTGGTGGAGGGCGACACCCTTCCAAAGGTGGTCAGCTTCATGGACTCCCACCCCGATGCGGGGGCCCTGGGTGTGAAGATGCTCGACGGCCAGGGTCGCTTTTTGCCTGAAAGCAAACGCGGATTGCCCACCCCGGGCGTGGCCTTCTGTAAAATTTTCGGTCTGTCGGCCCTGTTCCCAAAGTCTGCTCTGTTTGGCAAATACCACCTGGGATACCTGGACAACGACAAAACCCACGTGGTGGATGTATTGTCGGGTGCCTTCATGCTCCTGCGAAAGGAAGCGCTCGACAAAACGGGGCTGCTCGATGAGGATTTTTTTATGTATGGCGAAGACATTGACCTCTCGCACCGCATCACAAAAGCCGGCTACAAAAATTACTACTATCCCGGTACAAGGATCATCCACTACAAAGGCGAAAGCACCAAAAAAAGCAGTGTGAATTATGTGCTGGTGTTTTACAATGCCATGATCATCTTTGCACGCAAGCATTTTTCTCAAAAAAACGCCCGGGTGTTTTCCGGGCTGATCAACCTGGCGGTTTATTTCCGTGCCCTGATCGCCATTCTGTCGCGTTTTCTGGGACGCATGTTCTGGCCGGTGCTTGATGCCGTGCTGATCTATGGCGGGTTTTACTGGCTGAAAAACTATTGGGGATACCAGGTATTTGCCACGGAAACGGCCTATTACCCCCCGGAATTCATGCGCTTTTTTGTGCCGGCCTACATCTTTTTCTGGCTATCGGCCGTTTACATCAGCGGTGGTTATGACCGTCCGGTAAGGTTGTTCCGGCTGGTCAGGGGCATCGGCATCGGTACCATTGCCATTCTGGTGATCTATGCCCTGCTGCCGATCCACCTGAGGTTTTCCAGGGCGCTCATCCTGCTGGGAAGCGTATGGGCTCTGTTTTCCATGATACTCAGCCGCACCCTTTATGCGCTGGCCAGGTACAGGACGATTCATCCGGCACCCCCGGCAAACAAACGGGTACTCATTGCCGGTGACGGTCACGAAGCGTCACGCATTCTTCAGATGCTGCGCCAGGGAGGCAATGCCAGCTTTATCGGGCTGGTATCGCTTCATCAAGAGAAACCCGGCAAAGAAGGCTATTTGGGTACCATCGGACAAATCAGCGCAATCATTGACATTTACCGGATCAACGAGGTGATATTCTGTGCCGGGGGCATGCCTTCACAGGCCATCATCGACCACATGTCGAATTTGCGCGACAAGCAGGTGCTGTTCAAGATTGCCCCGCCCGAAAGCCTTTACATTATCGGGAGCAACAGCATAGACACCTTCGGCGACCTGTTCACCGTCAATGTGAACGCCATCAACCTTCCGTCGAACAAGCGAAACAAACGCCTGTTCGACCTCCTGTGCTCCTTTTTTCTGTTGATGACCCTGCCACTGCACCTGGTACTGCAAAAACATCGCTGGGGCTTTGTAAAAAACCTGTTCCGGGTATTATCCGGCAGGATGTCGTGGGTGGGATACCATCATGCACCCGGAGTGGACAAGCTGCCCCCGCTCAAAGAGAGCGTGTTGCACCCGGGCGATGCCATCCGGGCTTCAGGCCTGAAGCCCGACACCATCAACAACCTGAATAACCTCTATGCCAAAGACTACAAGGTTGAAAACGATCTGCAACTTTGTCTGAAGGCTTACCGGGAACTGGGCAGATCAACCCGCTGAGCATGTTTTTGATTGATCCATCGGCAGAAGTCAAACCTTTTGCCGGAATTTTTGTTTCAAATGATAGTGAAACGGATATTTAACAAACATTACACATATGGCAACCTTTGAACTGAAAATGCCCAAACTGGGAGAAAGCATTACGGAAGCCACCATTACCAAATGGCTTAAGCAAGAGGGTGATTCCATCGAACTGGACGACCCCATCCTGGAGCTGGCCACCGACAAGGTGGATTCGGAAATTCCCAGCCCGGTAGAAGGCGTGTTGAAGAAACAATTGTTCAACGAGGGCGATACCGTTGAAGTGGACACGGTCATTGCCCTGATTGACATGGACGGGGAAGATGAAGACAGCGCCGGAGAGGATGCAGAAAAAGAAACCGGCGATGCAACAGAAGCGGCACCGGCGGCACAGCAAAGCGACCCGCAACCCGGAGGGAAGGCCCCATCCGTCAAAGCGGAAACCCCTGCCGAACCGGACAGCCCCAAACCCCCTGCCCCATCCGGAACCCCCGAACCGGCCGATGGGCCTGCAACCGCCAAAGGCGCCGACGGGCGGTTCTATTCCCCGCTGGTGCGGAGCATTGCCCGCCAGGAAAACATTTCAGCTGAAGAACTGGGCGGCATCCCCGGAACGGGCAAATCAGGCAGGATTACCAAGGAGGACATGTTGTCATACCTGAAAAACCGCCAAGAAAAACCCATCGAAACGCAGCCGGCAACCCCTGCCAGGGGGACATCCGGAAAACCATCCGTCCCGGCCATCCCCGTGGGCGAAAAAGACCAGGTGGTGGAAATGGACCGCATGCGCAGGCTCATCGCCGACCATATGGTGATGTCGGAAGACACCTCTGTGCACATCACGCTCTTCAGGGAGGTGAACATGGAGAAGGTGGTCAGGTGGCGAAACAAACACAAGGCCATCCTCCTTGACAGGGAAGGAGAAAAACTCACCTTCACCCCCATCTTCATCGAAGCCATAGCCCGTGCCCTGCGCGATTTCCCGATGGTGAACGTTTCGCTCGACGGCCACAAGATCATCAAGCGGAAACAGATCAACGTGGGCATGGCCGCCGCCCTGCCCGACGGCAACCTCATTGTGCCCGTCATCAAAAATGCCGACCATAAAAACCTCTTGGGCATCGCCAAGGAAGTAAACGATTTGGCTGAAAGGGCACGTCAAAACAAGCTCAAGCCCGACGAGATCCAGGGGGGCACCTTTACCATGACCAATTTCGGCACCTTTGGGGCCAGCATGGGCACCCCGATCATCAACCAGCCCCAGGTGGGCATCCTGGGTGTGGGGCTGATCCGCAAAAAGCCCGTGGTTATTGAAGGGCCTGAGGGCGACAGCATCGGCATCCGTCACATGATGGATTTGTCCCTCTCGTGCGATCACAGGATCGTGGACGGTGCCCTGGGCGGCATGTTTTTGCAGCGTGTGGCAGAATACCTTGAAAATTTTGATGTAAACCAAGGCATTTGATGGTCAGACCGTCGTGGATTTGTAGTATATTCGCACTTGCAAATCCATTTACCAAAGCAGTCGACGACCATGCAACTGAACCTTGAACGACCCATTGCCTTTTTCGACCTCGAAACCACGGGGACCAACGTAGTCCGCGACCGTATCGTGGAAATCAGCATTTATAAGGTCATGCCCAACGGAGATACCGAGTCCATGACCAAACTAATCAACCCGACCATCCCCATCCCCGGGGAAGTGAGTGCCATCCACGGAATCCGCGACGAAGATGTGGCCGATGCCCCCACATTTGCCAATATGGCCCCTGCCCTGGAACAGTTTTTCAGGGATTGCGACCTGGCCGGCTACAATTCAAACAAGTTCGACGTGCCTATGCTTATCGAGGAGTTCCTGCGTTGCGGCATCAAGTTCGACATCAAAAAGCGCCGCCTGGTGGATGTACAGAACATATTTCACAAAATGGAACCGCGGACCCTGCGTGCCGCCTACCGGTTTTACTGCGGCAAGGAACTGGTTAACGCACACGAAGCCGAAGCCGACACCAGGGCCACTCACGAGATACTGCTGGCCCAGATCGAACGGTATCAGGACACAGAGTATGAAAACCGCGATGGCCTGGTCAGCAAACCGGTCCAAAACGACATCCAGGCCCTGCATGATTTCTCCTTCAACCACGACAATGCCGACCTGGTGGGACACATCGGCTATAACAAGGATGGCAGGGAGATCATCAAATTCGGCAAGTACAAGGGCCAGCTTGTAGAAGACGTCTTCAAAAGGGAACCCCAGTATTTCGACTGGATGATGAAAGCCGACTTTCCCCTCTCCACCAAGAAAGTGATACAATCGATCATCCTCCGGGGCATTGAGGGCGGAAACAAGATCATCAAAGATTTGTAAATCCCGATGAAGATCATTTGCATTGGCAGGAACTACCTTGACCATGTGGCAGAAATGAAATCATCCCTGCCGGACAGGCCCTTGTTTTTCATGAAACCCGAAACCGCCCTCACCAGGGCTAAAATGCCGTTTTTCTATCCCGGTTTTTCGCAAGAGGTGCATTACGAGGCCGAACTGGTCATCCGGATAGGCAAGGTGGGGAAAAACATCCGGAAAAAATTTGCCCGCAACTACTACGACGCCGTCGCCACAGGACTTGACTTCACGGCCCGGGACCTTCAGCAACGCTGCATCCGCGAAGGGCTGCCCTGGGAGATGGCCAAATCCTTCGACGGTTCCGCTGCCGTCGGCGCATTTGTACCATTTGACCAATTGAACAACCCGGAAGAGATCACTTTTTCGCTCAGAAAAAATGGCCGGGTGGTGCAGCAGGGCAGTTCCACGCAGATGATCTTTGGGTTCGATGACCTCATTGCGCATGTATCGGGCTATGTGACCCTGAAAACAGGCGACCTGCTGTTTACCGGAACTCCTTCCGGGGTGGGGCCTGTGGTGCCCGGTGACTTGTTGGAGCTGTACCTCGGGCACGAAAAAAACCTGTCGATCTCCGTGAAATAAACAAAAGGCTAAAACCATTGAAATGAACCCATCCCTGAAGATTACACTCCGCTCCGGAAAGGATGACGCTGTGAGGCGTTTCCATCCGTGGGTATTCAGCGGAGCCATCAAAAAAACAGAAGGCCGGGCATGGGACGGCTGTCATGCAGAGGTGTTTTCCAACAAGGACGAATACCTGGGCTGCGGCATTTACCAGGACGCCACCATAGCGGTCCGCCTGCTGGCCTTTGCGCCCGAACGTCCCGAAAGCTTCGGGCAGGACTTCTGGTACAAGAAACTGATGGCCGCCTGGCAGCTGAGGCAACTTGCCGGGCTGAGCCAAAACCCGGTCACCAATGTGTACAGGCTCGTCCATGGCGAGGGCGACCATTTGCCCGGGCTCATCATCGACCATTACAACGGTCACCTGGTCGTGCAGGTTCATGCCACAGGGCTCTACCCTTATTTGGACACCATTGTGCAAGGAGTACAGGCCGTTTACGGCGATGCCGTCAGAAGCATCTACGACAAAAGCCGTGAAACACTTCCGGGCCCTTTCTGGAAAGACAGGGAGCCGAGAGGGTTCATCACGGGCGCTGCAGATGACCCGGTTGAGGTTGTGGAGAACGGCCTTTCATTCATGGTGGACATTGAAAAGGGGCAGAAAACCGGTTTTTTTATCGACCAGCGCGACAACCGCCAGCTGCTGACCCGTTACTGCCAGGGCAAAAAGGTGCTGAACACCTTTTCCTACAGCGGTGGATTCTCGGTGTATGCCCTCAAGGCGGGTGCCAGCCAGGTGTATTCGATCGACAGTTCGGCCCGGGCCATGGACCTGTGTGTGCGCAATGTGTCGCTGAACGGCGGGGAGGAACGGCATACAGCCATCACCGCAGACGCCATGGAGTACCTCAGAAGCAATACAGAACAACATGATGTGATCGTTCTTGACCCCCCGGCTTTTGCCAAACATCAGCATGTAAAGCACAAGGCCGTGCAGGGGTATAAGCGGCTGAACCTGGAAGCCATCAAAGCGATCGCCCCGGGTGGCGTGCTTTTCACCTTCAGTTGTTCGCAGGTGGTAGACATGCGTCTTTTCCAGGCCACGGTGATGGCGGCGGCCATCCTGGCCGGGCGCCAGGTGCGTGTACTTCACCAGCTGACACAGCCGGCCGACCATCCGGCAAACATGTTTCATCCGGAAGGACAGTACCTAAAGGGCCTGATCCTGCTGATCGATTGACGGCCTGATCCGGCCAACGTAAGAACAAACAATGCAGGTTGAAAACACATACAAGAGCATCTGGCGGATCACCTACCCGATCGTCATCGGGCTGATGGCACAAAACCTGATGGTGGTGATCGATACGGCCTTCCTGGGGCGTCTGGGTGAAATCACCCTGGGTGCATCGGCCATCGGCGGGATCTTTTACCTGAGTCTGGTGATGCTGGGAGCCGGCTTTGCCGTGGGGGTGCAGATCGTCATCGGCCGGCGCAACGGGGAGGGCAAATACCGGCAGATAGGAAGCGTGTTCGACCACGCGGTATATTTCATGTCCGTTCTGGCCCTGGGGCTTTTCTTGTTTTTGACATACATAGCCCCCATATTCCTGTCGTGGTTTTTACAGTCAGAAGGGGTGCTGGCCGAAAGCCTGGTTTTTCTCGAATACAGGCGTTTTGGGTTCTTGTTTGGCTTCCTGGTACTGACATTCAACAGCTTCTATATCGGCATTGCCCGGACGCGCCTGCTGATTGTCAGCACCTCGGTAATGGCCGCCACCAATATACTCCTGGACTACACGTTGATTTTCGGGCATTTTGGCATGCCGGCCATGGGGATTGCCGGGGCAGCCATGGCCACCAACATAGCCGAAGGGGTCACCTTTCTGTTTTTTATTGTCTATTCAATCAAAAACAAGGCGCTGCCTAACTATCGCCTGCTCCGCTTCAACCATCCCAACTGGCTTCACTACAAGCCCCTGATGAAAGTGGCAGTGCCGGTGATGTTTCAGTATTTTTTATCCTTTGCGGCCTGGTTCGTTTTTTTTATGGTGATCGAACAGATCGGCGAAACCGCCCTGGCCGCTTCCAACATCACCCGGAGTTTTTACATGCTGTTGATGATCCCCGTATGGGGGCTCAGTTCAGCCACCAATACGCTGGTAAGCAACATCATCGGTCAGGGGCGCAGCGAAGAGGTCATCCCCCTGATCAAAAAAGTGCTGGTCATCGGTATACTCAGCACCCTGGTCATTGTCCAGTTGAATCTTTACACACCCGGACAGATTGCCGCGCTCTTCACAAACGAAGCACACCTGATTGAAGCCACCATCCCCCTGTTGCGGGTCATATCCCTGGCCCTTGTGGCCTTTTCATTCGGCATGATCCTCTTCAGCGGGCTTTCCGGTACCGGAAAAAACCATGTGGCCCTGGCAATCGAGATCCTCTCCATTTCTTTTTACCTGATTTCGGCGTTCGTTCTGGCCGTTGTACTGGATGGCAGCGCCGCCATGGTGTGGTTTGTGGAAGTGATCTACTTTACCATGCTCGGGCTGGGATCACTGGCCTACCTGCGAACCGGCAGATGGAAGGTGTACAGGATTTAATTATATTTGCATCCTGCTCCTGTGGGCAAATCATAATACCCTAGCAATACCGGCATGCGCAAATCTGTTCTGTTGACAACCCCTTGTTTTGTGCTGATCCTGTTCATGTTGGTGCATGCTTCATGCACGTTCCATCGCGCCGGTTTGCCCGGCGCAGAATTCCCGCCGGTTGTCCGGATCCGCTCCGGGACGCCCCCCGACGCGGGCATGCGGCCGGAATTGTTCCGGCAGATAGACAGCCTCGCAATCGAAGGGATCCGTCAGGGAGCCTACCCGGGGTGCCAGGTGGTGGTGGTCAGGGACGGGATCATGATCTACAACAAGGCCTTTGGACACCATACCTACGACAGCATGGCGATTGTAACCACGGGCGACATATACGACCTGGCCTCGGTTACCAAAATTGCCGCCACCACGGCTTCGCTGATGCGCCTGGCAGACATGGGCATGATAGATCCCGGGGCATCCCTCGCCACATACATGCCCCGGCTGGAAGGCAGCAACATGGGAGCAATCCGGCTGGCCGAGCTGCTGACCCACCAGGCCGGCTTTATCCCGTGGATCCCGTTTCACCGGGCCTCCATGCAGCATGGCGAATACCTCCCCGGCATTTACAGCAAGCATCCAACGGAAGATCACCCGGTGATGGTCGCCGGCAATTTATATATCCAAACACATTACCGCGACACCATACTGACACAGATCCTGCAATCGGACCTGGGTCCCACCGGCAAATATGTATACAGCGACCTGGGCTTCATCCTGCTTAAAGAACTCATTGAGGAGCTTACCGGTGAAGGACTGGATGCATTTCTGGACCACCAGCTCTACGGGCCACTGGGACTTTCCAACATGGGATTCCGGCCCCTCGAACGCTTCGATCCCGCCCGGCTGGTTCCCACCGAAATGGACACCCTGTGGCGCCGCCAGGTGGTGCACGGCACCGTACACGATCCCGTGGCAGCCATGCTGGGGGGAGTCAGCGGTCATGCCGGCTTGTTTTCGAACGCCACCGACCTGGCCACCCTCATGCAGGTATTTTTAAACGGGGGCAGTTATGGTGGACGGCAATACTTTCATGAACACACCGTGAAGGAATTTACCCGAAGGCAGGATGTTGCCGGCAACAACCGGCGCGCACTGGGTTTTGACAAACCCGCCGAGGATCCCGACAAGGGAAGCCCGGCAGCACGCAGTGCCTCACCTCTGAGCTTTGGCCATAGCGGATTTACCGGAACACTCGCCTGGGCAGACCCGGCGGAAAACCTTGTTTTTGTATTTTTGTCGAACCGGACCTATCCCGACCAAAGCAACCGGACACTGATTGAACAAAACATACGGACCAATATTCACCAGCTCCTGTATGATGCCATTATTGATAAATAATTACAAATAAATGAAACTAAAAAAGATTTTATTCTGGATCATTGCCATAGTCATTACCCTGTCGAGCGCCATCTACCAGCGAATGACCGGACCCACCCACCCCTATCGCGGCAGCACGGAAATTGCCGGTCAGGAGATCAGTTACCGCCTGATCCGTTCCTTTCCCCGGCCCACTGACGCCCCGGTGAGGGTTGTGGCCGAAGACCGGGACATCGACGGCTATTTCCGGTACAAACGATATCCCAGCCACGATGTTTGGGATACCATACCCCTGGTTCGCGACAACCAGACCCTGATCGCCTATATCCCGCAGCAACCCGCGGCCGGGAAGGTGATGTACCAGATATTTCTCGAAAAGGAGGATGAACGCGTAAAACTGTCGGAAGATCCGGTCGTAATCCGTTTTCGCAACGACGTACCCGCCCTGGCCATGATCCCCCATGTGATCCTGATGTTCCTGGCCATG
>PWON01000130.1 GCA_003557385.1 Bacteroidales bacterium | reverse complement strand
CTGGCCAAAAAAACAAATGTGGCCTCAAAATAATTTCCGTCAGGATCGGGGGCGTAATTGTTCTCGATGAATGTCAGCTCTGTATGCTTGTCATCAACCTGGTCAACCGTGGTACGGTTTTGCGGGAAAAATTCCGGGTCATAGCCTACCACCACAAGCAACAGGCCATCTTGCTTCAACATGTTTTTTGCATTGGTGAAAACATTGACTATCTCCTCTTCAGTACGCATATAATCGATTGATTCCGGAATGATCACCGCATCAAAACGATTGTCGATGCACAACTCCCGCATATCCCCCAAAATATATTCGCATTCGGGGTTCTTTTTGGCAGCACTCCTGAGCATGTTCTCGCTAAGATCCACCCCGGTAATGGCAACATGTTTTTTCATATGAAAATCCATGCAACCCGAACCGCAACCCAGGTGGAGCACCGAATGTGTTTGCAGGCTTTGGTGTTCTTTTATGCGGTCTATGACATAATCAGATAATTGACGGTAATCTTCGACGGTGCCGATCATTTCCCACGCCCATTGGCAGGTATTGTAAAGATGCCGCTCTTCTTTCTGGCCAATATGGTATTTTTTTGTCACCGTCAATGTGTTTCGTACACATGCAAAAATAGCACATAAGTGGAAAAAAGTAACAGAATTTTAAAAAAAATATGCGGCCATCAACCGGTTGTCCGCTGGTGGACACAATATGTACACTTATGAACAACTATGAGTAGCAGAACTTTCAACATATGTCTCACTGTCAATAATTTAATAATTGTGGTGCATTATTTGATATACATTATGCGTGCATATGTTTAACCCTTCATCAGAACATCCATGATTAAAAACATCCTGCTTGTCTTTTTCAGAAAAATCAGAAAAAACGACATTTATTCACTGATCAACCTCGCCGGACTTAGCATAGGCATCACTGCATGTTTGCTTATCTTTTTGTTCGTAATAGACGAATTCCGCTTCGACCGCCACCATGAACACGCTCACGACATCTACCGCCTGTTGGAGCACGATCCAAATACGGGCGCCGCATCGGCTATTCAGCCAGGGGTCATGTACTCCTACCTGGAAGATCAGGTTCCTGGCGTTGAAAAAATGGGCATGTTTTTATTCATGCCCGAATCGGTGATGAAAGCAGCCCATGAGCCCTTTACCGAAAAAGGCATGATCCTGGCTGACCCATCCATGCTGGAGATTTTTTCGTTTGAATTTCTGGCGGGCGATCCGGCAAGTGCACTGGAAAACCCACATTCGATGATCCTGACCAAAGAGACAGCGCAAAAATATTTTGCAGACGAAAACCCGATAGGTCAAACAGTATTATATGATAACTATTATTCTTTTGTGATCACCGCTGTGGTTGAGCCTCCACCTGCACAATCGCATTTTAATTTTTCGATGATTGGCGCCATCGACTGTCTGTATTCGATCAACCCTTCGGCCCTGAATAACTGGGGAAACAGTGGTGTTTATTTCTACTTTAAACTAACACCCGGATCCGATCCGGCCTTCGCCGGAGAGGCAATCCAGTCGGTAATATGGGAATCGAATGAAAACTTTCGAGACAGAAGGTTTTTTATGCTCCAACCACTGCTTGATATTCGCCTTCATTCTCACCATATTCAATGGGACAGGGCTCAAACCGGGAACATTACCGTGGTGCTGATCTTTATTGCGGTTGCCGCTTTGATCCTGGTCCTTGCATGCTTTAATTTCGTAAACCTGAGTGTTGCAACTGCCATTAGGCGCGCCCGTGAAATTGGCGTAAAAAAAGTGCTTGGGGTAAACCGCCTCCAACTGATCCTGCAGTTTATTGCCGAAACTTTTCTGATCGCCTTTTTTGCCATGTTGCTGGCACTGCTCCTGGTAGAAATTTTCTTGCCTACCCTGAACAATATCACCGGCAAATCCCTTTCGCTGGCACTGTTTTCCGATCCTTTAATCATTGTTGGCCTGGCAGCGCTGCTTGTTGTCATCTCACTCATTGCGGGCGGATACCCGGCCATGGTGATGTCGCGCTTCAAGGCCGTAAATGCCATGAAAGGTGCCCATGTGATCGGTACAATCAAAGCAGGACAAGGCAAACGCTACCAATTCAGGATGCGTCAATTGCTGATGCTTATGCAGTTTGCGGTCTCTACCGCGCTGATTGTATCCAGCCTGATGATTTTCTGGCAGATGCGTTATTTGTCGAACCGGAACCCGGGGTACGAAATGGAGGGATTGATTGCCATCAGCAACCCCATTGATCAGCAGGGCTTGTCGCGCGCCCTCTGGCTTAAGGAACAATTGCAGCAAAACACCGACGTTATCGGGGTTTCACTGTCGCACAACATACCTCCCGTGACCCCAAACAATTACTCAAACTTCAGCTATGAAGCAGCAGATGGTGCCCAAAATATGCACGGGGCACTAATTTCCTGCGATGCAAATTTCTTCCGCACCCTGAAAAGCCAGATCATATCCGGAAGGGATTTTTCCGAAGACTATTCCACCGATGCCACCGCAGCCGCCATCATCAATGCGACGGCAGCATCCAGAATCGGGATGGAAGACCCGGTGGGCATGACAATACGGGGTTTTTATGACGGGAATCCGCGACAAGTTGTCGGGGTGGTAGAGGATATTCACTTCAGTTCTCTGCACGAAACAGTGGGTCCCATGGTTTTCTTTATCAATGTGGATTCATACCCGCAAAACTGGTTCAACATACTGGTAAGGTATCATGCAAATTCCGAAGCCGAAGTGTTGCAGTACCTGGAAGGGTTGTGGCAGCAGGAGGCAGCAGAATGGCCCCTGCGATTCCGTTTTGTGGAAGAACAATTCATGGAACATTACCAGGACGACAGAAGAATGATGATCATCATGGCAAGTTTTGCCAGCCTGGCTATCCTCCTGTCGATTTTGGGCCTTCTTGGTCTTGCCGTGTATGCTGCGGTCACAAGAACCAGGGAAATTGGCATTCGCAAAGTGCTTGGTGCGTCTGTAACAGATATCACACGTCTGATTACCAGTGAATTTGGCATCCTGGTTATTGTTTCGAACCTGTTGGCATGGCCTGCGGCCTGGTTATTCATCAACCGCTGGCTCGACAACTTCGCTTACCGAGTCGACATCAATTGGCTGATCTTCCTGGTACCCGCCTTGATGGTTTATTTGATTTCGGTGGTTACCGTAGGTTTAATCGCTTTCCGTGCTGCCAATCTGAACCCGGTGGCCACCCTTCAAAATGCCGATTAAACCCTGTTATGTCTCTGCCCGATGATGGCAAAGAGATGATTTTCTGCATGACATCCGGGAAAATATGTAGAAAATACGTATATTCGGGGTATGAAAGCTCCCAGGCCCTTTTTTGTGACCTCCCTCCTGTTTCTGGTATTCATCCCCCAGGTTTTGGGGCAAATGATCTATGATGACAGTGGGCGCTATATGGGCCGGGTGCAGGAAAACAAATATTACGACAGCCGGGGCAGCATAATCGGCCATTTGGACGACAACCGCTTGTATGATGGCGCAGGGAGGTACCTGGGCAAAATTGAAGACAATTATTTGCATGATGCCACCGGGCAGGTTCTGGGCAGGGTGAACGGGAGCATGCTTTATGACCAAACAGGTCGATTTGTGGGCCGCATAGAGGGAGATATGATTTACGACCATGCCGGCCGGCAGATTGCCCGGGCACCGGGATGGCGCAACAGGGAAATTGTGTTGTTTTTCTTCTTTTATTTATAGCGTTTTTTACCATGGCTGTTACCATAAAAACCGTATCAGGGCCATCCATCAAACCTTACATTGCCGAACTCGCCCGCTTGCGAATCAAAATATTCCGGTCATTTCCTTATTTATATGATGGAGACATGGCCTATGAAAAAAAATACCTGGCCACCTATTTACGCTCCGATGAATCGGTCATGGTGCTCGTAATGGACGACAATAAGGTAGTTGGAGCATCATCGGCCATGCCCCTTAACCTGGCAGCCGACGAATTTAAACAACCACTCATACAAGCCGGAATTGATCCGGAACAGGTTTTTCATCTTGGCGAGTCGGTTCTTGAAGAATCGTACCGGGGTCATGGCCTTGGTCATGTCTTTTTTGATGAACGCGAGCGATATGCTCATGAGATTGGCCGGTTCAGCATGGCAGCATTTTGCGCCGTTCAGCGGCCCGACGACCATCCCCGGAAGCCTTCAGATTACATACCCCTTGATGCTTTCTGGACCGGGCGGGGCTACACACCAAGGCCTGATCTGATGACCCGTTTTTCATGGAAAGACCTGGACGAAAACCAGGAATCTGAAAAACCCATGATGTTTTGGGTGAAGGGTTTGTGATGAAACAAATCCGGGGCTTCGCCAATAAGGCAATCAATCTGCCTTATGCTACGAGTAACTAAGTTCCCCGAAGACAATAATCTTTATTACCTGAAAAATCTATACCCTATTCCCCACTCAAAATAATCAGCCAAAGCAAACCAGTGATGCTTGACGGCAAACATGAGCGTGAGATTGTTCCTGAAAGAATACCTGGCACCAAGGCGACCGGTGAAATCCGGAATGTCCCCTGTGGGTTTATATATATAGAAACCCGGATTCAGGATAATCGCAACAGGGTTTTTTTCCAGTTCCAAAACCAGGTGAATGGCAGATTGAATCGGGGCAGGCGGCTCATCAATACCAGGAGTCATATAGGGATCATAAGCCCATGTATCGTTATAAAAAATATTTATCCCAACACCTGCATTAAATCCAGGAAGTATTCTATACCCATAATCAAATATCAAACTTGATGTAAATATCCTTTTACCGGCAACTCTGTCAACCTCCTTGATGCCTGAAGCATATGTAATGGTAAAGCAATTTTTTTCTTTTCTCTCCTTGTCACGCCCAACGGACAAAGTGCCGGAATGCCTTTGGTCAGAACTCAGATCCAAGCCAGTATGAATGGTCAACGTATTGATTCCCTGGTTGGGTGCAACAACCAGTCCGTTTGATATGTGATTGAATGACATTCCAATCCTAAGAAACAATCTGTCTTTAAAGACCGGGATCCCACCCGTTAAAGAAATTTGTCCGTAAACATTAAGATGAGAACCAACAGCCATGTTGAGGTGGTTATTCTCAGGATCATGCTTTTTTGTAACATATCCCGGTCCCATGCCTAACTTAAGCTGAACCGGATAATTATTGGTCAACAGGGGGAAGTGCATGCTAAAATATGCAGCGTGAACATGGCCATATATCTCATTATTTCCAAGGTTTGATAAAAAATAACCGACACTGGCCACCGAACTCTTCAATGAGGCTTCGTTGGGGTTTAAAAAAATGACATTAAGGTCGACGCCTGATATTTTATCCTGCTTTAAGGCAGCCTGCAGTGCAACATGAGGCGCCATTCTCCCCCGGTGGATATTCAGATTATAATAGACAACCCCTCTGTCATCAGTTACACTTTCATTGGCGTTTAATACAAAAGAGCACGCAATGAGTAATGTGAATATATACCAGGCGTTTTTAACCATCATATGATATCAGAGTGTGGCCCACCGTGATAGCAAGATAATTAATTTTTATGTTACAGCAGGAAAATGCCCTGCTCCCGGAGTAAGGCTTTTTCATTTTCCGGCCAGATGCTCACCTGTACTTCGCCGATGTGTTTTTTTCTAAGCATGAACATGCATACCCTTGACTGACCTATACCTCCCCCTATGCTCTGGGGCAGTTCATCGTTCAATAGCATTTGGTGAAACGGCAATTCTGCTTTCTCCTTGCATTCATTGATCAGCAATTGTTTCCTGAGCGTTTTGGCATCCACTCTAATACCCATTGATGATATTTCAATGGCATCACCCAGTATGGGGTTCCAGAACACAATATCGCCATTCAGGCCGAAGAAACCATCGTCGTTGGCAGAGGACCAGTCGTCATAATCGGGAGCCCTGCCATCATGCATCTCTCCGTTGGATAATTTACTACCTATGCCGATAATAAATACCGCGCCATGTATCCTGGTTATGTTCGCTTCCCGCTGCCGGGGGGTTAATTCAGGATAACGACGCAAAAGCATCTCTGCATGAATAAAGTAAATACTCTCAGGCAATATTGGATGAATGTCCGGGTAACGGTTGCATATTGCTTTTTCGGTTGCCTTTAATCCCGCATAAAGCTCTTTTACAGTGTTTTTCAGAAAGGCAAGGTTGCGGTCCTGCGGTTTCATGCTTTGTTCCCAGTCCCATTGGTCAACATAAATGGAATGCAAAGGTGAATAGCTTTCACCAGGTCGCAGGGCGCGCATGTCAGTCCAAATGCCGGTCCCGGGTTTCATGTCAAGTTCTTTAAGCCTCATTCGCTTCCATTTGGCAAGTGAGTGTACAATTACGGCCCGTTGACCGTTCAACCAACCCAGTTCGAATGAAACCGGCACCTCAACACCATTCAGGTCGTCATTCAAACCGGTATTTTCCATTACCGCAAGCGGTGAAGATACTTTAATAAGATTCAACCTGGATGATAGGTTTTTCTCGAAGCTTTCTTTTACAAAAGCAATGGCTTTTTCTGTTTCCAGAATCCTTGTGTGTCGCATTTTAAATTGTCTTTCAGTAAATAACAGATAAAAAAAAGCCCGCCAAAACAGGCGGGCTTGTAAAGTTTATGGCACAAAAACAGCAACCGCCGGTTAAGGTGGGGAGTTGTTGTTATTGTTATTCAATACAAAAATGTATGCCATGGTGTTTTTTTGCAAAAGTTTACCAGGTAAAAATATAAAAAAATTCAATGCAAAAAAACAATTTCTGCAATGGCGACTCGCATCGTTTCTTTTTGCTGATTTTAGCATCCCGTTCATATAGCTGCCTACGATTTAAGGTAGACGTTACGAAAACCGGAGTTCATGATTAATATGTCAACAAGTCATTCAAAGTGCGGATCATACGGTCAATTTCAACCTGCTTAACCTTCCCGGTTCTTTCCTTCAACCGGTTTTTTGATATGGATCGTATCTGGAAAACCAGGATCTCAGATTTTTTTGACAATCCATTCTCCTGGCTGGGTAACAAAATGGGATTCCCTTTATAATATTTGATCTTTGTAGTCAGGGGAACAGCAAAAACCAGCGGCATGTAATTATTGAGCATATTCCCGCTGACGATGACAACAGGACGGAATCCTGATTGTTCGCGACCAACTGATGGATTCAGATCTGCCAACCAAATATCTCCCTGAAACACCGGGCGGTCATTCCTGTTCATGCTCTTCAATTTGTTTGAGGTAATCTCCCATGCCTTCTTCAGCAATAGTTAATATTTCTTTATCCTGGGCAGCTTTTTTGAAAGATTGAATGTACTCCACCCTGTCAAGGTGCCTCAAATAAAGTCTGACCGCCTTTTCAATCAGTTTATTTTTTGGAACGGACTGACTGGCCGCTTTTACAGAAAGGTCAGCAAGCAGATCATCCGGTAATGTGCTGGTGAATGTTCCCATACGTATATATATTAATTATATTGTAAAAATATAAACAATAAATATATTATGCAAATATAACATATATTTTTTTTAAGATTATTTTCACCCAATCCGCTTCCAATCTGAGGTCCGGCCTCAGCCCCAGGCCCTTGCCGGCCCTGTCAATGTGAGCGGTTACAGTTAGTAATGAGAATATGCTCCTCCATCCAATTGTAGATCAGAAACAAAAAAGACAGGGCCAGGATTAACAAACCATGCTGTTCTGTGAGCCCAACCTCCCGGATCCAATCACCATTGTACCTGATCAGCAATACCATTCCAGAACTTAGAACAACAGCGGATAACCCGATAATCAGCGACATGAAATTTACAAAAGGCCTTTGAAGGACGACCTGTTTTTTTGCCAGATGGATTTGAACAATTCTTTCAGTAAAGGAATTGTCATCAATCCGTTGGGCATTCTTTTTCAAGGTGTCTTTAATAAATTCGTCATTTGTTTTCATAGTCCATTTTCTCATAGAGTTTTTTTCTTGCCCTGTGCAGTATCACTTTCACATTCGCCATGCTAAATCCTGTAATGCGCGCAATCTCTTTGATGGGTTTTTCTGCCAGATAGAAAAGCATGATCACATGTCTGCCGGTATCATCAAGTACATTAATTGCACGGTATAGCTCACGGGTTTTTTCTTCCTGATCTTCATAATTGTTTCTATCATCAACAAGCAAAACATCATCAAGGCTACCGGCACGGTTTTCAGCCTTTACAAATCCAATCGACCGGTTATACACAATCTTATAAAGCCATGTCGAGAATTTGGCATCATTCCGGAAGCTGCCGATCTTTTCCAGTACCTTTAAGAAGCTGTCCTGGGTGATGTCTTTGGCATCCTCTTTATTCCTGACAATACTCAGCGCCAAGTTGTAAGCGACGTCTTTGTATTTATCAATCAAAAATGTGAGTGCCCCGGCATCTCCGGAAGCAGCCTTTTTGATGATCTCGGACTCCATGGGTTATTTACGATGCCATTTTTGAATAATCATATAGTTGATCAGAAAGCCAATCCCCCCGAAAATGAGCAACATGATGAGATGGGCAAAGAATTTATCGATTGCCGGAACAGAAATAACCAAAAGCTGACCCACCAGCAAGCCCAAACCAAAAAACAGGAACAATATACCATTTTTTAAGCTGCTGTGCTTCCGATAGTCCGATACATTCAACCCTTCGTCCGGATTGATGCCTTTTTCTATCATTGTCATGCGTTCGCGGTTCTTGGTTTTTATATAATAAGCAATCAAAAGTAGAATAGGGATTCCCACAAACAGGAAAAGACCGGAAATGTGAAAAGGTGCCATAGCCATTTTTTTAAGTGAATATATGGTTTAGATGATCAGGGTTCGAAAAGGTTACAAAAAACCATGAGCATCCGGCCGGAAATATGCTGAAAACATGCATTATATTGTCTGTTGCAGCCCCAGGGTTTCTTTGTCCGTATGTGCCGGCAACAAGTTGCAGGTTCTCAGCATTCATTATCTTTACCAGCCGGAACCATGCAGTAAAAAATTGAAAATATGCGTACAGTTATCGTTACCGGTGCCTATGGCGCCATAGGAAAAGCAATTGCCAGGGGCATGGCCGAACAGGGCTATCAGCTTAGCCTGGTCGGAAGGGATGAGGCTGCGCTAAATGACTGCTGTCGCGACCTGATCCGGCAAACCGGCAATAAGCATATTTCCTGGATGCAGGCAGATCTTTCAAAAAAGCAGGAAGTAAAGGCACTTGCGGCGCAGTGGCGCGGTCCCCTGCATGTGTTGATCAACAATGCAGCCACCACCCCCCGCACCCGACAGGAAACGCCCCAGGGGATTGAGCTTCAGTTTGCCACCAATGTGTTGGGCTATTTCTGGATGATGCAGTATTTTGCCCCGTACATGCAGGGCCTGGATAATGCCCGCATCGTGAATGTGGCCAGCTACTGGGCGGGCGACCTGGACATGGAAGACCTGGAGTTCAAACGCCGGCGATACGACAATGACACTGCCTACAGGCAAAGCAAACAGGCCAACCGTATGCTCACGGTGGCTTTTGCCAAGCGGTTGAAACCGCAAGGCATATCCGTACTGTCGGCACATCCGGGCGATGTGCGTTCAAAGCTCAGTACCAACCTGGGGTATGGCGGTTGGGAGTCGCCTGAGGAAGGTGCCGCAACGCCCCTGTATTGTGCGCTTGATCCGGGCCTGAATAACATCACAGGGGCCTATTTCGCAAACAACAGGCAGGAGGCCTGCCGTTTCTCAGCCAATGAGGCTGAGGTAGAGCAATTGTATGCCCTGTGTGCCGGCTACCAGGAACCAGAATGAGTAATCAAAACGAATGTCATCATTTCCTGCGATGGGCACTTCCCTGCCTGGGCCTTCGCCGTGAAGGATACAAAAAAGTCAGAAGGCAAGTGTGCAGAAGGATCCAGAATCGCATCGGGGAGCTACGCTTGCCGGGGTTTGCAGCATATCGTGATTATTTAGAGGATCATCCGGACGAATGGAATACACTGGATACCTTCACGCGCATCACCATATCCAGGTTTTACAGGGATTATCAATCGTGGCAGGTCCTTGGTGATGCATTGTTGCCGGGTTTGGCACAAAGAGCACAGGAACAACAACGTGCTTTACGCTGCTGGTCGGCCGGATGTGCTTCAGGTGAAGAAGCATACAGTTTGGCATTGGTGTGGCGTCACCGGGTAATGGAAAAAGTACCCATGCAGAAGATAGAGATCATTGCCACAGATGTTGATGAACACATGCTGCAGCGCGCTGATGATGGATGCTACCCGGGGGGCAGCATCAAAGATGTTCCCAGGCCGTTGTTTAAAAAATCATTCCGGAAAATAGAAGGGGGATATTGCCTGGATCAAGGCATCCGTGCAATGGTTTCATTCCTTCAGCAAGATATTCGCTATACGATGCCAGAGGGGCCTTTTGATATCATCTTTTGCAAAAACCTGGTCGGCATGTATTTTATGCGTGAAAAGGCCGTGGAGTTGTTTAGAAAAATCACGGGCAGACTCACTGAGGGGGGAATTTTGCTCACCGGAAACCACGAACCTTTTCCAATTGAAGACTTACCACATATGACACCATACGACCGGGGGCTCAACATGTATATCAAAAGGGCATGAAACCCGGGAGCCTCCATTTAATATGCAACCCGAAAGCCCTTGTCACGTTTTCAGCGCATCCACCGGTGAACGGCGTGCAGCCTGAAAGGTCTGGTACACAATGGTAAGTGAGGCAACTCCCAGTGTAACAAATGCAGACACCAGGAAAAAATAAGGCGTAAGCTTGATCCTGTAAGCGAAATTATCAAGCCATTGGTCTGCTACCAGCCACACCAGGGGCCATGCAATAACAATGGCAATCAAAACCCATTTCAATATGACCTTGAAGAACACCTAGCGAAGGGTCATGTCGTTCATATCATAAATGTAAAAAGACGATGGCTGGGTGTCGGAACAGGCCGAGACCATGAACAAGCGTTCGTCGGTAGTGCCCGAAATAAATGAGATATCCATGTCTTCGCCCAATTCAGAAAGAATGTGGCGGTAATGTCTTTCAACCTCCTCATCTTTGAAGTACATACGCGTCTTGTCATCAACATAGATGGTAGCAATAATTTTACCCGTATTGTCCGACTGCCAGACGCCTCCGAAATCGACACGGTTTTCGGGATCTTTCTCCACGAAGGTTTTTTCCAGGGTGTTGATATCCATAACATACAGCTTGCTCTTGTCGCGGTAGGCACCTTTGTTGGTCACCATGTAGAAGGCATCGTTGCCGGGCAAGAAACCCGATGGATAGGCTGTTTCCAGCATGGACCATTCGTAAATGAGGGTTTCATCGTCATCACCATCCATCCGCCACAGTTCGTTTGCGCCATCCTCCCTCGACCTGCTGGCCAGGCGGAGGCGGTCATTACGGTCGAAGATCCAGCGAATGTATCTCCGGGTATTCTCGCGCAGAAGACTCAGTTCACCGGTAGAAATGCGGAGCGAATAGAGGTCGTGCCAGGAAGGATCACGCTCATTGAGTCCCACAAACATCAGGTCGTGGTCGTAGCGCGCAATATGATATATCTGGGCTCGGACCCCTTCCAGATCGGTGATGTTCCGTGCTTCGGGGATAATGCTTTCGCCTGCCTCCCTGGGATCCAATGCATGAATGTTAAAGTTTTCATCGCCGTCCTTGTCCATCACAAAAAGGATGTAGCGTCCGTCGCGCGACCAGAAATACCCCAATATGGGCCGGTCGGTACGATCGGTTACCGGCAATGCCTTATCGAAACTGGCATCGAGGGGTTTTACCCATATGTTGCGGGTCCCTTTGTGCGGGCGCATGAAAGAAAGAAACTGTCCGTCGGGCGACAACTGGCCGCCGCTGATCTCCGGATCGTCAAAGAAAAGCGCCCTGTCAAGCAAGGGTGGTTCTTCGGCGCGTGCTGCCTGGTGGTTCGCCAGCAGTATAAGCAGGCCGGCAACGAGCAATACAAAGGTCGTTCGTGTTTTCATGGTACAGTAAATTCAAGTTTGTTATTTAGGGTTCAGAAGGTTACTATTTTTCACCATCCATTTTCGCGATAAGAACCGGTAAGCCGTTAACAAGGCAATTAAACATTGTTTCCGCACAAATTATAAACTTGTGTCTTTTTCTATGTCTTCTATCAAAGCCAAAGCCCTGTTGCGATAAGGTTTATGTTTTTTGTTTCGTTTAATATAACCGATAAAGCCAAAAATAGCCAACAGCAGGATAAAACATGCGATAACAAACAACAAACTTAGAATATCAGATTGAAAAAGACCAATGTTAAATCT
>PWON01000195.1 GCA_003557385.1 Bacteroidales bacterium | reverse complement strand
TATAATTATCATTTAGTCATGAAAAATAGTGGTTTGGTGGTGATTTTGTTGGTTCTGGGAACCTTGATTGTTTCGTGTGTGTCGAAGCGGCAGTTTGTAGACCTCGAAGAGCGGCATGACCGGCAGCTTGCCGAGAACCGGGAGCTGACGGAGCAACTCGAAGCGGTTCGCGAAGAGAATGTCAGGTTGTCGGATGAATTGTTTGATCTGACGCGTGAGGCATCCAGGCTCAGGAGCGACACCGTGCGCCTGGGTGAGCAGCTTCGACGCATGCAGCGCATGTACGACGATTATGTGGCCCAGACCGAATCGATCCTGGAAGGGCAGACCGAAGAAACGCGCATGATCATGGCCCGCCTGCAAGCGACGCAGGAAGACTTACAGCGACGCGAAGACGAGCTCAGCCAGGCCATGCGAGAGATGGACGAAAAAGAACGGCGCGTCAACGAACTGGAAACCATTTTACACCGCCAGGACTCCATTGTGCAAAACCTGCGCCACACCCTGAGCCATGCCCTGCTCGGATTCCTGGATGACGGCCTGTCGGTCGAAATCCGCAGCGGGAAGGTGTATGTTTCGATGGAAGAAAGCCTGCTGTTCGCCACCGGCAGCACACAGGTCGACCGCCAGGGTGAACAGGCCCTGGGCGAACTGGCCAAGGTGCTTGCCCAGAACCCCGACATCAACATCATGATCGAAGGACACACCGACGATGTGCCCTTCCGGCCAGGCGGACCCATCAAAGACAACTGGGAGCTCAGTGTGCTGCGGGCCACAGCCATTGTACGCATACTGCTCAAACATGCCGACATCGATCCCCAGCGCCTGATCGCCGCCGGCCGGGGCGAATACCATCCCGTTGACCCGGCCGACACCCCGGAAGCCAGGCGCAAAAACCGGCGCACCGAGATCATCCTCACGCCGCAACTGGACGAATTGTTCCAGATCATCGAACAGCACTGATCTGGCTGATCTGCGTTTGTGATCCTGACGCCGGGCCGGTATCGACTTTCCCGGCCTGCGTCATCAAAAAATTGTCCCACAACAGGTAAATTTTATATCTTTGAAACACGTCGAATCCAACCTAAACTTCAAACCAAAATAAAACCATCATGAAAGACCTGAATCTCACCCTCTACAACCTTGAAGAATTATTGCCTGAATCCTTCACGCAGGAGCAAAAAGCCAAAGCCAAGACGCTATTTTACAAGGAACTGGCCGTGCGGGCACACCGTTTTTACAACGGGAAAATGCAAACCCTCCCCAAGGCGCCCGTAATGGGGTTTAACTGGTTTAATGCCTGGTACACGCCCGGGGTTTCGAAGATCTCCACCACCATCCGCGAAGACAACGACACCTCGTATGAACTTTCCAACAGGGGCAACCTGGTGGCCGTGGTCAGCGACTCCACCCGCGTACTCGGCGACGGCGACTGCACCCCGCCCGGCGGAATGGGTGTTATGGAAGGCAAGGCCTTTTTGATGAAGTACCTGGGCGGCGTGGACGGCATCGCCATCTGCGTTGACAGCAAGGGGCCTGACGGCAAGAACGACCCGGAAAAGATCATCGAATTTGTCAAGATGTCGCAGTACAGCTTTGGCGCCATCAACCTCGAAGACATTGCCCAGCCCAACTGTTACCGGGTACTGGACGTGCTACGTGAAGAATGCGACATTCCGGTCTGGCACGATGATGCCCAGGGTACCGCATGTGTAACCCTTGCCGGGCTGATCAATGCCCTGAAGCTGGTTGACAAAAAAATAGAAGATGTTAAGATCGTTTACTTCGGTGCCGGGGCGTCCAACGCCACCATTGCACGCATTGTAAACACCGCCGGTGCAGACCCCGCCAAATCGATCATGTTCGATTCAACGGGTGCCCTGCATACCGGCCGCAAAGACATCGAAGACGACAAGCGCTTTTACCGCAAGTGGGAACTCTGCCAGATCACCAATCCGGATAAGGTAGAGACCATGGAAGAAGCCATGAAGGGCGCGGACGTACTGATCGCATTATCAAAACCGGGTCCCGATGTGGTGAAAAAAGAATGGATCGAGGTCATGGGCGATAAATCCATTGTATTCGTATGCGCAAACCCCGTCCCGGAAATCTATCCCTATGCCGCCAAGGAAGCCGGTGCACACATTGTGGCTACCGGCCGGGGCGACTTCCCCAACCAGGTGAATAATTCCATTGGCTTTCCCGGCATTTTGAAAGGCGCCCTGATTGTACGGGCCCGCAAGATCACCGACAACATGGCCATTGCCGCGGCAGAAGCCATTGCCAAATTCTCAGAGAACAGGGGCATCCATACCGAAGACATCATCGCCAAGATGAGTGAATCGGAAGTATTCCCATACGAAGCCGCCGACGTGGCCATGCAGGCGATCAAAGACGGTGTGGCACGCAAGGAGATGACCTGGCAGGAAGCCTATGACCTGGCCAAAAAAGACATAGAACACGCCCGGGCCACCACCAAGTCGCTCATCGACAACGGATTCATCGCGCCACCCCCGCAGGAGATGTTGAATGAAGCACTTGATGCAGCAATTAACGCGGTGAAGTAGGGCAACGGAGCGTTTTTAAGAGGTAGTTAGCAACACTCTCCCACGTACCATGATAGCATTCCTGCAAGGAACAATATCCGAAAAAAACCCTGCCTACGTGGTGGTAAACTGCAACGGCGTTGGGTATCTTATACACATCAGCCTGAATACCTTTCATGCCATTCCGGATTCGGGCAATGTGTTTTTGCATACCCTTCAGGTGATCCGTGAGGATGCGCATATTTTGTACGGTTTTGCCGACAAGGAAGAACGGGAGTTGTTCAGCAACCTGATCTCCGTAAGCGGGGTGGGACCCAACACGGCGCGGATGATCTTGTCGGCCATGACGCCGCTGGAAGTCAAGACAGCGATTATCAGTAATAACATCAGCACCTTACAGTCCATCAAGGGCATTGGGGCCAAATCAGCCCAGCGCATTGTGGTAGACCTGAAAGACCGCCTGGAAAAAGAGGGCGTTTTACAGGCAGAAAATTTGCCCTTTACAGACAATACTATCGAGCAAGAAGCGTTATCTGCTTTAGTAATGCTGGGCTTTGCAAAGAATGCAGCCCAAAAAGCGGTTGCCGCCATCCTGAAAAAAAATCAGGGC
>PWON01000132.1 GCA_003557385.1 Bacteroidales bacterium | reverse complement strand
CCCCTGGGTGAAATAGAACAGCGGTTCGAACGCAGTGTTGAGTGCGGCGGTATCGCGCACGAAGGACCGTAGGCCGGACAGGTCGCCGCCGGTATACATACGGCCCCAATCCAGCGAGGTGAGAAATGCCGCCTGGTCAAGCACACCCCAGTCACGTAGCGTGGTGTACTCTTCGGTCATGGTGCTTTCGTCATATATTTCTCCCCCCTCGCCTTCAACATCGTCAATATATGCCTGTAGAGTGTTATCTATAACGGGGGTAGGATTATCCACAGCACCCATGGACATGAAGCCCTGCACCGTAAGGGCACAACCCGCCACAGAGGAGTTGATAGTAACCGAAAGACTATCATTTGTCCCACCGGATAAACTTAAATCCGTGAAATGGAAAGGCCCATTAACAGTAAAGACAGCAACTCTAGTGTGGCGAAACTCTACTATTAACTTGGTAGGCGTATCTGTATAGCCACTCAAGGTCTGAACAACCCATGCCCGACCCGTCACGCCATCTTTCCGAACACGTACGCCATTAGTCGTTCCCCCGCTATACTCAGCCCAAGGAGCAAATAATTGCGGGTCGCTACTAAACTGTAGCATTATCCACCTCAATGAGATTCATGCCCTGACCACTTTCTACGATAGACAACGCAGCCTTAATCCTATCCTCATAGGTATGACCGTTCCTTACCTTCTCCCAACCTCTTTGGGCTATTGCTTCCCGCTCTTCCCTATGCTCCAATGCCCAACGCACCTGCTCAATGGCCTCCTCCGTAGTATCAAAGCCGAGGAAGTCCTCCCCATCGACAAAACCCAACTCTTCCCACCCTTCCATATCCCTATTGCACACCTGACATACGCCATAACTCAACGCCTCAAAGAAGCGCATATTCAAGTCGTGCCTTATTGATATGTTCAAGCCTACCCGCGCCTTTACATACCGTATTGCCGCCTGCTCAAAGAACCTACTCGTAGCCAGCCAGCTATTCGGAAACTCTTGAAACATCCTATCCAGGAATTCCACCCGATTGTGACTGTCCGGATTACCCGGCGCTCCCTCATTCATAAACCCTACGAACGCACAGTCATACTCCCTCACCAAATTCCCTTCCCGACCCATCACCTTCAACAGCTCCTCATAACACGGATCCAAATACGGTGAACAGGCCAACGGCAGCCAATGCGCCACCACGCCCTCCGCGGCAAACTGCTCTACCGCTTCCCGCTGTGCTACAAACACCCAATCAAAACCCTTCGCCCACTTCACCCTACGTTCAAACCCCAAGTGCGTATCAATGAACCACCCGGCATTCGGCCGCGGTGGCATCCACTCAATGTCATCCCTCCCATCATCCACGAACACATGCAGATCATGCTTCCCAATCTCCCCGGCCGGCCTGCTATACCTTACAAACCCCGGCATCTCCATGCGCTTCATCGCCTCAGTTACACGTCGGGCCGTGCCCGTATTCCGCAAATCTGAATTGTAGAAGTTCGCTATCCTCATCCTGCCCCTCCTTTCCGCGCCCTGCACAGGATACTCCACGGTTCACACTTCCTCACCTCCACGCCCTCAAAGCCGGCCGCCACCAACAGCCGCTTTAGAGACTCCTCATTGAACACATGCACATGCGTATGATCCACCAGCATCACATCCATCGCATCCGGATCCGGAACCGCAATGAACAACTCTCCCCCTTCTCGCAACACCCGCTTCCACTCTTCCAGGGCCCCCAGCACGTCCACCAAATGCTCCATCGAATGCTTGGCCACCAAGAAGTCCTGCGAACCATCCTCAAACGGCTCCAACCGGGTTATATCACACACCACATCCGTCTGTGCTACATACCCCGCCATGTTCGCGGCACCCGAAGTACTACCCTGAGGAAGCATGTCCACCCGCACCCCTAACTCCTGATCTATCCACGCACCACTGCCCAAGTGCAACCCCTGACCGCCATTCTCCTTCACCCATCCCAACAGCACTTCCACCTCTTGTAGTGTGGCATCTACCATATCCTGCCCTAAAATGCCGCCACTATCCAAGTACCGCCCCTCTGAATACGGTCGTATTTTATCCTGCACACACTCCCACCACGCCCGCATTCCATGCTTCCGTATCAAGACATTGGATATTTGCTCTTTCTGGTCCTCCGAGTCCCACCTTGCTCCCTCCAAGCGTCGGCCCGTCTGCTGACCATGATGATACAGGAAGGCCACCTTCGTAAAGAACAACCGATGTCCCGCCTGCCGCATCCGGATACACAGATCCAAATCATCGCCCCCCGGCAACTTTTCATCCAGACCCCCCAACTCACGCAACTTCTCCGTTCGCACGGCCATGCACACACCACTCAACAAAGTCGTTTCACACGTCGTCCAAGCACCCGACAAATGAAACAGACTCTGTGCGCCCATCACCGCATTGGAGCATGGACCCACGGCACCCACCTCCACGCTCCATGTAAACGGCTCCAATAACCTCCGCCAAAAGCCCTTCTGCCCAGGTATGAATGCCACATCATCATTCAACATGCAGAACATCTCTGTATCACACTGTGCCAAGGCCGCATTTACGCCGCCCATCCACCCGGCATTCTTGTTCATGTTGATCAGCGTGATGAACTCATGGAAGCTCCTTCCCTCCCATGTATTCATCAGGTAATTCCCCAAGAACTCATTATCTTGTGGGCAGTTGTTCACCACAACCACCTTCAAGGGATAAGCCGAGAAGGTATACTGAAACAACGTAGATAGACATATCCTTAGCTGATCTATGTTGTTATACGTCGGTATTACCACCGTCAACGGTCCGCTCATGCTATCACCTCCCCATCCTTCACCTGCGTCACATTCCCCCCGGCAACCGCCACATAAGCATCCCGCGAACGCTCACGCTCCTGCCAGTAACGCTCTTCATCCACCCAATGTGCCGTATGCTCCTTGTGCTTCGTCTTCACGCTTGTATCCACCCACCGTTCAATGCCACTCTCCCGGCACCGATAGCAGAAGAACCAATCCTCTCCACACCCTGTGCTACTGAACCACGGCTCCGGCACCTCCCGGAACACCTGCATGTCATACAACACCATGCCAGCCCCAAAGGCCAGATCCTCATGGGTCATCAGGGTGTCCCGGGAATAGTCCAAGATCAAATTGCTCCCCTCGATCT
>PWON01000016.1 GCA_003557385.1 Bacteroidales bacterium | reverse complement strand
GTCTTCCTTGTAGTGTGCGTACAGCCACCCACGCCATCAGGCCCATGCCCACTTCCAGGGCTTTTTCATCCACATCAAAGGTTGCGGTATGTAAATTGGAGGTGATCCCTTTTTCCACGTTACGCACGCCCAGGCGGTAAAAACAGGCGTCCACTTCTTGTGAATAAAAGGCAAAGTCTTCGGCCGTCATGGTCAGTTCGAGTTCCTCGACATTCTCCTGGCCAAGATACTCAGCGGCATACTCACGGAAGTTTTCTGTAAGCTGTTCGTTATTCACCAGAAAAGGATAGCCCGTCTCAATCACCACATCACAATCCCCGCCCATGCCCTGGGCAATGAAAACGGCAGTTTCCCGGATGCGCTGGTGGGCTTTTTTCCGCCATTCCTCGTCAAAGGTGCGGAAGCTCCCTTCCAATTTTACCTCATCGGGGATCACATTGGTCTGCCCCTCCCCGATGATCCGGCCAAACGACAGCACCGTCGGGACATAAGGGGTGGCATTGCGGCTTACGATCTGTTGCAGGGCAAGCACAATGTGCGAAGCGATTACCACAGGATCCACATTTTGTTGCGGCATGGCGGCATGTCCGCCCCGCCCCTTCACCGCAATGTATATTTCATCGGCCGAAGCCATATAGCGTCCGCTCCTTACCCCCACCTTGCCGGCCGGCAGGCCGGGATACACATGTTGTCCAAACATGGCACCGGGACGGGGGTTTTCAAGCACACCCTCCTGCATCATCAAACTGGCACCACCCGGGCATTTTTCCTCCGATGGCTGGAAAATAAGCCGCACCGTTCCCTCCCACCGGCCACGCAATTGCTGCAAAATCCTGGCAGTACCCAATAGACTGGCCATATGCACGTCGTGGCCACAGGCATGCATCACCCCCGGCGTGGCCGATTTATACTCCACCTTGTTTTGTTCCAAAATAGGCAGGGCATCCATATCGGCCCGCAAAGCAACGGTTCCGGAAGAGGGGTTTTTCCCCTCAATGCTGGCCACCACACCTGTTCCGGCCACACCTTCTTCACAAACAATGCCCATTTCCCCCAGGCGGGAGGCAATATAAGCCGCTGTCCGGTGTTCCTGCTTCGACAACTCAGGCGCAGCATGAAAGTGACGCCTGAAAAACACCACCTCCTCAAAAAAATCTTCTGCCAGACCCTTTATTTCATCAACCAGTTCCATATATCCACGTTTTGAAATACCATGCTAATTTACGGTTTTTTATTATCTTTGAACACCAGGCCCCACAGGCCGCCAAACAGCATTAATCATTCTAAAAAACACCAGGCCCCACAGGCCGCCAAACACCATTAATCATTCTAAAAATGCATATCCGGCAATTCTCTTTTAATCCATTTCAGGTAAATACCTACATCCTTTATGACGATACCGGCGAATGCGCCATTATTGATGCTTCATGCTACGAGAAGCACGAAAAAAAACAACTCGCCGACTTCATTGAAGAAAAACAGCTCAAGCCGGTACTTCAGTTGTTCACCCATTGTCACATCGACCACATGCTGGGCAGCCGTTTTGTTTCAAAAACCTATAAACTCAAGCCGCTCACCCATAAAGACAGCCTGCCTTTTCTGGAAAACAGCAAAGAATACGGCAAAGCTTTCGGATTTGATGTGGAAAAACCGGTGTTGCCTGAAGTTTTTATCGACGACGGCGACATCCTGATGTTTGGAAAGCAGGAACTGAAAGTGTTGCACACCCCTGGCCACGCCGCCGGCAGTCTCTGCTATTACCATGAGTCCGGCAACCTTGTCGTCGTGGGGGATGTTTTGTTTCAGGGCAGCATTGGCCGGACCGACCTGCCTACGGGCGATCATGACCTGCTGATTAAATCGATCCTGCAGAAACTGATGGTCCTGCCCGGCAACACCACAGTATATTCGGGACACGGCCCGTCTACCCTAATCGCCGACGAACGCACGGCCAATCCATACCTTACAGGAATATATTAGGGAGTGGCAAGAATTAGGTGTGCACTGTCCACGATCTTGTCCTCGTTGATCTTCATCATGCAGTCAAAATGTTGTTTGGGGCATTTGTCATAACCGATCTTGGTACATGGCCTGCACGCCAAGCCCTCCACTTCAACAATGATTGATCTTTCAGGGTATTTGGGCATGTACGGCACCATGCCAAAGGCAGGCACTGTATTCCCCCACACAGAAATCAGGTATTTGTTGAAAGCGGCCGCGATATGCATCATCCCGGTGTCGTGGCTGATGACAAGTTTCGACTGCTTCACCAGGTATGCCGATTGATGCAGGGTAAAGCGGCCGCATCCATTCACCACATGCCCGCCACATGCCCCGGCGATCATCCGGCCATTGTCTGCATCCTCCTCACCCCCGATCAATAAAACCTGCCCTGACAGCTTATTGCAAATGGAGATGATCTTTTCATTTGGCAGGCGTTTGGTGGCATGTTTTCCTCCGATCACAAAAGCCACATAGCCTGCATCGAAAGACGGGGGCAGTTCAGATCCGGGCACCTTTGCATCATCAGGCAGGAAAAACTCCAGGCCCAGGCCGTCGTCAGAGGCCCCAGCCAGGGTTGCAGCCTTAAAGTAGCGGGCCACAATATGTTTTGATGGCAAACGATTGATCTTAAAACGGGTCAGCAGCCATTTTTCTATATTGAGCTTGAGAAAGCTTCCTGACGGTTTTCGAAGCCTGTACTTGATTATGGCACTCCGGATATTGTGGTGCAGATCTACGATGTAATCAAAACCTTCGTCACGCAATTCCCCGATCAGATCTTTTAAGCGGCCGTCGAGCAAATGTAGGTAGTCGACGTTGGGATTGTTTTCAAGCAAATTCCTGTAGGCTTCCTTGGTCACAAAATGCACCTCCACATTTTTTCCCGGGATCTTTTTCAAACACCTCAACACCGGGGTGCACAGCACAATATCACCAATTGAACTGAACCGGATCACCAAAACCTTTATATGTTCTGCTTCTGTCATGAGGCATATTGCCGTCCCGGTCTTCTGCCGGAGACCATGGCGGCTTAGAGTGCATCAAAGTCTACCGAAATCGGTTTGTTATTTACAAAATCATATAATGTAAGGCGCCGCATCTGGTAAAAACCCCGCCAATAGTTTCTCAGGGCCGCCAAATAACGCTGCTTTGCCCGGTCTTTTTCCTCCAGGGCAATATTCAACTCAATGATGTCGATGCGACCGATTAAAAAACGCTGACGTGTTACCTCATATCGTTTTTCGGCAATCACATCGGCTTTTTGGGCGATTTCCAGCTGGCTGTCGAGCATATTAAACTCCATCACACGAAGAAAAATCTCCTGTTCAAAATCTACCAGAGCCTGGTTTACCATGGTATTGACCAGTTCCCGGTTCGATTCGGCCATACGCACCCGGCCGCGTGACACTCCCCAGTCAAGAATGGGGATCTGCACACCAATGGACAACTGCTGCTGATCCAGGGGGTGACGGTATGCATCACCAAACTCTTCGGCACTTTGGGTGAGCCCGAATACGGCAAAAAGATTGGCATTGAAGCGGTTTTCTGCCCTGGCCTGGTCTACCAGACTTTCGGCTTCAAGCATCTGTCTTTCCTGGGTCAGGACATTGGCCCTGTTTTCCCTGGCCTGGGCAAGCGCCACCGCCACATCGATGCTCAGGTCATGGGGTTCCTCAGGGGGCACCAGTTCCAGGGCCTGAATGTCGTCAAAAGCCAAAAAAGAACGGAAACGGAAGATGGCCCCTTCATAATCGATGATGGATTGTTCCAGTTGCGCCTCCGAATTAAGCACGTTGAGTTCCATCTGCAACAATTCATTCTCGGCAATACGGCCCAGTTCATAGCGACCTTTTGCGATCCGATAGAGCGTGTCGTTGCTCGCCAGGTTGATCTCATTGATCTCCCTGTTGATCTGGGCCAGCAACAAGTCGAAAAATAAATTGGTCGCCCGCATGGCGATTTCCTCCATGCTTTCGAGATATTCACGTTTGGCTTCCTCAAAACGGATGGGTTCAATGCGCCTTTCCCATTTATGGGGGTTGTATGACAGGATGGGTTGCCTGTAGCCGATGTTGATAGGCGTGGCCAGGTACGACACCTCCGTTTTATCGTCCCGGATCAGGTCAATGCGTTCCAGGCCCGAACGGATAAAAAGTTGCCCCCCGGTCAACCCGATGGTCTGGTTGAGCGACAGCGAACCGGAAGAGGTGGCCAGGCTCCGGCGGATAAAAATATCGCTGCCATCGGGCAGGGTGATGGGTGCAATGGTGCGGTTGAGGTTCGGGATGGTGGCATCCAGGCGGAGGTGTGGCAAATAACCCGCACGAAAGGTATGGTGCTGCCAGTAACTGCCACGGTAACGGTGACGGGCCATCATGGCATCGGGCGATTGTTTCCTGGCGATGTCCACAACCTCTTCGAGGGTCAGGAAGCGGGGGTTGCTGGCTGAGACAGGCGGACAAATTCCGGCTGCCATTAAAACAATCAGGGAAAAAACAATTGACTTCATACAATCAATCACTCAGAAATGATATCGCAAAGTTATAGCATTTTTCGACTATTCAGAGCCCCGGCATTTTGCAAAAAAAATATTTACCTTCGTTACTGCAAAAAAACATTTCCAATGATCACCCCCGACACCATAGACAAAATCATGGATGCCATCCGCATCGAAGAGGTGGTGGGAGAATTTGTGACCCTAAAAAAAAGGGGGGTAAACCTCATTGGCCTGTGTCCCTTTCATAATGAAAAGACCCCCTCGTTCAGTGTTTCTGCCCCCAAAGGGATCTATAAATGTTTTGGTTGCGGCAAAGGTGGCAATGCGGTGAGTTTTCTGATGGAACATGAACACTATACCTATCCGGAAGCGCTGCGTTACCTGGCAAAGAAATACAATATCGAGATCGAAGAAGAAAAACCCACCCCCGAACAACAAGAAGCCCAGAACGAAAAGGAAAGCCTGTTCAATTTGTCGGCTTTTGCCCAAAAATACTTTGAGCAGCAATTGCATGAGAGCGAAGAAGGCAAGTCGGTGGGGCTTCCCTATCTGAAAGAACGCGGGTTTTCAATGGAAGTGATCAGGAAATTTGGCGTGGGATATTGTTTGAATAAATGGGATGATTTTTCTCAAACCGCCCTGAAGCAGGGATACAAAAAGGATTACCTGCTTAAGACCAGCCTCAGCAAGTCCAAAGACCATATGTTGTACGACACCTTCAGGGGGCGTATCATTTTTCCCATCCACAACCTGTCGGGCCGCGTGCTGGGTTTTGGGGGCCGCATCATGGTCAGCGACAAAAACAAACCAAAATACATAAACTCTGCCGAGAGTGATATTTACCATAAAAGCAAAGCCCTGTACGGCATCTATTTTGCCAAAAGCCCCATGGCTTCCGAAGACAATTGTTACCTGGTGGAGGGGTATACCGATGTGATCGCCATGCACCAGGCAGGGATTCAGAATGTGATTGCCACATCGGGTACGGCTTTGTCGTTTGAACAGATCAAATTGATCCGTCGCTACACAACCAATGTCACCCTGTTGTTCGACGGCGATCCGGCAGGACTTAAGGCAGCCTTTCGTGGCATTGACCTTATCCTGGAAGAAGGCCTGAATGTGCGCATCGTGCTGTTTCCCGATGGCGAAGACCCCGATTCTTACGCACAAAAACACCGGCCTGCTGAAGTAAAAGCTTTTATTGAAAAGCAGTCTGTTGATTTTATTTCATTAAAAACCAATCTGCTGCTTGACGAAACAAAAGACGATCCCATCCGGAAGGCATGGCTGATCAAAGAGATCGCACAAACCATCTCCCTGATCCCCGAAGCGATTGCACGCACCATTTATGTGCAAAAATGCAGCGAGATGATGAAGATCGAAGAACAACTCCTGGTGGCAGAGGTAAACAAATTGCGCAGGCAGAAACATGCACAAAAGGCCCAAAGCATAAGCAGGGAACAGGACATGCCAGAGCCAGGCCCCGGTCACTCACCCGCCAGACAGGGTGAGCCGGCAAACAATGACTCCCAGGAAAAAGAACTGATTCGTCTTCTGTTGCATTATGCCGGCAAGGAATTGCTGTTCGAAGTGGAAAATGAAGACAAGCGCATGGAAGAGATCCGGGTCAAAGTGGTTGAATTCATCCTGCAGGACATTCAATCCGACAACCTGTTGTTCGACAACGCCGTATGTCAAACCATTTTTGATGCCTTTGCCGAACAGTGGGAGCAAAAATCACTGCCCGGCAGCAATTATTTTACCGAACACCCCGATCCGGGTGTCAGGCAAATGTCCATTGACCTGCTGGCCACCAGGTACACCCTGTCTAAAAACTGGGAACACCGCCACCGCATTTATATTACAGAAGAAGAAGAGGAGTTAAAGCCCCGGGTTTTGCAAGCCGTGTACGCCTTAAAGCTGAAAAAACTCGAACAGATGATCGACGACAACCAGCGGCAGATCCGTGAGGCGACCACCGGATCACCTCCCAACGAAAAGTTGCTGCTGGAATTGATGGAAACCGGCCGCGATCTCCTGTCAAAACGGAGCAAGTTTGCCTTTGCCTTAAACAGGGTGGTGACAAAATAATTTTTTTGTTTTTTTTGTTCTTTTCTTGCAGAACTATAAAAATTAATTTATCTTTGTCACGAAAAAAAAATAAACAGCCATGTCACAAATAAATGAACGTGCACATTTCATTGAGGAAACCGGCCTGCTTTTTGAGAGCCTGGGCACCACACGCATGGCCGGACGAATCCTTGGCTATTTGATGGTCAGCGACAAGGAGGTGGTGCCCTTTGATGAGCTTTGCCAGGTATTGCAGGCATCCAAAAGCTCCATCAGTACCAATGTCAAGGCCCTGATAAACCTTCATGTCGTAAAACCAAACACCCTGCCAGGCGACCGCAGAACCTATTATATGTTATCGCCGGAAATGGACTGGGTCGAATATATGATGAAACGGGTCGAAATGCTGAACATCTTAAAAAAACTCTTTGTCAAAGGCCTTGAACTCAGGGTCAACAAACAGGATAAAGCCGCACAATGGCTGAAGATGTCAGCCGAATTTTACGACTGGGTAGTACGGGAATATCCAAAATTTCTAAAACAATGGGAAGAAAACCATGCAGACAAATAATGCATTTCCCTTAGTTTTTCAAATACAGAACAAATTAAATAAATAGAAACAACTGAACAACGAAACTATCATGAAAGCAATCCGAAAAAAACTGTTTGGCTTTTTTATTATCCCTGCAAGCATGCTGATCGCCGCAGATTCCCCGGCACAAGACCCGCGTGAGATTATCCGGCGCATGGATGAAAACATGCGTGGCAATGCATCCTACTCAGAAATGAGCATGGAGGTGGTGCGGCCGCGTTATACCCGGGAAGTAAGCATGCGCTCGTGGACCCTTGGCGAAGACTATGCCCTGATTTATGTCACGGCACCGGCCCGCGACCAGGGCACTGCCTTTTTGAAGCGCGGCAACGAGATCTGGAACTACCAACCCAACATCGACCGGACGGTGAAAATGCCCCCCTCTATGATGTCGCAGTCGTGGATGGGATCAGACTTTACCAACGACGACCTGGTCAATGCCAGCTCGCTGGTGCACGATTATTCGCACAAGTTTATTGGTGAAGAAGAAGCAGACGGCCACATGAGTTACGTCATAGAAATGATCCCCACCCCGGAGAACCCTGTGGTATATGAAAAAATCATCCAATATGTCAGCAAGGAACATTACCTGCCGGTGCGAACCGAAAATTACGACGAACGCGATCAGCTTGTCAACACCATTCACTGGCGCGAATTCAAGGTGCTGGGCGGAAGGATGTCACCCACCATTATGGAGATCATCCCGGAAGACCAGGCCAACCGTAAAACAGTGATCACCACGCACACAGCGGAATATGATATTGATATCGCAGAACGGTTTTTCTCCATCGAAAACCTGACCGAAATACAATAAAAACAAAATACAGAACAGACAATATGCATGGCTGACCGGAAGCCCAGACATTGGCAAACCCCATATCAACAAACGATCTGTTATGAAAACCTTATTGACCCTGGCATGGCGCAACCTTTGGCGTAAAAAGCGAAGAACCTTTATCACCGTAAGTTCCGTGATGTTTGCCGTGGTACTTGCCATTGTTCTTATGTCGATGGTAAACGGCATGAAACAACAAATGATCGATTCAATCATCAGCAACATCTCCGGACATTTGCAGATACAAGACGTGTTGTACCACGATGAACCCACCATGGACCATGCCATGGAATATGGGAAAGAGGTACAAGATGCCGTAGCCGCCCACGATGAATTCATCGAATACACCGTACCCCGCATCGAGGGCTTTTGTTTGGCATCCAAAGAACTCAGCACCCGGGGAGTTTACCTGATGGGGGTGTTGCCTGAAAAAGAAGACCGGATGAATAATCTATTGTCACGCCTGAAGGAAGGCAGGATGTTTACCGCAGAAGATGACTTTGTTGTCATTGCCCGGGGCGTGGCCAATCAGCTGAATCTTTCCGTTGGCGATACCATTGTACTGCTGGGACAGGGTTTTCAGGGCATGACTGCGGCGGGCACGTACCAGGTGGGTGGAATACTGGAATTTCCCCTGCCGGAACAAAACAACACCCTGGTATATATGCCCCTGCAGGAAGCTCAACATTTCTTTGCCGCCCCGGGGCGATTAAACAGCCTGATTTTAATGCTCAGCGACGTATCGATGGCAGACCATCTGGCCGGCTCAATCCAGGAGGAACTGGATGACGAATGGTACACCCTGAAAACCTGGGAAGAGCTCATGCCTGATAAAGTTGCGGCTTTTGAAGCACGCGACGCGCAAGTGAGGGTATTCGCCTGGGTACTTTACATTGTAGCCGGATTTGGGATTTTCGGCACCATTATCACGATGATGTACGAACGTCTCCGGGAGTTTGGCATTTTGCTGTCCATCGGCTTGAAACGGTCTCAACTGGCCGGCATCTGTATGCTTGAAACCCTATTTATCAGCATCATCGGTGTAATTGCCGGGGTGTTTGTGGGCTTTCCCATCGTGTACTGGTTTTACGCAAACCCCATACAATTGGCCGATGACCTTGCCGAGGTCATGATCGACTTCGGCCTTGAACCATTCATGAGTTTTTCCATCGCATCCGACATTTTTGTGTACCAGGTCCTGACCATCTTTATCATCGCACTGGTCGTGGGACTTTACCCTGTGAGAAAATTATTCAGGCTTGATATGATCAGTGCAGCCCGCAAGTAAATAATCCGCTAAAAACATACAAACAATGATCACATTGATAAAAATTTCCTGGCGAAATATTTGGAGAAACCGGTCACGTACCCTTGTTATTGTGACAGCCCTGATACTGGGAATTATGGGCGGGATTTTTTCTGCGGCTTTGCGGTTGGCGGCCGAAGAACAACAATTCGAAGACACCATCGAAAACATGATCTCCCACATCCAGATCCACCACACCGAGTTCATTGCAAACCCTGAAGCACATTATCGAATTCCACAGGGTGCAAAGGTAGCTGCAGAGATCAGCCATAAGCCCGGTATTAAAGTGGTATCGCCACGCACAGTGTTCGACGGCATGGCGGCATCGGCCAACAAAAGCACCGGGGTCAGGATCAAGGGCGTGGATGCAGAAACAGAAGCCAGGACAACACGGCTGAAGGAGCTCATACAGGAAGGCAACTACTTTGCCGAAGAACGGAGGCTGCCACCGGCGATCGTCGGTCAGGCCCTGGCTGCTGAACTAATGTCGGATGTCGGATCAAGGATCGTTCTTACGTTCCAGGATATACACGGCAACATGGTAAGCGCCTCTTTCCGGATCGAAGGCCTATATTCGGTTACATCCAGAAGGTTTGAAGAAACTACGGTTTACGTACAGGCCGGCGACCTGAATGAACTGATCGGAGACCCGGAAGCCGTTCACGAAATTGCCATCTTGCTCGATGATGCAGACCGCTACCGGCAGGCTGCGGAGGAATTGCGGCAGGCCTACCCTGATCTGGAGGTGCGTCATTGGGCCGACATGGATCCCACCTTGCACTACTCCCTGGAAGTACTTGACCAGCTGTTGATCTGGCTGGTGGGTATCATCATCCTTGGCGTATCTTTCGGATTGCTCAACACCATATTGATGTCCATTCTTGAGCGGGTCAGGGAGCTCGGCGTGCTTTTGGCCATTGGGATGAAACGGTTCAAGGTGTTTTCGATGGTCCTGATGGAAACAACCCTGATATCGGTCATCGGCGGGATCATCGGGTTGGGTTTGTCATATATTATGATACGCATTCTGAATGTACGGGGGGTCACCATTCCCGGGGGGGAAGGCCTGGAAGATTTTGGTTTTGCATCTGTGCTATACCCCCGTGTGGACCTGGGCTTTTATTTTGAGATCGGGATGCTGGTGGTGGCCTTTGCCATCATTGCATCCATATATCCGGCCTGGAAAGCCATACGAATTGCCCCGGCAGAAGCTGTGCGCCAGGAATAACCAAACATGTAAACAATCACCTCAAATACCATATATACACATGAAAACAGTAATCAAGACAAGCGAATTGTCAAAGGTGTACACAAACACGGCAGTGCCCGTGCATGCACTCAAAAATGTCAACCTGGAGTTTAAGGAGGGCGAATTCACAGCCATTGTGGGACCGTCGGGAAGCGGAAAGACCACCTTCCTGAATGTGATCGGTGGGCTTGATAAGCCCACAGAAGGACACGTGGTGATCGATGATGTGGATATCGCCACCATGAAAGAAAGCCAGCTGTTTGATTTCCGGCTCAGGCATATTGGTTTTGTTTTCCAGGCCTACAACCTGATTCCCGTGCTTACGGCCATGGAAAATGTATCTTTCATTATGCTTTTGCAGAAAAAAGAGAAAAAGGAAATGCAGCGGCGCGCCAAAGAGATGCTTGAACAGGTTGGGCTTTCCGACAAACTGGATGTGCGTCCGTCGCAACTATCGGGCGGACAACAACAACGCGTGGCCGTAGCCCGGGCATTGGCTTCAAAGCCTGATTTTGTACTGGCCGACGAACCCACGGCAAACCTGGATACCGAATCGGCCTTCAACCTGCTGGACATCATGCTGCGACTTAACAGGGAAGAAAACATTACCCTGATCTTCTCCACCCACGACCAGCGGGTCATTGAAAAGGCACGCCGTGTGATCACCCTGGTGGATGGCGCCGTTGACAAGGACGAATATTTTGAAAGGAACTAAACCATGACCAGGGTCGCAATCATCCTATTGCTGTTTTTGTGGTTGGCCGGACAAAGTGTCCGGGCCGGGGATCCTCTCACAGACAACCTCAGCCTGCGGGGCTACATCAAAGCCATGCCCGGCCTGAACCTCGATAAGGATTTTTCCGATCCGGGGTTCCACAACGTGTTGCATAACCGCTTAAATTTCAGGTGGGACATATCTGAAAATGTCGATCTGAGGATAGAAGGGCGCAACAGGTTGATGTACAGCAAAATGTTTGCTGAAATTCCTGATGTGGAAGACATTCTCGGCCAGGACGATGGCCTGGCAGACATGTCGTGGGTTTGGTTTTCGGACGACCGCTTGATCGGCCTCTCTGAGATTGACCGGCTGTACCTGAGCTGGCGTGCCGACAACTGGCGGATCAGGATTGGCCGTCAACGGATCAACTGGGGGATCAACCTGGTTTCCAATCCAAACGACCTGTTCAACACCTATTCATTTTTTGATTTTGATTATGTGGAAAGACCCGGGTCCGATGCCCTCAGGATACAACATTACCTGGGTGGGTTGTCAAGCATCGAGCTGGCGGTCAACCCGGCCAGGAATACGCGCGACATGGTAGCCGCCGCCAAGTTCGCTCACAACCTGCATGGCTATGACATACAGGTCATTACAGGCTATTTCAGGGACCGATTTGCCGCGGGTGGCGGATGGGCCGGCTATATAGGCGCCGCCGGATTTAAGGGCGAAGCCACCTGGTTTTATGACCTCGAAGAACGGGCGGTCTCAAAACGAAGCAACCTCGTAGCCGCCACCGGCATTGACTATATGTTTGTCAACGGCACGTTTGTAGTGGCAGAATTTCTCTATAACGGCGGATACGGCCGCCAAGAAGAAGGTATTTTTATGATCACACAACCGTTGCAACCCGATAACATCATGTTTTCAGAATTTGCCGTCACCCTGAGTGCCGATCGTGAATTTTCTCCTATTTTCAGCAGCGGGCTGGCCCTGATGGCCCTTCCGGATATTGACGCCGCCTTTGTCATGCCCCGTTTCAATTACTCGGTCATGACCAATGTGGATTTTCAGTTTATCGCCCAGATTTTCCTGGGTGGAGAAAACACTTTGTTTGAACAAGCCGGTTCATCCTGGTTCGTTTC
>PWON01000209.1 GCA_003557385.1 Bacteroidales bacterium | reverse complement strand
TTCCTTTTTAATTCTTCCCATTGTTTAACGTTGTTAATAGTTTTTTCATTCAATGCTCCTTCGGCTATTATTTCATAAGCATCTCCTGAATTGTTTATAAATAGCCAATTGTCGACCTTGTTAAGAAATAAGTTGAAAAAATTCTTCAGACCACTTTTATACCTTCTTCTGATAACATCTTCTGGTATATGGTGACCACCTTCCTTAACTCTTGTTTCCACTCTTGAAATGGCTAATTCTTCTGAGTTAAGCCAAAAAAACAAGCACGTTATCTGATAGTTCAATTGCTTTGCTCGATTAATGAACTGAACATAGCTTCTGGTGGAAAGGGTGGTTTCGAAGGCAAAGCTTTCTCCAGACTCTAACAGTTTTTTGATCCTTTTCAGCATCAACCTACCTGCTTCAATTCCAGCTCCGTTACAACCTGCTATGATGTATAGTTTTTTCATCTATCACAAAGATACGACTAACTTTGATTCCATATAGCTCTGCATATTAACCACAACGTTCCTGGGCTATGAGCAGGCGGGCTTTAAAAGCTCCAACCTGTCCGACTGAACAAATGTAGCTAAAATGCCCAAACCTATCGTCACTCACTGTCCGCCCGCTTGCTTATAGCCTCGTGTGTGTGCCACGAATGGCCAACGTTCCAACAAATATAGCTAATTGTTGGGATAGTAAGGAAGCTGAAAACAGCTTTCATTAGCTAATGGAGTATGACTGAGCGCTCCCGGAGGGTCGATGCCCAAAGGTGGCATCGAAGCGAAGGAACCGCGAAGCGGATGGGAAGGGCTGTACGCGCGGGTGATCCCAACTTAAAGTCGGGACAGGCTGCCGCGAAGTACTAGCAAGCTCCAAGGGTGTAAGCTGTGAGGCTTGATCTGAAGTAAGGATGAACGGAGAGTAGTTTCTGAAAGAAACCAAAGACATATTGATGTCTTTGTCGGAGAGAAGAGTGAAACGGTAGCAAATGAGGGTTCCGACCCTTCGGCGTCGCTCAGGATAAACCAAGCAGGAACTGGATATGAGGCTATGAGGTTGGGTAAGGTGGCACAGCACACCAACGCCTGAAGGAAGAGACCAAAATAGTAGATCCAGCGGATATTCTCAGACAGCTAATGGTCTTACCGTGATGAACGAACGATCTCAAAGAGTGAAGATTCGGGGAATCTTCAAGTGAGAGAACCGCGAAGCGGGCGGGCAGGCAGACTGAGAGGAAACTCTTGGGAGAAGTCAGCCGAGGTCAAAGTACTTATGGAGTTGACCATAGGGAAGGACTGAACGTTAATCAGTCCTCAAATGGAGTGAGGAGTTACAATGTACTAAGGTTTGACCGCCGCACATTGTAATAGCCTTTCACTAAGCGAGGACGCCTAATGAGAGAAATTTGTATGATTGAACAAATTTTAGAAAGAAAGAACCTGAATCTCGCCTACAAAAAGGTGGTAGCAAACAAAGGAGCAGGAGGTGTAGATGGGTTACAAGTATGTGACCTTCGCGCACATCTGCAAGCGTGTGGTGCTACTCTTTTAGATGAGATCCGGTCGGGTATTTATCAAACAAAGCCCATCAAAGGCATCACCATCCCGAAAAGCAACGGAAAGACACGCCTTCTAGGTGTTCCAACCGTAGCCGACCGCATGGTACAACAAGCACTTTTACAAGTGCTGGAGCCTTTGTTTGAGCCAGATTTCCGACCGTTTAGCTACGGGTTTCGCCCTGGTCATGAACGAGCGATCCCGCAGGGTGAAGATCCGGGGGATCTTCAAGTGAGAGAACCGCGAAGCGGATGGGAGGGCAAATCAAGCGGTGCAACAAGCCCAAACGTACATCAATGAAGGGTATCAACACGTGGTTGACATTGACTTGAAGTCATTCTTCGATGAAGTAGACCATGCGATACTCTTGGATCTGGTGTATAAAAAGGTGAAATGCCAGCAAACGATGCAGCTATTGCGAAGATTTATTCGTGCACCGATACAAATCGAAGGCAAACTGCACAAAAGGCGTAAAGGTGTGCCGCAAGGAGCACCTCTTAGTCCACTACTCTCCAACATCCTACTCCATGAGCTGGATAAAGAACTGGAAAGGCGCGGATTGCGCTACGTACGTTATGCAGACGATTTCAGTATTGATACTCGGTAGTACCTAAAATTGCGAAACACTGACTTGGTCTTATGCTCCCTGACTGCGTTAGAAAGCCTCGCCGATGCGCTGCATCGCCTGCGTTTTCTGCCTTGTCATGAAGTATAATACCATCGCCATTTTTCTCGCATTCCAGGTACTACCGAGTATATGTGCGAAGTAAGAAAGCCGCCCGCCGAGCAGGTAATAACATCTATCAATTTTTGAAAGACCGTTTGCATCTGCCCATCAATCGAGAGAAAAGTGGGATTCGGCGCCCGTTAACATTTGAGCTACTCGGATACGGATTTGTATCGAGTTACAAGAAAGGCGAACGAGGCAAATATCAACTGGTTGTCAGTAAATCGAAATGGGAAAAGCTGAAAGCTGAGCTGAAAGCCATTACCCGCAAAACGATACCGATGACCTTTGATGAACGGATCCAACAGCTCAACTGGTTGATACGAGGCTGGCTTAATTACTTCAAACTCGCCTCCATCCACGGCAAGCTTAAAACGCTTGACGGATGGATACGCAACCGCTTGCGGTATTGTATCTGGCACCATTGGAAGAAGCCCGAACGGAAGAGGAAAAACCTCATACGTTTAGGCGTAGACCACGACCATGCGTATGCATGGATTGAATGAGTGGTCCTGCAAGGTCGATGCCCATACGTGGCATCGAAACGAATGAACCGGAACGGGTGGGCTGGAAGGAAGGGTGGGTGGCGCGTTGCACAGAGCCCAATTCTGGGTTCTACTATAACCGTGGCGCGATTGAAATCAAGGGGTTACATCTCAATGCTGAATTATTACCAGCAAATTAGGTCAAGTTGACGAACCGCCGTATACAGCTTGTCCCGACTTTAGGTTGGGATGACCCGTACGTACGGTAGTACTTTGACAAGCTCAGCATAAATGTGAGAGGCGCACTCCGTCGCTATTTAGCGGCGGAGCCGTCTACTCGATTGGGGGGGCGTGCTTTCTTTTTCTATGGTTCAATCCCTAAAATCAACAATGGTACTGGTGGGCTATTTCGCCCTTGTCTCATCACGTT
>PWON01000120.1 GCA_003557385.1 Bacteroidales bacterium | reverse complement strand
TCCCCTATTTGCTGGTGCCCCTGGTGTTTTTTATGGCTTTTTACCTGTTGCAGCCGGCCTTTTTGCTGGAACCGGCCAGGCGCATCGTGCAATACGAAACCCCATTTGAGCGCCCCACCCCGTTTGTGATCGAAATGGAATCGCATAGCACCGGCTTCCGGAACGAAGACCTTGAAGTGGTGGTACGCGCCGTGGGTCCGGTATTTCCCTCAGAAGCCTTCCTGTTGATCAACAACACCCGCTACCGGATGGAAGAACGGAAAGGTGGGCGTTTTGCCTATACGCTGCGCAACCTGCAACGCGACGTGCAGTTCAATGTCGAAGCACAGGGCTATCGGTTCGGGCCGTTTGGCATACAGGTGTTTGAAAAGGCCACCTTCAACCATTTCCATATTGCCGTGAACAACCCTGATTATACGGGGTTGCCGGATGAAGCCCATACCAACATGGGCGACCTGGCTGTGATATACGGCGCTGAGATCACCTGGACATTCTTTACCAATCCGCAGGGCGAGATAGAATTCATGCTTGGGGACAAAACCCTTGATGCAGAAACCATTCGCCCGGGAGAGCACCGGGTACAGTCAGGGTCCATGGATTCATTTGAATACAGGGTGTTTGCCTACGACCAGGAGCACGGCCGGGGCGACAGCCTTTCCTATTATGTGACCGTGCAGGCTGATGCGTATCCGCGCATTTCCGTGGAGGAATACCGCGACGAAGTGTTGCAGGCGCACCTGTTTTACCGGGGCAATATTCAGGATGATTTTGGTTTTTCCTCCCTGGACTTTTTCTATCGCGTGATGGATCAGGTTCAAATGAACCGTGGGGAAGACGTTCCCTTTATGCGCGAACAATTAGAAATAGATCAGCAACTGCGAAACCAGGCATTTTACCACCATTTTGATTTGCAAAGCGTGTATGTGCAGCCCGGGGAAACCGTTGAGCTGTATTTTGAGGTGGTTGACAATGATCCCATCAGTGGTCCCAAAAGTACAAGAAGCCAAAGATTTACCTATTATATCCCCACCCGCGAAGAAATATTGGCAGACCGGCATCAAAGCGAAGAACAGATCCGCGAGGGTTTGAGCGACGGCGCAGGAGAAGTCCGCGATGCGCGCGACCAACTGGAAGATCTGCGGCGCCGGTTGCTGGAATCGGAACGGATGGGATGGGAGGAAAGGGATATCCTGCAGGACCTGTTGAATAAAAAAGAGGAAATGGAACAAAGGCTGCAGGAGGTGGGCGACATGAAACGAGATGCAGAAACACGCTCCGAACAGTTCATGGAAAGCAGCGACCGGATTAAGCAAAAACAGGAAGAATTGCAAAAGCTGTTTGATGAGATCCTGAGTGATGAATTGCGCGACTTGTTTGATCAGATACGCGACGAACTGGACAAGCTCGACCGCGACAAGGTCTATGAAATGCTTGACCAGATGGATTTTGAATTTCAGGATTTGGAGATGCAGCTGGACCGCGCCCTGGAGATGTACCGTCAGTTTGCCATGGAGCGGATGCTGCAGGAAAGCATCGACCGCCTGGATGATCTGGCAGAACAGCAGAAAGGCCTCCTGGAGGAAGCCGGACAGGCTGATGATGGGGAAACGTTGTCGGAATCGCAGGAAGGGATACAGGATGCCTTTGAGCGTGTACGAGAAACGCTGGAGGAGTTTCGGAAAACAAACGAATTGTTGAGCCGTCCACATGAAATTGAAGATACGGGCAGCCAGGAGGAGGATATATCCGAAGACCTGAAAAATGCATTGGAACAGCTGCAGATGGATCAGATGATGGAATCTATGCCCCAAATGCAGGATGCAGGACAAAAAATGCAGCAGCTGTCAGAGAACCTGCAGCAAATGCAAATGGACATGTTTCAGAAAAGCATGGCCGAGGATGCGCGGGCCATCCGCATGATCCTCGAGAACCTGCTGCGGTCGAGTTTTGCCCAGGAAGACCTGATGCTTGAAACGCGCCAGGCAAACGTCAACGACCCCCGCTTTGTTGACCTTATCCGCGAACAAAGAAAAATCCAGGCCGATGTGGAGATGATAAAAGACAGCCTGGTGGCGTTGAGCAAACGGCAAATGGCCATACAATCCTACGTTCACAGAGAAATTGAGGAGATCAACCTGAATATGCGGCAGGGCATCGACCAGATGATCAACAGGCGCAGGCATCAGGCCGCAAGCCGCCAGCAGTTTGTGATGACGCACATCAACAACCTGGCTTTGTTGCTAAACGAAAGCCTGCAGGACATTCAGCAGCAAATGGCCATGGGGGGCCAGGGAATGGGCGAAGATGCACAGGCGGGCGGAAGCCCTTCTTTTCAGGATCTGCGTGAAATGCAGGAAAAGCTGAATGAAATGCTTCAGCAGATGCGTGACGGACACCAACCCATGCCGGGTGAAACCGGAGAACCTTCCATGTCGACGAGCGAGCAAATGGCGCGAATGGCTGCCGAACAGGAGGCCATACGCAACAAACTCAAAGAGCTTGCCGATGATCTTAGGGGCCAGGGCCTTGAAGAGGGGGGGGGGCTGGATGAGTTGCAGCGGGAGATGGAGCAAACGGAACTGGACATTCTACGCAAAGAGCTCTCCAGGGAGACCATGTTGCGGCAGGAAAGAATTTTGACCCGCTTGTTGGAGCATGAAAACGCTGAGCTTCAGAGCGAAAGAGAAGACAGGAGGGAGGGGACCACCGCAGACCGGTACGATATCAGTAACCCTGAGGAGTTTTTTGAGTATAATAGGATAAGGGAGCGGGAACTGGAGATGCTCAGAAGCATGCCACCCGGCCTCCGCCCCTTTTACAGAGCCCTTGTTGAACAATATTTTCTACATGTAGAATAGTATGAAAAACAAACATTTGACCAGGCATATTCGCCTGAAGCCTGATATTTCTGAAACACACCGGCTGGAAGGATTCATCGAACAGATTTGCGACGACTTTCACATTTACGACGCCTATTACGGCAACATTTTGGCATCCAACACCATGGCGCTGGAAATGTTGCTTGAACTGGAAGGAGGCCAAAAAGGCCACGCAGATGTTTACTTCAATAAAACCGCGAAAGGGATATACTTTTCGATCGTCCTGGGGGGTCATTTCCTGGATTTTGCCAGGTTGTACGAAAAGATTCGCCACATGGACCCAAACGACCCGGAAGCTTATGACGGGGAAGGGAAAACCATGATGATGATC
>PWON01000045.1 GCA_003557385.1 Bacteroidales bacterium | reverse complement strand
TGTATTGACGTTTCTGTGCACTGTACCGTGCTATATTCCGGCAAAATATGCCCTCCCTGCTTTCAGGGCAATATGCCGTTCTATGTTCCGGCAAAATATGCCCTCCCTGCTTTCAGAAGGGCCCCGGTCGCCATTTCACTTCCTGCTTCGGCATAGATCCGCACCATGGGTTCGGTTTCAGATACCCGCATCAGCAACCAGCCAGACCGGTTTTTCATTACGATCTTCAACCCGTTTATGTTGCCGCGGCTGTTTGTGTACGGAACGGTCTTATCCACTTCAAGACCGGCAACGGTCCCGGGCGGATCCTTCGACAGGCCATGCAAAACCTTGTGGCGAAGCGGGTTGTTGTTTTTCAGGTCAATGCGGTTGTAATGGATCACCCCGAATTTGTTCCGCTTTTCGCAGATCAACGCGTCCAGGCTTTGATGGCCCGATCTGGCCACCATTTCAAGGAATACCAGGGCCGAAAAGATGCCGTCGCGGTCAGGGAAATGCTCCCCGAATCCGAATCCGCCTGATTCTTCGGCGCCGAAAGCGGCCTGGTGCTCCACCATCGACTCGGCAATGTATTTAAATCCTACGGGGACTTCAATCACCCTGCGTTCTGCGGCGGGGAACAATTCATTTAATTTATCGGTAACCGAAGCCGTCTTTACCAGCGGCCCGGTGATGTTTCGTTCCCGGCAATAGTATTCGGCCAGGTAAAGGATACATTCCTGGATGTTCATCCAGTGTCCCGCACCTGTCATGATCCCCAAACGGTCGGCATCGCCGTCGGTGGCCAAACCGCAAAAATACCGGTTTTCGCGAAGCTTGGTGGCCAGCGGCTGCAAATTGCGTGCAATGGGTTCGGGAATGCGTCCGCCAAAATCCGCCTGGGGCTTGCCGAAAATGGTGTCGGCACGGATCCCATGCAGGCGCAACACGTTTTCCAGCAAGTGTGCACCGGCCCCTGCCATCGAGTCGATGGCTACGTGTATGCCGGAACCGGCAATGGCTTTAAAGTCGATCAGTTTTTCCAGGTGGCGGATGTATTCCCGGGTAAAATCGCCGGCCGGGATGCTTTTTTGCTTAAAGCGTACCGGCAGCCGGTCAATGCGTGATTCCACCTCCCGGGTCTGCTGCAGGGTAAAGGGATTGCCCCCGGATGATTTGAATTTGATCCCGTTGTAGGCGGGGGGGTTATGCGAGGCGGTGATCATGACCCCTGCATCGCATTGTTCGTGAATGCAGGCGAACGATACCAGCGGGGTGGGAATGATCCGGTCCGACAGCAACACCTCGATGTTGTTTGCAACAAGTACCCTGGCAAAATCCGTGGCATACACCTCCGACGATGTCCTGCCGTCGAACCCGATGGCTACTTTTTGCCTGATCCCTTCGTCATGGACATATCCTGCAAAGGCCTGGGCCACACGCCGGATGTTCTGCGTGTTGACCGGGCTGCCCATGAGGTCGCGCCAGCCGTCGGTGCCGAATATGATGCCGTGTTTATTCAATGTTGTGTAACAATTGTTTTCTGATCATTTGGTAGGGCACCTGGTCGAGCGGGATCCTGTTTTTTACTGCCAGTGCGGCGATGGCACCGCATGCTTCACCGGTAGCCGAAGCCGTCGGTTGTATGCGCAGGGCGGCATGTCCCTCGCGGGTGGCCCCGATGCACCGGCCGGCCACCATCAGGTTGGTGGCATTTTTTACCCGCAACGAACGCAGGGGGATGTCATACCACGCCCCTTCATCCAGGGCATCCATGCGGTTGCTTTCGCCTTTTTGCCCGTGGATATCCACCCCGTAACAGCCCCTCGCCACGGAGTCGCTGAATTTTGCCGCCCGGAGAATATCTTCGCCCGTCATCATGTATTGTGCTACGGCCCGGCGTGTTTCCCTGACCCCGACCTGAACTGCGGTATCAATCAGGTAGGCATGTTCAAAGCCGGGAACATCCTTGTTTAAAAAGTCCACTACCTGTGCCACTTGATCATGGCCTGTTTGTTCGGCCCGGGTGAGCCCTTGCGACGTGGAGGCATCTATGCCCAGGATGTTGCTGGTATTGAATGAGCCTTCGCCCGAAGAGGGCAGGGTGGTGAAAAACACATAATCCACATCTTCGGGAAAACGGCCCTCCTCTTTTGCTTTTTTTATCAGTCCGGTATATCCGGCAATGGACAAAATGCGGCTGAAATCAAAGTTGAAATCCATCCACTCCAGGAAATCCGCTTTGTGTTGCCTGCTGTATTCGGCGGTTTTTTTAACGTCGATGCCCCCCATACGGAAAAACAGGGTGAGTGCCTGCAGTTTGCCTGTTTTTTCATCCCCTTTCACCCAGGGGAAACGGCCCAGGCTGACCAGCTGCGCATCGCCGGTGGTATCGATGAACTGCCTGGCGTATACGTCTGAGATTCCTTGCGGACCGGCTACTTTAAGCATGTTGATCTTATGGCCCTCCACACCAACCTCAACCACATCGGTATGATAGGCAACCGCTACCTGGTTGTCGCGGAGCAATTCGTTGGCGGCCGACCGGAATGCCCAGGCATAAAAACCGTTGTCGATCATCCCGCCGGTTTTTCTCATGGCTGCTTCAAGGTCTTTGTAAATGCCGTTGACCAATGCCTTGCCCCCGGTGACAGATTTCATGAAGGGTGACACCATGCCTGCCGAGGACATGCCCCCCACGAAAGGATAGTGTTCGATCAGCAGCACAGAGCATCCCATGCTGCCGGCTTTCACTGCAGCCGAAATGCCGGCAATGCCCGCACCGGCCACCACGATGTCATATTCATGCCTTAATTGCATCTTTGTACCATTTTGTAATTGTTTGTGGCCGGGTGATTGCAGTGCCTGCCACCACGGCCCAGGCACCCAGGCCGATGGCCTCCCTGGCCAGTTCGGGTGTGTTGATGCGGCCTTCGGCAATCACCGGTATCTGTTCCCCCAGGTGATCAACCAGTTTTTTAAGAAGTTTAAAATCTGGCATGTTCCGCTGTGCGCCCTGATGGCCAGGTGTATATCCGCTCAGGGTGGTGGCCACGGCGTCTGCGCCGGCATCCAGGCAGGCCAGCCCCTCTTCCAGGGTGGATACATCGGCCAGCAGGTTTACCTGGTGATTGGATTTTATATGACGGATAAATGAGGGCCCGTCCATGTGTTCGCGCAGCCTGAATGTTCCGTCGAGGGCGACCACCTGGCATCCTGCTTCAACCAGGTCTGTTA
>PWON01000135.1 GCA_003557385.1 Bacteroidales bacterium | reverse complement strand
TGAGCATTCCGCCCAGTGAAAGGCTCACAACGGGTGATATATCCAGTTTTGCAGTGATCCCTCCGGAAACTCCTGGTCGCCTTGTGATTTGCTGTTCAGCGGAGACCAGCATGGTGGATGCAGAGATTCCCCATGTGAAAACCCTGGAATCATCAGATGCATGATCGTCCGGAATAAAGGCATCATCCATGACATAAGCTGTTGCCATATAATCATCAAATGAATGCATGACATTGATTTTGCCGTGAGAGGAGGGGGCCGTGTTTGCGGAAATATTTTTTATTAGGGATGGCATAAAAGATGGATCATCGGGCTGCGGCTTTTTATATGACACAAGAACTCCTGTGTGCGATCGTGGCATGATTGTATGATAGGGCCCCGGCAGTGGCAAGGATGCCATGCCCCTTGCCGGAATCGGCATGGCAGAATGCAAGGGTTTTTCGGGAAGGTCAGCAAAGACAGGCTCTTCAGCCGGACGCAGTAATATAAGCGAAATCCCGGCCACCGCCAGGACAACAACAGCTGCCGCAACAACAAGTGTTCTGATTGGTATAATGCCGACAATTCGTCCTTTATTCTGCTTCTCCAAACGGGCCTTCATGGCCTCCCAGGCATTGTTGTCAGCATCCTGCGTGTATTCATCAAAAACACGCCGGACATTATCCGAAAACTGATCGTCAAATGGCTTCATGGCATTGTTTTTTTTTCATTTCCATGTACATTTTCCTTAAAAGGTTTTTTGCACGGCTCAAATTTGACCGGGAGGTGCCCGGAGATATATCCAGCATCCCCCCGATCTCCTGGTGGCTATACCCTTCTACTTCAAAGAGGTTAAATGTGATGCGGTAGATTTCCGGCAAGCGGCGAAACAAGACAAGTATTTCTGCGACGGCGAGCTGCTGATACATAGTGGGTTCTTCTGTAGAGTCAAACATGTCGGGATTCAGGTCAACCTGTAAACGGTATTTTTTATTGGCACGGTAATGATCCAGTGCCGTATTCACAAGAATTTTCCTGAACCAGCTTTTAAAAGGCCTGCTATCGTCGTACTGTTTTATGTGTTGAAATACTTTCATGAACCCGTCGTTAAGTACTTCCTTTGCCTCGTCTTCAGAAGATGTATATCTCAAACAAATCGACATGCCAAATCCGTAGAAATGCCGGTACAGCAATTCCTGTGAATGCCGCCTGCCTTTCCGGCATCCGCGGATCAACTTATTTTCTTCTGCCTCCTTTTCCAATGCGGCAAGCTTTATGTCAACCAAACACCGGGTTTTGTATACCGATCCAACAAAATGTTTTATGTCAATAGATTAACCATGCATAATGACCAATTATTGTACATGGATCTGCAGGCTGTCAGGTCCTGACGTACCCAGAAAATGCAGGGTATACATTCCAGATGTGTCAAAGGTTGTGGTAAACGCCTCTTCACCGTAATCAATGACCGTAATGCAGGGGCCTGCATAGTCTTCAAGGCAAACACTGAGGTGTAGATGACTTCCCGACCAATTGGTTTGAAACCCGATAAATTCGTTGCACGGAGTGGGTTTAATAAATCCCAGTGTAAAAACAGCCGGTTGGCCGGCATGGATCTGCTCAGGGACGTCCAGAGAATACACAGTCGCTTCAACGCATTCGCCGAAATCTTTTTCAGGGTTCTCTCCGGGCATAGATTCATCTGTTTCACAGGCCGGCAAAGCCGTCAGGGCGATGATCACCATCATGCTGATACACAAAATAAAAGAATTTGTTTGCGTCTTCTTAAGGATTTTATGTTTCATGGCAATTGCGATAAGTAAAAATGGGTTTGACATTGATTTCATAACCCTGTACGGATGACAATGCCCTTTCGTTGCAATGGAATGAAATAAATCACAACCCTTCCTCTTGGTATTCATAATCATTGGATTGATCCTGATGGATTAACATTCCGGCAACGACCTGTCGGTATCGTTTGTTGATGGCAGTTTGAAATAATAACCCACCCCTTTAATGGTCTGGAGTTTTACCAGGGGATCATTTTTCAGGTAATCCCTGATCTTTGAGATATAGACATCGAGGTTTCTTGAGTTATAGAATGAATCGTCGCCCCAAATCTCTTTTAATATTTGAGCACGTTGTATGGTTTTGCCTGTATTTTTTGTGAGCATTTTCAACAGTTGATTTTCGCGGTGCGACAGCTTTTGTATCCGGTCGCCAAAATGAAGCTCATATCTTTCGGGAAAGAAGCGGTATGTTCCGATCTCCAGGTGGTCTTTGTTGTTTATTGACATTGTATTTCCCTTTCCAAGGGTGGAGATATCCAGCAGGTTTTTTATTCGTACGATCAGTTCTTCCATGCTGAATGGCTTACGGATGTAATCGTTGCCTCCGGATTCAAAACCCCTGACCAGGTCTTCGGTTTGTGTTTTGGCTGTGAGAAATATAATTGGAATATGGGGGGATATGGCCTTGATTTCCTTTGCCAGCTGCCACCCATCCTTAACGGGAAGCATGATATCAAGCACACAGATATCCGGCCCGGATTCTTCAAATAGTTTGATCGCTTCCCTGCCGTCCCTTGCCCAGTGAACAACAAAGCCCCTGCTTTCCAGGCTCTCTTCGACAATCCGTGCCAGATAGGGTTCGTCTTCCACGTATAGCAGAGTAATTTTATCCATTTTTTGGCAGTTTGATGACAAACATAGCCCCGCAGCCAACTTTGCTTTCAATGTTTATTTTGCCGTTATGGGCCTTGACCACTCCTTTTACATAATGTAATCCAAGTCCATAGCCTTTTACGTTATGGATATCTCCTGACGGGACCCTGTAAAATTTTTCGAATATCCTTTTTTGATGCATTTCGTGTATCCCTGGTCCCTGATCTTTGATTTTCAATACCACTGAAGCATCTGAACCGGTCAGGCTGAGATGTATTAAAGGACTCTCCGGGGCATACTTCAGGGCATTGTCAAGCAAATTGTATATCATTTGGGTCAAGTGGCTTTCATTGCCCTTGATGTTCAATGTACCCTTTTTCTCTACCGCAAATTCAGTGCTGTTCTTTTGAGCAGTCAGCCTGAAAGAGGATAAAACCCGGTCTGTCAGGTCTCCAAGATCAACAGGGGATTTATATTGGCGAATATCCTTCTGGTAGTCAAACACCGATGTCTTCAGGATTTTGTCGGTGATCATACCCAGCCGGTTCAGTTCATGGGTTGCCATATCCAGGTATTCCCCGGTTTT
>PWON01000050.1 GCA_003557385.1 Bacteroidales bacterium | reverse complement strand
GGCACCGGAATGGTTTCTTCGGCCCGCGCACAGGTCAGATAGGAATAAATGGGCATGGGAATGGTCTTGCCCTCGCGGAGCATGTCCATGTGTTTGACCAGCAGGTTGAACTCAATGGCGCTGGGATGGTCGAAGTTGATCTTTGCCCGCTCTTCGGCACTCAGGTGCCCGTTGTCTTTGTAATAGGCATCCTGCGATATCACGGTTACGCAATCGGTGGGCAGCTCTTCGAGGATCTTGTTGACCACCGTGGTTTTTCCGGAGCCGGATCCTCCGGCAATTCCAATAATCAGCATAGGGGGTAAGGATTTTTTGTAAAAATAGTCAAATTTGAGAATCTTAATACCTTCTTTCAATGTATTATCTTTGCATCCATGATGAAATACAATTTCCACACCCATTCGAAATACGACGACGGCGCCGAAACGCTGGAGGACTATGTAGTAGCGGCCATAGACAAGGGGTTTAAGGCCATTGGCCTGTCCGGGCATCAGCCCCTGCCGTTTGACAACCAATGGAGCATTCGCAAACAGGATTATCCCGATTACCTGGCCGAAGCCCGGCGTTTGCGCGAACAATACAAAGACCAGATTGACATATACCTCGGCCTGGAGCTGGATTATATCCCCGGGTTTTCGGATGATTTTCGTGCTTTTAGGGATGGGGCAGGGCTGGATTACTGCATCGGATCGGTGCACCTGGTGATGAAGCCCGGCAGCGACAATCCCGGCGACATCTGGTTTGTGGACGGCTCACTCGATGGATATGTCCAGGGGATCCAGGCCATTTATGGCGGCGATGTGCAGGCTGCCGTGGAGGCCTATTTTGACCAGCAGCGCGAAATGGTGGCTACCCAGCGACCCGACATCATCGGGCATCTCGACAAAGTGAACATGCACAACAAGGGAAACAAAATTTTTGATGCCTCTGCCGGATGGTATGGAAAAGCGGTCGACCAGCTGCTGGATGCCATCGCTGAATATGGCACCATCGTGGAACTCAATACCCGCGGGGTGTATACCGGCAAAACCGAATCCTATTTTCCCAATGGAGACATCATGAAAAAATGCCTCGACCGCGATATCCGCGTCATGGTCAACACCGACGCCCACCACCCCTCACAGCTCGACAAGCATTTTGATGCCGGCGTGGCCCTGCTCAAAAGGATCGGCTTCCGCAAGATGCATACGCCGTTTTTTGAGGTTGGGTTGTAGAGATATTCCGCGTTCAGCCCACTTTATCTGCCGTTAGCAAATATTATTCTTTCTAGAAAGAAAATCGGTTATATTTTTATAAAACAAACAAAAAGTTACCAAATTGGTAATTTTTTTATTATATTTGTTCAATCGAAGTAGGTTTATGAGGGTTATTGCAAAAAAGATGCTTCGGGATTTCTGGGTAAAACACTCAGATTCGGAGAATCAACTAAAAACCTGGTATAAAGAGGTCACCGGGGCTCGGTGGTCTAATCCTGATGATATAAAGAGGATGTATCCCCAAGCCAGTATTTTAAAACAAAAGAGGGTAGTATTCAATATCTGCGGAAATAAATATCGATTGGTAACAAGAATCAATTATCAAAGAAAATGGGTCTTCATTCGCTTTGTTGGCACCCATTCGGATTACAATGATATCGATGCAGAAAACATTTAATTGATATGCAAATTAAGGTATTAAAAACAGAAGAAGACTATCAGAAGGCTCTTGAAAGGCTGAATGAACTCTTTGATGCGCATCCTGAATCCCCGGAGGGGGATGAGGCCGAAATCCTAAGCATCTTAATTGAAAAATATGAAGATGAACATTTTCCAATTGATGCTCCGGATCCTTTGGAGGCCATTAAGTTCCGGATGGAACAATTGAATATGAACAAAAAAGACCTGGCTGAAGTGATCGGCTATAAAAGCCGTGTGTCAGAAATATTTAATCGCAAGCGCAAACTAACGTTGAATATGATCCGAAACCTTCACCATAAGCTTAATATTCCTTATGAATCTTTGATTGGCGACTATTGAGTTAGCAACTTTTCCGGTTTTTTTAATCCCCCGAAACATGGATGATGGGGATGGCGGCAATCCTGGGGCTGCTGATTATAAAGGCGGTGCTGAAGTCGCCGATGCCCCTGATTTTGTGTAATACTTTACTTGCTTCCGGTATGGTCGGATATGATTCGGTGCGCAGCGCATAGCGGCCGGTAAAGTCGTCGTATTCAACGGCAAGGGAAACGGGTATGGTTTCCCTGATGCTTTCCAGGTGTTCTTTGGCCTGGTTTTCGGTGTGGTGCGAGGCAAGCTGTATTTGATAGCGCATCGGTTCGGGGCCGGGCATGGGGCCGGAATGCACCCGGGCCACCAAAAACCCGTCTTTCATCAAATGCGCCAGGTAGGAGGAGGCCTCCTGTGCATCTTCCATCATATGGGAAAACACCTCAAAAAGCCGTTCTTCTTCGCAATACCGGATAAAAAAGGCGGCATCCATACTTTGGATGGCCAATTTTCTGGCTGTTTCGGCGCGGTAAATGGTGGAGAACAGATTCAGCACCACATAATACTGGTCGCCAATGGCGGCTTCTTCAAAAACCAGGTGTTCTTTAGGTAAATATGTGGGTACATCAGACCGGATAATATCTGTGAGCAAGGCATCCGGATCAAGCATTCTTCGTCCGGTATGTTTTCTGATAAAGGCCCCATGGAAGCCCTTGTCAACCAATGATGCATGAAGATCGCGTGCTTCACCCACATCGACAATGCCCCCGGTAAAAACAACATACAAGTCAAGCCGGTCGTGTTCCCTGATTTGAAATGGCCTTCCGGTAATATCGGATGCTTTTTTCCTGGATTCTTCGGCCATAATGGCTTTTGGGAATACGCCGATCTGCAAATAGTATCCGGCGGGCATCAAGGTGTCGGCTGGAGTAATTGACGGAGGAACTTCGGCCACTATGGGCTCGGGCACCTCTTCAACATCCGGAAGCGGTTCAATGATAATGCTTAAGTCTTCAATAAAGTCACCATCTGCCAGGGCACGGACTTCAAAAACCCTGGGTCCTTCAGGCATGTGTGCACTCAGAAAACCCAATTGTGCGGGATCCACTTCAATGGTATACCGGCCGGGAGGCATGTCCATGGAGTAAAAAGAGCCGTCGCTGAAGTTACGTATGGTTTCCTGGTAATCGTTGTCGATGCCGGTTACGATCAGGCGAAGGCCGCCCTGGGAACGTTTCTCACCATTGC
>PWON01000152.1 GCA_003557385.1 Bacteroidales bacterium | reverse complement strand
GCCAAAAACACTTGCCAGTTCTTTGGCCCTGGACAGGGTGCGGTTGCTGATGCTAAGCTTTGCACCTGCCCTTACCAGTCCATACACTGCGGCCCTTGCAGCCCCGCCGGCTCCCAGGACCAAAATACGTGAACCTTTGAGCGACAGTCCGGATTCTTCCAGTGCCCTGCATACCCCGTAATGGTCGCTGTTGTGACCCTCAATGAGTCCATTTCGCTGTCGGAGGCAGTTTGCCGCACGCACATGTCTTGCCTCCAACGTGATATTGTCCAGCAGTGGCAGGATGGTCTCCTTGAACGGGGAGGTAATGCTGGCCCCCTTAATGTCCAGGAGCCGGACAATGCGCACCAGGTCTTCGGCCGACTGTGCCCGGATGCGGGCATAATGTTCTTTGCCCGCCTCCAGCAACGGACCGAAAAGTTGCGGGCTTTTGCTGTGCAGCACCGGGTTTCCAAAAACTGCGTAGGGGTACATGGTTATTTGGGGTCGAAATGTCTGAATGTCTAATGGTCTAAATGTCTAAAGGTCTAATGGTCTGAATGTCTAATGGTCTAAATGTCTAAAGGTCTAATGGTCTGAATGTCTAATGGTCTGAATGTCGAAATGTCTAATGGTCTAAATGTCGGATAAAGTGTTCCAGTTCGTTTACCGGGATGGGTTCTACCGAAACTTGTCCGATTCCTTCCATCAATACAAAATGGATGTGGCTTCCTTCCTTTTTTTTGTCTTTTACCAGTGCCTGGAATATGATTTCCGGATCTGTTGGGCTTTTCACGGGCAGGCCAAGGGATTCCAGCAATTTGATAATCAGATTTCGCTCATCCTGCTTCAGTTTTCCCTTGTATACTGATAGGGTGGCGGCAAATACCAACCCGATGGCCACAGCCTTTCCGTGTGTGATCCGGTCGGTTTTCTCCACGGCATGTCCCCAGGTATGTCCCAGGTTCAGCTTGCGCCGCTCACCTTCTTCTGTTTCGTCTTTGTTGACAATGGCTGCTTTTGTTTGGATGGAATGACGGATCAGTCTGTTGATCAGAACCTGGTCCAGGTCAAGAATGCCCGTGGCCTGGTCCTTTATTGTAAAAAACATCTTCTTGCCGGCGATCAGGGCATGTTTAACCACTTCAGCCAGGCCGTTTATAAACTCCTCTTTGGGCAGGCTGTGCAGCATGGTGGGGTCGCACAATACAAACTGAGGCTGGTTAAAGGTACCGATGATGTTTTTAAACCCATCGAGATTGACCCCATTTTTTCCGCCGATGGCGGCATCAACCTGGGCCAGCAATGAAGTGGCCACAAAACCAAAACCGGTGCCACGCATGTACACCGAAGCAACAAAGCCGGCCATATCACAAACCATTCCACCGCCAATGCCCAGGATAAAAGCATCCCTGCCGGCGCCGTTATCCAGCAACCAGCGGCAGATGCGTGCGGCATTCTCAAGGGTTTTTTCCTGTTCACCGGCATCCATCACGTATACCGGGCAATCCGGAAACCGGTCCCCATAGATGTTATACAAGTTTTTGTCGGTGACCACGAACACATCGTGACGGGGAATGTACTTTTCAAGCTTATCAAGGGTTTCCCCTGCCAGGATGCGGCTGCTTCCGTGGCGTCCGCTAACAATTATACTGTCCATTGGCCTGTGATTGTATTTCAAAGATAGGACGATTTCATGACTTTCAGGGACGTTTAAACGCGCTTGTTTTTTGAACCGATAAAGACTCGTGGTGAATTTCGTCAAATAATTTCCTCACAAAAGCAGGGCGCAAACCGGCTTCCCTGGCCTTCAACAACACTTTGCCGACTACCTGTTTCCAGCGCTGCGGCTGCAGTGCTTTCATCTCATGGGCAGTTTTGACCGTTGCAATCTCACCGGCCAGCTGCATTCTGTTGCCCAGTGCCCAAATCAGCACCTGGTCGATCACATCCACCTCTGCTCTCAACTCCTCCAACATGCTGCTGGTTGCCTCATTCGCCGATCCATTGAGATTAAACAGCTTTTCCAGGAGATCTCCAAAAGCAGCCGGATCAAGCTGTTGCCTGGCATCACTCAGGGCATTTTCAGGCTCCGGGTGGACTTCGATCATGAGGCCGTCCATTCCAACTTCCAGGCCTCTGCGTGCCACAAGGGCCACAAGGTGACGATCACCTGCAATATGGCTGGGGTCGCATATTACCGGGACTTCCGGCATCCTTTCCTTCAGTGAAAGGGGGATATGCCACCAGGGATGGTTGCGGAACAGTGATTTTGTCCAATAGAAAAAGCCCCTGTGAATGGCACTGACCCTCTCAATCCCTGTGTGTTTAAATCGTTCGATGCTGCCGGCCCACAGATCCAGATCCGGGGCCATGGGATTTTTTATCATGACATCGACCGGAGTTCAACGCAGGCTGTCTGCCAGTTCCTGGACCAGGAAAGGGTTGCTTACGGTTCGGGCACCGATCCACAGCATGTCGATGCCATGTTTCAATGCTTCTTCCACATGTTGTACACTGGCAACTTCCGTGCAAACCTTCAACCCGGTATTTTGTTTCACCTGTTGAAGCCATTGGAGCGCCTTTACCCCAACCCCTTCAAAAGAACCGGGATAGGTGCGAGGCTTCCAGGCACCAGCCCTGAAATAATCCACATGCCCGGCTGCAGCCAGGGCCTGGGCGGTTTCCATTACTTGTACCTGGTTTTCTGCACTGCAGGGTCCTGCAATGATCAATGGACGATGGTTCTTTTCGGGATTCTTTTTCAATCCGGGGTGTCTGTCCGTTTTCATAATAACATGACGATTATGGATGTTTGTTGATCACTTGTTGTATTAAATTGGCCTGATGGATCATCCGGGTGATGTTTTTGGTATCGCCTCCGGCAATGTGTTTGCGAAATGAAAGCAATTGACCGATGTAGGCATCAAGTGCTTCCAGCACCGGTTCGGCATTTTCCTCAAAAATGGGGGTCCATGTTTCCGCTTTGCTGGCAGCCAGCCGGACGGTGCTGGAAAATCCACCACCAGCCATGCTTAATATGTTGTGTTCGTTTTTTTCTTTTTCCTGGACGCAAATAGACAGGGCAAAGGATGCAATATGCGATATGTGTGAGACGTATGCCGCACTGATGTCATGAAGAGAAGAGTTCATCAAAATGACATGCATGTTCAATATGCCAAACATGCTGTTTACAAGATCAAGAGATGCCTGATCACTTTTTTCGCCATCGCAAATGATCGCGCATTTGTTGTC
>PWON01000200.1 GCA_003557385.1 Bacteroidales bacterium | reverse complement strand
CTCAGACGATGAGGTTGCTATGCTTGAGTATCGGTTGAACACCCGACCGAGGAAGCGCTTTGGCTACCTCACGCCGCTTGAGTATGCCTCGCGCGTTGCGTTGACCGGTTGAATGGGGGCTGGTGCTCTCTATTCCCTGACTGTCAAAGAACTTATCATCCTGATCGTTCCCTGTCAATCCCCATCGTTCCCAGTATTTTGGTCACTTTTTGGTCACTCTTAGAGATCGTGCCCCCGAAGGCAGACTTAGTTAATATTCTTCGACTTTGCTGGTACCGGAAGCTCCACATCTCGATCTGACCTCCTGCGAGCATTGTCCGATAGCGTAGTTTCTATTAGATGATCTGGCTGCACCGTTCGTCTGCCGAACCAGTTCATTCCGATTAGCGTTTCCCGTGATCTCAACGGAAGCATGTAGATTCGGCTAAGGGCTTGAATGTTTTCGTCTCGTGCTTCTCTTCTCACACGCCTGCTGTTCTCGCTTAGTAGGTGTCCAGACTTTTGGAAGGAGCATATCTGGGTTAGCCCTGTACTTGAGGGCGCGAACAGTTGACAGACTCAATAACGTGTTTTATCCTGTTAGCTGCTGGCTAGCCAGTAAAGTTCTTGACTAGCCAGCTAGGGCTTAATGAGCAGTGTTGAGTGAATATGTCCAGTGACTCCTTGGCGTCGAAAGCCATGAGTGAAATAGAGAAGCTTATCACAAACCGGTCATTGGGCCCTGGTGACCGATTGCCCTCTGAACGGGAGCTATCCGCGACTCTGGGAGTGTCACGGGGTCACGTTCGCGTGGCTCTCTCTCGTCTAGAGTATTTGGGTATCGTCAGCAGAAAACCTCGAAACGGAGTCTTCGTCAGAGCGTACGGCGGCGGTGAGGTCCGAGGTATCCTCACCGAGACCTTGCGTCTTGACACCGTAAGTCTGCGGTCCTTACTGGAATTGCGATCATTCCTGGAGGTTGAATGTGCTTCGCTAGCAGCTAAGAGAGCCTCAAAAGATGATTTGCACCACATCGAGAGTAGTTTTCGGGCCTACGTCGAATCGACGCGGAGCCCCGGTTTCCGGGATATGATTCGGTGCAACCGGGAGTTCCATCTCGCAATTGCCCACGCTTCGGGCAATGAGCTTGCCTATTCCTTGATAGAACTCGTGCTACCGGACGTATTAAGACTTACAGCGACCATGACAGACATCTATAAGGACCGCAGGATTAAGCAGGTGATCGACGAGCACACTGCAATTGCTGATGCAATTTGTCAAAATGATGTTACCCGTGCACGGGAGGCTATGGAAATTCACATGCGCAGGAGCCGTGATATTGCAGAGAGGCTCGAGCAAATGCGCTTTGAATAAAACCTTTTATTCTAGGAGGTAGCAAGGCAAATAGGAAGAGAGAGAGGGGCTGCTTTGAGAACAGGAAAACGCTTTAAGAAGCTTCAGAACAGGAGGTTTGAGATGAGATTTCGGTTTATGGCTATGATGATGGTGATTTTGTTGTTTCCGGTAGCAGTGGCATTGTCGGGGGGTGCTGAAGAAGTGACTCCGGAAGATCCCGTAGACATGCGAATCGCTTCAACTGGAGGAACCGACAGCCTTAGAGGCGATGCATTGCGATTCTTCCAAGAAGAAATTGCGAACAAGACGGACGGGGCGATCAACGTTAGACTTTACCTAGATGGCCAGCTCGGGGGCGACGAGGATAACACATATCAGTTGCAGGAAGGGAGTGTAGAGGCGATATTCAACGGAACAGCGCCTCACTTTCTATTTGGCGACGAAATGGAAATCGAGTACTGGCCATTTATCTTCGATGACGCTGACCATTTAGTGACATTTTACGACACGAGCGATTTTGTCCAGGAAGTCAACGAAATGCTTATTGAAGAAATGGGCATCCGCTCTTTAGTGCTTGCAACTAGAGGTCCTCGACACATTACGTCAGATACCCCGATAGAGCGTCCGGAAGATCTAGAAGGGCTGCAATTCCGCACGCCTGGGATCGATTCAGTCGTCAGAGCGTTTGAGGGACTGGGGGCAAACGTGGTTAGTTTGCCTGTACCAGAGCTCATCACAGGGTTGGAAACCGGAATGGTTGACGGCCAGGAGAACCCACTGGATAACATTTACTCGTGGGGACTGTACGATGTGCAAGACTACCTCACGCTGACATACCACACCTATTCGGGGAGGATGTTCTATGTTAACGAACAGTTCTGGCAAGGATTACCGGAGGACCTACAGCAGGCCGTAGTTTCCACTGCCGAGGAAATGGCGGCTTTCATTAGGGAAAATATCGAAAGGGCAGATGAAGAGTACTTGGCCGAGTTAGAAGAGCGAGGTATGGAGGTTATACACCCAGATGTCGAAGCATTTCAGGCCGCATTTGAGGAGGCCCTTAAGGATATGCCGCAGGGGCATCAGGACTTGTATTGGGAAGCCCGTGCCCTAGTCGACTAGGTACAGCCTCGCTTAAAGAGTTATGAGAGCAGCGGTATAGCCATTTCGCTGGAGCGTGCGGTGGGTTGTTGTTTGCCCCGCCGCCTGGCTCCAGTATTGTCAATTGGATTAGTTGAACGCATGTTCTCGGCGACAATAAGGGGAGTTACTTTCATGGTGCCAACTTTGATGGGGTGGCTGAACAACCTTGTGCGGATGATCTGCGCAATGCTGCTTGCAGGGATGCTGGCACTTGTAATAGGACAAGTTTCAGTTAGATTTCTCTTTGGAATGTCGTGGGTCTGGGTTGAGGAGGTCATCAGATATTCCTTAACGTGGTTGGGTTTTCTGGGCATAGCGCTTGCCGTTATGTCACATACACACGCCGAGGTTGACTACTTCGTCAACAAGATGCCAGTGACCGCACGGAAAGTTGTAACACTACTTGTGTTGTTGATTTGCCTTGCATTCTTTGTGTTCCTAATGGTATATGGCTACCGTGTAGCTATAACACAGACACGGTTCAGATCGCCTATTCTTCGAATTAGTGCATTCTACAGGATGATCGTTATCCCGATATCCGCATCAATAATTGTAGTGGATTTGAGCGTGAAGACCGTTGCAAAGGTGCGCGCAGATTGGATTCCGGGCTTTCAAAAAGGGAATGACTGAGATGTCTACCGTAGTGTTTTTCGGCTTGTTATTGGCCCTCATTATCCTTCGGGTTCCCATTGGAATCGCGTTAGGAGTAGTGGCTTTGGGCTTCTTGTCGCTGTCGGACGTACCAATCTTCACTATG
>PWON01000003.1 GCA_003557385.1 Bacteroidales bacterium | reverse complement strand
CCGGTTTATTGTCCATACCGGCGGCGGATCCAACCCCTGACGCATAAACTCATACTGAATAGCTATGGCCCCTGTCTGGGAATAACGCTTCTGTTGAAGGTTTGTGCGTGCAGCAATAATGTGCTTTTCAACCCCGAAGCAAACCTTGGTGGGTTTGGTTTTTGGGGCTTTAGATTGGCCCTTATACCAGTCCCCCTGGCCACCAGAGGCTTCATAGCGCTTCAACCATTTGTAAAACCATGCCCTGCTCTTACGATAAGACCTGGCAATAGAACTAATTTTTTCGCCCGATAAATATCGTTGTATGGCTTGTATCCTTGTCTCGTATTTGTCCATATTGTTTTTAATGAACAATACGAGTTATGTCAAAGAACGTTTATGAAAATCAGTAAAAAGTGTAAACTATGTTGTGCTACGAAAAAAGTGTAAACTATGTTGTGCAACTTATCAATTAGTAACTAAAGTTTCCCACTTGTTAAAGGTTTGATTTTCAGTGGAAAAAATATGAAAATAATTGAATAAAGTAGTGGATTATTCGTTGTAAATTGCTATATTTGAATAAGTTACCAATCAAAAGGCAATTACAGCAAAAACCCACTACTTATGTCATCAAAAATAGCAAATTTAAGTGAATTAGACAGCGTTCTTTGTAATATTGATAAGACCAACGAGGGGGTCCTTCATTTTGTGTCAGCGTTTAAAATTGGCCGCCTATTAAGGGCCTATGAGGCAATAAAGAGCAAGGGTTTTTCCGTGTCAGTGCTTTTGACTGCCATGATATTCTTCCGCCTCAGGGGCGGGAGTGTTCACCGGGAGTCATCTCGTGGCTACAGTTTTTTGCCGACAGTAGATGAGAACACCTATTATCGTTTACTGAACCATCAGTGGATGGATTGGCGCCGGGTGCTGCAAAGTTTTGCCAAACAATTCTGTGCACATGTCCAGGTTAAGGGGGATCCTGATTCTGGCTTGCGTTGTTTTGTGCTGGATGATACGGATCTTCCCAAGACGGGAAAGACCATAGAATTTATCAGCAGGGTCTTTAACCATATCAGCAAAAAGTGTAGTCTGGGATTTAAGATGCTTTTGTTGGGTTACTGGGACGGTAAGTCTTTGATAGCGGCAGATTATTCCATGCACCGGGAACAGGGCAGCAGAGGCGACTATGGATTAATGCCCAAAGAGCGTCGGAATCAGTTTAAAAAGCAACGGGATAAAAAAGCGCCGTCATTGAGGCGGATAAAGGAGTTGAATGAGAACAAAAACAGTTGTGCTGTTGCTATGATCAAGCGTGCTGTGCGCAATGGGTTTAAGGCGGATTATGTGTTGATGGACAGTTGGTTTATAGGTGATCAGATCATCAAAGCCATTCGTGGGATAAAAAACGGAGCCATACACGTGCTGGGGCTTTGTAAAACAGACAGAAGGAAGTATGTGATTCAGAACCAGGAGTATACCTTCAAACAGTTGCTTACAAAGTATGAGCGCAAAAGGGGGAAGTATTCAAGGAAGTACAAATCACGCTATATCCCCCTTGTGGTTGATTATAAGCAGCAGCGGGTAAAGTTGTTTTTGACAAGACATAAGGGTTCGAAAAAATGGATGTTGCTGCTGAGTACCGATCTGAGCCTGTCTTTTATTGACGCCATTGAGAGATATCAGATTCGCTGGTCAATAGAGGTCTTGTTCAAGGAGTGTAAGCAGTATTTGCGCCTGGGCAGCAGCCAGAATACGGATTTTGACGGCCAGATTGCCGATACAACACTCACGCTGATTACCCATACCATCCTCACGCTGCAAAAACGATTTGGCAGCTATGAGACAATGGGTGGGCTCTTCAGGGAAATGCAACAAAAACTATTGGAGCTAACCCTGTGGGAACGTCTGCTGAGGGCTTTTGTACAGATGATATCAGGCTTACTGGATGTTCTAAACATTGATGTGGAAGAAACCATGAGCAGGCTCATGCAACAGGACAACATTAGCAGAAAACTTATGACGATACTATCGGTTTTAGATCAATATTCAGATAATGACAGGAATATGAATACAACGGTAATTAGTCCTGTATAAAACAGAAAAACAAGAGTTTATAAATGATTGAATCAATATAAAAAATAACCGAAATGCCCACTTGGCAAGGGATTGGTAAGTGGGAAACTTTAGTTAGTATTTAGTTGTTATATAGCATGACATAGTTTACACTTTTTTCTGACCACTAGAAAACCGGGCTTTTGCCCAGCCCCCTAGGGGGCGCTTAGTGCTCAGAGTTATAGCATGACATAGTTTACATTATGCTATTTGTTCTTTGACATGTTGGGATACAATTCATTAGTCTACGGGTACCTTAAAAGGGAAGGTCTGTACAATCTCGTTATTCTGGCGGATGACAAGGCAATGGTTGTCTACATTGACCTCTGCCACCACATATGAATACCTGAGGTTTTCCTTCACCTTAAATTGTTCTGCATGCAGTGTCAGCATAAGGTCGCTTCTAATAAAGCGTACAAAATATATGCTGCCTGTTACCAGGGGTATTCTTTTTGTAAGATCCATGGAGCGGTCATAACGATCCAGGGGCGCCAAATACTCCCGCATTTGATTGGGTGTTTTATGTCCCTGAGAGCTGTAACGATGGTAGGCGTTATGAAAAGCCACGAATTCCGGGGATTTTTGGCTCAGATGCTTAAATCCATTAAATGTGAGGGCGCGCAAAAAACGCTTCTCTACAGTATGGTTAAACTTCTCTATTACGCCGTTACGCCAAGGCTCAGCCACCGGGATAAACACAGGGGCAACGTTTAAGGACAGGGCAAAACGAACTACCGCTCCAAAGCTTCTGGGATGCCTGTTGCTGCCCCTGAAGGCAAGCTCATTATCCAATTGCAAACAATCGGGCATGCCATGGCTTGACCAGAAGTCTGCAAGGGCATTTACCACCTCCAAGGTGGATTTTGTTCGCACGGGTTTTACAAAAACACTGTGGCACTCGGTGTCAATAATGTTCACGGTATAATACCGGCCGTCACCTTTAATATAACGAGGACCTATCAGATCCAACTGGTGCTTGTGGATAAATAAATCCGGATACTCCTTGTTAGACCTTTTGTAGGCGTAAGAGGGCTTTTTGTTAAGCCCGTGACGAGCAAGAACCCGGTTTATTGTCCATACCGGCGGCGGATCCAACCCCTGACGCATAAACTCATACTGAATAGCTATGGCCCCTGTCTGGGAATAACGCTTCTGTTGAAGGTTTGTGCGTGCAGCAATAATG
>PWON01000013.1 GCA_003557385.1 Bacteroidales bacterium | reverse complement strand
CGGCGGCCTCCTCCTCAGCCTTCTGGGCGGCTTCGGCTTCGGCTAAGCGTTGGGTGCTGGTGATGACTGCTTCTGCGGCACGACGTCGTTCAGCACGCTCGAGTGCTAGCTCCGCTTCCCTGACCCTTCTTTCCGCATCAGCCATTTCGTGAGCAAGCATAGCGTTGCGTTGGATTGTTTCAAGCTCTTCTTTTGCATCCTCTAGTTCTTGTTGTGCTTCTTCCGCACGTTGCTTTGCTGCCCTTTCGCTCTCTTCCCTGTCGGCGAGGGATTGTCGCGCGCCTTCAGCTTGTTGTTCGGCAGCTATGGCGTTGGTAATGCCAATAAGTAGCTCGTTGAAGTCATCGTCAGACATATCGACGAGTGATGCATCGCCGAGCTCTCTTTCGACAATGCCTTGGTGGTCAGCGAATTGCTCGCTGAGCGTTGCTTGGCGCTGGTCGGTGCGCTCATAGACTTCTTGTGCTTCGGCTAGCAGTGCATCAAAGTCAGCATTAGCATCACGTAGGTCAATGCCTGATTCTTCAAGCCACTTATCCAGGTCGAGTAGATCGCCAAAGTCGTCATTGAACTGCTCAGTGCGCTCGGCTTCTCGCTTGTTGCCTTCATAAATCTCTTGCTGTTCGGTAGTGAAAGCCTCAAAGTCAGCTTCACTCATCCGACCAAGGCGATCGCCTTCGGCTTCTTTAATGGCGTCTATATCTAGGTGCTCACCAAAGTCTTTAACCAGTTGCTCGATTCGTTCTTCAATGCGAGCTTCGTGTTCAGCGACGAGATCTTGCATCAGCCCACTGTCTTCTAGGGCACCATCTTCAAACAACAAACGCGGGTTGCCTTTTAGTAGCTCCTCAAGCTCTTCGCGGGCACCAGGCTCATCGCTGATATATTTTTCAAGCTCTTCAATTTTTTCATCAAAGGCCTTGGCGTCTTCGTCTATGATCTCTCGGGCCTCGGCTTCTATAATTTCTGCGAGCTCTTCTTCGGTCGGCACGAACGTCACATCGTCTGATTCATTATTCGACCCAGTCAGATCTTCTAGTGTGCCTGGCGTGACATCATCGTGCCCATCAAGACGCGCTTCAACTAGTTCAGCAATAACATCGAGATCAGCGTCAGGGTATTTAGCGCTCAATTCATCAAACAATTGCTGCAGCTTCTCAGGGTCGCCGGACAAATCCTCGAACTTATCGCCGCTAGTAGCGAACGGATTGTCCGCTATGCGTACCGATTCGCCTTCATCTGCTGCCGGGGAGCCATCAGTTGTTTCTGTTGGCTGGCGATCGAGGGTGCTCGATGATGCTGGATTGTCATTTGGTGCTGCTGATGCGTCAGATGATGTTTCGTTATCTGTTGAAGCTGGGCCTGGGCGTAGTAAGTCGCTTGTTCTAGATTCGCCAGTACTTTCACCTCTTTCGCTTGCTGCTGTGCCATCAGTTGAGCTAGGCTCACCATTGAGACGTTTTTTGAGTTCTTCGGCAAGCTCATCAGCTGATGCTATGTCTTTGAGCGACTCCTTTCGTTCAGCACTTGATGGGTCGGTGACTTCGGTATCGCTTGGTTCTGTATTGTCATCTGACTCAACGCCGTCTGTTTGACTAGGCCCTGCAGGAGAATCGCTTGGTTGTTGACTATTAGATGCTGCATCGGCACTATCTTCGTCGCCTTCGGCTGATGAGATGGCGCCTTCGAGGTCTTCGACGGCGACATCACTTGGCTCATCTTCACCTACGCCTTCTGGCGACGAGGCTGGCGTATCTCCAGCATTAGGCTCTGCTTCGTCAGTCGATGGAGTATCGTCACTCGCATCGGTTGTGTTATTGGCTTCATCAGTATCTGGTGCTTGGCTCGGTCTGTCTGGTGTGAGCAAGCCTCTTGTTCGGCTTTGACCTGCTTCATCACTGCTATTATCGCTTGGCGTAACGGTATCACCATCTAGCTGGGCGGTGTCATCACCTGCTTCGGTGTTGGCGTTATCACCGCCATCTCGTTCAACAGTGTCATTACCAGTTGTTGATTCGGTATCAGCTTCGTCACCTTCAGCGGATGGGACAGCGCCTACAAGGTCTTCTTCGGTGACTGGTGCTGGGGCTGATTCGTCAGATAGCGGGGTGGACTCAGCTGATGAACCGTTGGTTACATCAGACGCACTATTTGCCTGGCCGCTATTGCTGGCACTATTACCCTGGCTCGAACGTGAACTAGTGTCATCAGTATCGCGAGGATTACTATCGTCGTTGGTATCGCCCTCGCTTTCACCTCGTGTGAGTATGTCGCGCACACGTGACCCTTCAGAAAGGTCAGCTGGATCGTCTGCTTCATCTTGACGAGTAGCATCATCTGCTTCAGACGATGCTGGCGCAGGAACTGGTGTATCAGATTCTGCGTCAACACCTTCATCAGATGGTGGGATAGCGCCTGCAAGGTCTGCTTCAGTCAGAGCACTAGGATCACCGTTACTGCTGTCTTGTGGGCCTTCGGCTTGAGCTTCGTCACCCTCTTCAATTTCGTGAGCGACTGCTACGATTTTGTCAGCTCGTATATCGTGAACTCCTAGTTCAATTTCTGGTGATAATAATGTCATGGTGTTACTCCTTGTTTAGGTTGTTATTTGCGCCCAAAGCCTACGAGGCCCATCGCGCCATGCCTAACTTCTCTTGTTGCTCTTTGCAGTTTGCCGCCAGATTCATTGCCGCCAATTGTGACCATCGTGCCATTTGCAGCATCATAGCTCTCTACAATTGCGGTGTGAGAAATACTGCTTGGGTCTGGCGTCTGTGACCCGAGATAAAATACTACATCACCTGGCTGAGGGTCTTTTTCACCAACCTCAAAATAATCTGATCCATTAGCGCCTTGCACAAAATAATTTTGCATATCGATTACAGCTGGGATCTGCCAACCACCACGCATACGATTTGAGACACCATGCCTCTCGCGCCACGGATGGTCTGATGATATAGTAAAGTCCTCAAATTGGTGACCCGCCTCTTTGTACACCCAGCTTACGAAATTAGCACACCAGTCTTCACGATTCCCGAGAGAAAAATCATTAATCACACGGCTGCGGGAACTTATCAGATTCTTTGCCACCTCATCCCTTGCAACACTAAGTACCTGCTCCCCTATTTCTGCCGCCGCCTCTTCCTCGGCTTTACGGGCAGTCTCTTCGGCGGCCTCCTCCTCAGCCTTCTGGGCGGCTTCGGCTTCGGCTAAGCGTTGGGTGCTGGTGATGACTGCTTCTGCGGCACGACGTCGTTCAGCACGCTCGAGTGCTAGCTCCGCTTCCCT
>PWON01000178.1 GCA_003557385.1 Bacteroidales bacterium | reverse complement strand
TCTGAAAATTATTGCTTTATTCATGTCTATATGTTTTTAATGCTTAATTATTCCCATTTCCGGGTGGTTAAAAACTTGGTCCGTTTTGAGGTATTGGCGATGCCTTTGCTTTCTGCTCGACATGATGTTGCGCAGGTAGTTACCTCTAGCCGATACCAGCAAGTCAGGATGCGCTTCAAGTCCGTCAGGACTGCTGTTAGGTTGATTAAAAAGACTACCCTGATCATTTCCTCCGGCATCCAACTTTTTATCATTTTTCAGACCTTTTCCTCCCTGTGGGTGTGTACATCATCAATTCTTCAATCTCCTGGGCAATTTTGCCGGGATCGCGCTTTGCAATTTTGTACCTGTGCAATCCGTCAGGATCATACTTCCAGGTGGTACTTCCGTTGGGATGTACCTGTATCCATCCCCAATCTGACATTTCCCAGTGATCAGCAGCAGGTCCGTTGTCAATTGCTCTGACTCCGTACAAGACCGATGCCTGATCCCACCTCCTGTGGCCTTCCAGTGCCTGGTTCCTTGGAAAAATTTCATAGGCCCTGCGAACAAAATGGCCATCAGGGCCCGGTCCGTCCGGAAGCTTTTTTAATCCGGGCCCGGTATAAATATCTGCACCGATTTCGAACAGGCTGAATACGATGGGTGTTGGCCAGTTTTCAAAAGCATATTCAGATGCTTCCCTATGGCTTGTAAGATTAAACTCATCCCAGTCATAGCGAAGGGTTCCCGCCATACTAACCCATAATCTCACCTTGTTGCGAACCAGCTCCATACCGTTTAATTCACTGTGCTCGTCCGGCTGGCTTTGCAGCAGGTCCATGAAATTCGTCATAAAGCCTACGCTTACCATTACCACACCGGGGTTTTTATCGTCAATATCTGGTTCTTTTGCCAGTACCTTGCGATATACGTCAACAACACAGGGAGCATCATCGGAGCTTTTCCAGTGGGTGTTCGTACGGGGGTATTCACGCGCGAGCTGCTCTGTATACAGGTCTCTGAAACGGGCAGCATCTTCAGACTTAACCACACCAATGGGTAACCCGGGGCGGTTATACCAGGTGTTCATGGCATCCAGGGCAAGGATAGCTTTCTCCTGCGCGTCAGATATCCCGATGGCAAGTATCCTGGCTTCCCCTTTATCGGCAAGGGCATGGAGCATGGCTACTGCACCCACATCATCTACATCGTAATTGAAATCGGTGTCGAGTATAACGGGTACTTTTCTGTTATGCTCCTGGGTGAAGGATAAACCACTCATCATTATTAATGAAAGCGAAAGTACAAGGGATAAAAAGTCTTTTCTCATGGGTTTAAAGTTTATTGGTTTTATAAAGCCCGAATAAATAGGCATACAACAGAGCTTTTCCCCTCATGGTCTGACGGGGGGTAAATTCTGAATGGGCCCAGATAAATCTTGTATTGATGAATTTTTCTGCATGCGGCCAGTTGTCAATCTCCGGGTAATAGAACCTGTCGAAAATAAGCCTGGGAACAGAGCCGACCATGTGGCCACCCCATCCTTCAACATTCATGTAAGGTGTGTGGCCCGGATGAAGCCCCGGGGTGCCATCATTTCGTCCGGAAGTGTAGATGTTTTCAAAGCTACGCTTATCGGCAAGATCAGTGGTGGCAGTGGTCATCTGGATTTTGTTCAGCGGATTTCTGCCCAGGCCCCAGCCGGCTTCCAGAAGCATTGCATCAAGAAAGGCCGCTTTCTGGTCAGGATTGTTGGTAACTGCATGGGCAAGTATGGTTCTGTGCATATCCTGGTTTGTTTGCCACCAGGCCTGTTGCGGAGCATATCCCCGGCGGGATGGGCGCTTGTTTACAAATCCTGCCTCTTTCTCTTTAGCTTCTGCTATAATAGATGATCTCATGTTTTCAAACAGTTCGGGGTAGTTAACAGGCTGTTTGGTCAGCAAATAAGCAGCCACTCCCCAAAGTTGATTATGCGAACCGTGTTGATGAATTACAGAGCCCGGGCCAGCAACAATGCTCTCGCTTTTCATGATATCTTCATAATGGGTATCCCCGGTAATGTTGTAAAGATATGCAGCGGCCATCATTTTAAAATCCCTTCCCCTTACTCCCTCAACCAGGTCATCGAGCATCTGGTCAGGTGATGCCTGGGCATAATTAAAGGCAACAATGGCTGAATCCATATAGACACGTGACAAGTCATCGTGGCCGGCAATCTGCAAACTGTAGCTCATCATGGCACAGTTAAGGGCATTGGCCCATGCTGCAATGGTGGTATTTCCTGCCTGGAAAAGCCTGTTATCTCTATCGGGATTTGTAAGGCCATGGCCATACCCCCCATCATAACGCAGGCTAAGCCAGAAATCTACCGCATTCCTTGCTTCGTCAATAACGTCCGGGATACCATTCCCACTCTCAGCAATTCTTAGGTTATCCTCATCCAGGGTGCCATCACTCAGAATGTAACCAAACAGCAAATCGTAGATATCCACAACATGTTTCAAATGGCGGTCCCAGTCCAGTGCATCGCTGTGGCCGCCTATCGCATTGGGATTTGTTGGGCTACCCTCCTTTATGTATGGTACCCAGTCCTGTGGCCGGTCCCATGGATCGCCCACAGAAAAAGTCCTCCATTCGCGATGGAACGGGTGCATATCTGTGACAATAATTTTGGTATCAACAGGATCAACACCCTGTATCCATAAAGGGCGCCTGGGTATCGGAACCATATCCATCCTGTCTTCTCCGATTCTCATATAATAGTAACCCAAAACAGCTACCTTAAAGGGAACCCGGTAAATATCATCCCTGATTTCAAAATCCTGACTGGCTCCAACACCCTCAACAACAAGGCGATATGTCCCAGGTGTGTTGAATCCGGTAAAATCTGCTGTCCATACATCCGAACCGGTGAGGTTCCAGTAGGCTTCTGTCTGGCTTTCCATCCAGAATGCAACCTTGCCCACGTTGTGCACCTCTTCACTGTTTACATCGTAAATGAAAACATCATTGCCTTCAAACCCTGAATAATCGCGGCTGCCGCCATCTCCCAGAAATTGATACAGGTCTGCTGCCTTTATTCTGGAGCTGCTCAGATATCCCACCAGGTTAACATGCACAGCTTCAGAAACATGGTTGAAAATATCAAACGTTACAGATGTCTCTGTCACATCCGTACCAAGTTTCGGATCTATTTTCAAGGTGTAGGTGTTTCCCTGCTGCATGGATGAAGGAAGTTGAAGATAGAGAAAATGTTCTTTGGTATAATCAAAACTATGATCAGAGATGTCAGGATCCCAGCCGGTATAAGACAT
>PWON01000220.1 GCA_003557385.1 Bacteroidales bacterium | reverse complement strand
GCCAAGGCCTATAACAACCGTCTTTATCTGGAAGACATCCGGCAAATCATCCCCGATGGCACTGACCCTGAAGACAGTGCCGCAATTGTCAACAGGTATGTAAACCGCTGGATCGATCAACAGGTTTTTTTGTATCATGCAAAGCAGGCGCTTCCCAGTGAAAAGCTTGATTTCGAGCAACTTGTAAAGGACTATAGAAATACATTGATAATCCATGCCTTTGAAGGTGAACTTACACGTACAGAGATGGATTCAATCGTCACGAATCAGGAGATCAACCGGTATTATGAAGAAAACCACATGCATTTTTCACTTCGTGACCATATTGTACAGGCCAATTATATTAAACTGCCCCTGAACGTTTCCGGCCTGACAACCATCAGATCACTATACCGGACTGCAGATGAGGAGGGACTGAACCGGCTGGAGGACTATTGTCTTGACCACGCAGCAACCTATTACATTGCCAGGGATAACTGGATTGCATTCAATGACATTTTGCTGGACATGCCTCTTGAAATTGATGATAAGCGAGGTTTTTTACGCAATAACCGGCATGCCGAAATAACAGACAACTATTACCGTTATTTTTTATACATATACGATTATCGCCTGAAGGGAGATATTTCACCTCTTGAATTTGAACGTGACAATATCCGCATGCAGATTTTAAATCGCAGAAAACAAGCATTTATCCGGAAAAAAAGACTTGAGTTCTTTAATCAGGCCATAGAAGCCAACCGGATTGAAATATATTATTAATTTTTTTGGTTGTTCATGATGCGAATGCCCGAATGAAAGGAACTAACAGATGAAGCACAACTGTAGGATTTTTTTCTTGATTGTTTTGCTCTTTTCGGTACATTTTTCACTGGAAGGATTTTCCCAGCAAAGGGTGGTCATTGACCACGTAATTGGCGTGGTGGGCAATAATGCCATTCTGCATTCCGAGCTGGTAGAACAACAGCGTCAACTGGAAGCCCAGGGTGTTGATCTTGGGTCTGACCCATTCTGTGTTTTACTTGATGATATGATGTTTTAGAAGTTGTTGTATAACCAGGCTGTCATTGACAGTGTTGAGGTGCCAGACACACAGATTGAACAGGAAATAGAGCGCCGGTTACGTTTCTTTATCCGCCAAATTGGGTCGAGAGAACGCCTGGAAGAGTATTATGGGAAAACAGTCGAAGAACTTCGCGAAGAGTTCTGGGATCCGATCAGGGAGCAACTGGTTAGCCAGCGGATGGAATCTGAAATCACCAGGAATGTTGCGGTTACCCCTTCGGAAGTCAGGTCTTTTTTTGAACGGTTGCCCGAAGATGAAATACCCATGGTTGAAAGCGAAATGGTTCTGGCCAAAATTCTGATAGAGCCTCCTGTGGAACAAAAAGAGATTGATGAAGTGGTGGAGCGCCTTGAGGGTTTTCGTCAAAGGATCCTGGACGGAGAGAACTTTCGCACGCTGGCCATCCTGTATTCTGAGGATCCCGGATCGGCGCGTCGTGGCGGAGAGCTTGGGTTTTATTCACGCGGTGACCTTCATCCTGAATTTGAGGCCGTTGCCTTCAGCCTGCGACCTGGCGAAATATCAGAAATTGTTGAAACGCGGTCTGGTTACCATATCATTGAATTGATTGAGCGCAGGGGTGAGCAGATCAATGTCAGGCATTTGTTGTTGCGCCCAAAATTGTCTCCTGAGGTGGAGCAACAAACCAGGAACAAACTTGACAGTATCCGTACACTTATTATGAGCGGTGAGATGACCTTTGCAGAGGCAGCAAGGAGATTTTCAGATCATCCCGGAGGGCGAAGTGGTGGTATCATCATAAACCCATACACCGGTACTTCCAGGTTTAAAACCGAGGAAATGGACCCCAGTTTGTTTTTTGTTGTTGACCGCCTGGAGGTAGGGGAAATATCCCGGCCAATGGAAACCATGACAGATGACGGGCAAGCGGCTTTTCAGATTGTCACTGTGAGGGACCGCATTGACCCCCACCCGGCAAACCTGCAACAAGATTATGATTTTATTCAGCAACTGGCCCTGCAGGAAAAAAAGCGAACCGCTATAAACCATTGGGTAACAAGAAGACTGCGAAGCACATATATTTCTATTCATGAGGATTATAAAGATTGTGATTTTGAAGTAAACTGGTTGCAGTGATTGATTAATGAATGTTAGATTTTTTTGAGTTGTTATGAAGTATTCTTCCGATGTGGACGCCCTGGACGCCATGGCGGGTAAATACCAGTCGATGAAAAAGGAAATTTCCAAGGTCATCGTAGGGCAGGATGATGTGGTAAAAAATGTGCTCATTTCCATATTCAGCAAAGGACATTGTTTGCTTGTAGGTGTGCCCGGACTCGCCAAAACCCTGTTGGTAAATACCATCTCAAGGGTACTTGGGCTGAAATACAGCCGAATTCAGTTTACGCCCGATCTGATGCCTTCCGACATCATTGGGACAGAAATACTGGATGAAACCAGAAATTTCCGTTTTGTGCGTGGTCCATTATTTGCCAATATTATTCTGGCCGATGAGATCAACAGGACGCCGCCCAAAACCCAGTCTGCCTTGCTGGAAGCAATGCAGGAACGCTCTGTAACGGCTGCCGGCAAAACCTATCGCCTGGAGGAACCCTTCTTTGTACTTGCCACGCAGAACCCTATTGAACAGGAGGGAACTTATCCATTACCCGAGGCCCAGCTTGACCGTTTTATGTTTAATGTCTATCTGGATTATCCCTCCTTTGAAGAGGAGATGCAGGTTGTGAAAAATACCACCTCTGACAAGGTCGTGGGGCTTGATATCATTATGCAGGCTGAAGAAATTCTGTTTTTTCAGGAACTGGTACGTAAAGTCCCTGTTACGGATCATGTTTTGGAATACGCGGTCAACCTGGCCGCCAGGACAAGGCCCAATACAGACAAAGCCAATCCGATGGCCAATGAATATATTCACTGGGGCGCTGGTCCAAGGGCCTCACAATATCTGATTATTGGTGCCAAATGTCATGCGGCGATCAATGGAAAATACGCCCCTGACATCGAAGATGTACAGGCAGTGGCCAATGCCGTGCTCCGGCATCGTATTGTGCGAAACTTCAAGGCTGAAGCCGAAGATGTAAGTGTGGAAAAAATTGTGGCAGCATTTCTGGATTAATTTTTCCAACATTTTTCGTTTATAAGAGAAAAATATTTTGTATCTTTGCCCTCCCCAAAGCGGGGAAAAAAGATCTTTGAGGGACTGGGAGGCCAAGAATAAAAAGACAGAAAGCAGACCCGTTGATTTCCTTTT
>PWON01000188.1 GCA_003557385.1 Bacteroidales bacterium | reverse complement strand
TAAAATATTGACAACTGACTTATTGTCTGTCTTTTAAACATAACAGTTGTCAACATTTTAACTCGAAGAAGATGAAAAAATGAAACATTAAATTTGGTTTTCAACATAGAAGTAGTTAGTAATTAGTATTTAGTTATAAATATTTGATTTTTGGTAGATTAAATATGGTTTTTTTGATCATGTGCGGTTTGCTGTGCATGCCGGCTGGGTTGGTGTTTGCTGTAAAAACCGGGTCAGATAATCCCATTGAAATTATACAACTTGGGTTATCAGAAGCGGATGAGGGCATTGTGGAGATCATTTACCGTCTGGATGCCGGCATTGAAGAAGGTTCCGTTCAGGTTGAGCGTTATAATCCGGGCCAGGGTATATGGGACCGCAGGTTTGAAATCTTCATCGAAGACCTTGTTCCATGGGAAGGTGACGACCGGTATTTTATTCTTGTTGATGCGGATTTATCAGCGCTTGCATCCCCCCCTTACATATACTATCTTGCCTATGACGATGGTGATGGCGCCAGGTACTTTACCAATATTCATTCAACCATATTGCTTACGGAAGCTGAATTTGATTTTTGTGCGGGCCAGGTAAGGCTATTCTGGAACGAATACCGTATCTGGACGCACGGCAACTGGCCAGACCAGGCACAGGAACCACTGCCCTTCAACCATTACCAGATATTTACCAATGGAGTATATAGCGGTTCAGTCCCGGTTGATCAAACATCACATGTATATGAACCGGAAACACCCGGCTTGCATACTTTTCGTGTCATGGCTGCTGAAAATGACGATCCTGATAATCCGGGGCGGTATTCATGGTCCGGAATGCTCGAAAAAATGATAAACTGGCCGGAACTGCATGGCTTAACCTTACAAAAAGTAGATGTGACAAGCGAATCGCTGGTTGAGTTAAGTATCGATGCCGCAGGTGATTTTCAAGATTATGTATACCGTTTTGAACGTTCCCGCCAGGCGGACACTCATTTTATGGTGGTTTCCGGGGAAATACAATATCCTGAAGTTTCACCATTTGTTTTTATCGATGAGGAAGCGGACGGATTGCACGAAGGCCTGTGGTATTACCGCGTAAAAGCACATCTGACAGACCATGGTGTGGTATGCAATGATGCCACTGAATATTCCGAAGCGGTATCCCCCCTCTGGCTTGCCGTCCGTGAAGATGTTCAAACAGAGAGCCGGCTGGTTCTTGAGGTCCGGTTTGATCATGAACCCCTGGCTGCCGGATACGTATTTGAACAATGGCTGCCTGGCGAAGAAGATTTCAGTATTGCCAGGGAACATCCCGATATTGGCTTGTTCTACTATGATTTGTCTGATGAACTCCCTCTTAGCGGCAATTTGCGGTTCAGAATCCTTGGCGAAACAGATGCAGGTATTGTAAGTTCCAATGTGGTGGTGTTGCATATTGAACCCCAGGTGAATATACCCAATGCATTCCGGCCCCGGAGCGATCGCCCCGAGAACAGAGTGTTTCAACCACGCTTTGTGGGATTTGATCCGGATTACACAATGGTGATTTACGACCGCAATGGACTCCGGGTGTTTGCTTCCGATTCATCCAAGGCGGAAGCAGCATGGGATGGGACCGTGAATAGCCAACCGGCTCCGGCAGGATCTTACATTTACCATATCCAATATACCTCCGATGTGCCAGGCGTGGAAGGAGGTGAAAAAAGGGGTGTGGTCTACCTGGTAAGATGATCGATATGATCTTTTTCGTAATCAATTACCTGGAGGCAGTCCAACACCCTTTATTATAGATTTTTTAGAAAAAACTCTCCCATATTTTTCCTACTTTTGCTCACCAAAATCAAAGCCAAAGCCATGCAATCCGACCATGAAAAATTTACCGGTGAAGGACTGACCTATGATGATGTTCTTCTTATACCTGCCTATTCGCAGGTATTGCCCCGTGAAGTTGATATTTCAACCAGTTTTTCGAGAAATATTAAAATGCGTATCCCTGTAGTTTCTTCGGCCATGGACACGGTTACGGAGTCGCGCATGGCCATTGCCCTGGCCCAGGAAGGAGGAATCGGGGTGCTGCATAAAAACATGAGCATTCAGGAACAGGCCATAAAGGTACGGAAGGTCAAACGATCTGAAAATGGAATGATCATCGACCCCATCACACTCCATGAGAATGCCCTGATTGGTGATGCGCTGCAGATCATGAAAGAAAACAAGATAGGCGGTATTCCGGTGGTCAGCGATGGAAATAAACTGGTTGGTATTGTTACCAACAGGGATCTGCGGTTCGAAAAAGACCATCACCGTCCGGTAGCGGATGTGATGACCAGCGAAAACCTTATAACCACCACCGAGTTTGTCGATTTTGAAGTTGCGGAAGAGATTCTGCAAGAATATAAGATTGAAAAACTTCCTGTGGTGGATGAAAATTATCACCTGGTCGGGCTGATCACTTACCGCGACATCATCAAGATCAAGGAACGTCCGAATGCCTGTAAGGATGCACGTGGACGGTTACGTGTGGCTGCAGCTGTGGGCGTTACCCCCGACACCGTGGACAGGGTCAGTGCGCTGGTTTCGGAAGATGTGGATGCCGTGGTTGTGGATACAGCACATGGGCATTCCAGGGGGGTGATTGACATGGTCAGGATCATTAAGAAGAAATTCCCTGAACTGGATATTGTGGCGGGCAATGTGGCCACTGCAGAGGCTGCATTGGATCTTATGAAAGCCGGTGCCGACGGCATCAAGGTTGGTATTGGTCCGGGCAGCATTTGCACCACCAGGATTGTTGCAGGAGTGGGTGTGCCCCAACTTACCGCCATATATGATGTAGCCAGGGCACTCGGTAGTTCGGGTATACCGGTCGTTGCAGACGGGGGTATCCGATATACAGGGGATATCGTAAAAGCAATTGCTGCAGGGGCATCTTCTGTGATGGCTGGATCGATGTTTGCCGGTGTGGAGGAATCACCCGGTGAAACCGTTATTTACGAAGGAAGGAAATATAAAACTTACCGTGGCATGGGAAGTATTGAAGCCATGCAGAAGGGCTCAAAAGACCGCTATTTTCAGGATGTTGAAGATGATATCAAGAAACTGGTTCCGGAAGGGATCGTTGGAAGGGTACCTTACAAAGGCAGTTTGTCGGAGGTGATTCACCAGATGGTAGGTGGATTGCGTGCAGGCATGGGCTATTGTGGTGCCGACAGCATTGCCCGGTTACAGCAGGCACGTTTTATTCGTATAACCTATGCGGGTGTCCGTGAAAGCCATGTGCACGATGTAACCATTACCCGCGAGGCCCCTAATTACAGCAGGTAAATTT
>PWON01000159.1 GCA_003557385.1 Bacteroidales bacterium | reverse complement strand
GTGAAAGGGAATTTTCGTTGCCGCTACCGGTGATCCTGTTTTATGAGCGTACGATGTATGTGTTCTCCAGCCACCATTTTCAACATGGTTACGCCAGCCATAAAGGTTTCCGGATTGCTGCAGAAGGGCCCGGGAGGGGCCGTGTTGTGCGTGTTTTGGAAGATGGTGTAAGCCCCGACCCCAATGCATCGGCGATTTATGATTTTTCCATTACAAAAAATGTGGTAGCCATATTTTTTGCCTCAGCGCTGCTTTGTTTTATCTTTATCAAGGTGGGCAAAAGATACCGGGACGCCGGCATATATGCCACCCCAAAGGGGATGCCTTCCTTCTTTGAGCCGCTGATACTTTTCGTCAGGGACCAGATTGCCATCCTGGCCATTGGCCCGGATAAATACAGGCCATTTATGCCCTATCTGCTCACGGTATTCTTTTTCATTTTTCTGAACAACCTCCTGGGCCTTGTTCCTTTTTTCCCGGGGGGTGCCAATGTTACCGGCAACATCAGCGTTACCTTTGTGCTGGCTATGTTCACTTTTTTTACCACACACTGGTTTGCAAACAAGACCTATTGGCAACATATGTTCAATATGCCGGGCGTGCCTATGTTTTTGAAATTTCCCATACCCATTTTACCGGTGATTGAAATAGTTGGGGCATTTATAAAACCATTTGTGCTGATGATCAGGTTGTTTGCAAATATTACCGCGGGCCATATGGTGATCCTGAGCCTCACTTCGCTGGTTTTTGTGCTGGGGTCGGTAAGCATTTTGTTGGGTTATGCCATTTCACCGCTCACAGTTGTCTTTATCATATTTTTGAATTTTTTGAAAATGCTTGTGGCTTTTTTGCAGGCCTATATATTTACGCTCTTTAGTGCATTCTTTTTTGGCATGGCTGTTCCAAAGCCAGATCACTGAATATTATTAACCTAAATGTAGAAACATGACTTCATTATTTGTATTGTTAAACAGCGTGGACATCGCGCACGAATGGATGAAACTGGGTGCAGCACTTACTGCCGTGATAGCGGTATTTGGCGCTGCCTACGGCATTTCCACGATTGCAAGAAGTGCGATTGACAACATTGCCCGGCAACCTGAAGCAGGGAGTGATTTGCGTTCTTCCATGGTGGTGTCTGCCGCGCTAATCGAAGGGATCACTTTTTTTGCCCTGGTAATCGTGTTGCTGACGCTCTTTGTTTAGTGCCGGCATTGCCTGGTTGTTTGCCCGGGATCCCGATCCGGAATACATGACCTGTGTAATCTTTCCGGCTGGTATTTTTAATGTAAAGTATTCAAAAAGACTGAGTTATGGAATTGTTAATGCCTGGTTTGGGGCTTATTTTCTGGATGACCGTGTCATTCGGTTTTGTATTGCTTATTTTGAAAAAGTATGCATGGAAGCCCATATTACATGTGCTTAACCAGCGCGAAAAACATCTGGCCAAATCATTCAGTGATGCCAGGCGTATTGAGTACGAGATGTCGCAGCTTGCCGTGATAAAAAGCACACGCATTGCCGAAGCAGACAAAATGTACAGTGAGATCACGGCAAAAGCACGCCTGGATGCTGAAAAGATCATAGATGAAGCCAAACAAAAAGCCATGGAAGAGGCCCGCATTATCTCTGAAAAAGCCGATGAGATGGTGGAGGCATATAAAAAACAGGCCATGCTTGAGATCAGGGGGCAACTGTCATCACTTTCGCTTGATATTGCAGAGAAAGTGTTGCAGGAGGAGTTCAGCGACAGGAACAGAAATGCCAGCTATGTAAACAAATTGCTTGAAAAGGTGGCGGCCAATTAGCACTGCAATCCTGACAAACCAGCACATATGCCACAACGGAGCCATATCCTGAATAAACGCTATGCCAGGGCCTTGCTTTCGCTGGCCGTGGAGAATAATATCCTGGAACGGTCATACAGGGATATGCAGGGGATATACGAGGTATTCAAAAACAACAAATCATTGGGGATACTGCTCAAGAGTCCCGTGATCCGGATTTCAAAAAAACAAAATGTTGTGTCGCAGTTATTTAAAAACAAGGTGCACCCGCTGATCCTTCGTTACATGCTGATCATAGTCCGCAAACAACGTGGCAATCTTCTTGAGGGCATTTCCAATGCCTATTTGCGTGTGTATAAGGAATATCTTGGAATTGAACAGGTGAAACTGACCACAGCTGTTCCGGTAGATGACACTGTCAGGGCCCGCGCGCTTGAAGCTGCAAGGAAAATCACCCCCCACGAAATTGAGTTTGATGAAACAGTCGACCCGGACATCATAGGGGGATTCATTCTCAACCTGGGTGACAAACAATACAATGCAAGTGTAAAACACCGCATGCAGCGGATCAGGAAACATTTGCAGAATCATTAAAAAAATAGCGGCAATATGTCTGACATAAAACCATCTGAAATCTCAGCCATCCTGCGACAGGAAATGGCCGGCTTTTCGCTGGAAACAGAGCTGGAGGAAACAGGAACCGTGTTGCAGGTCGGGGATGGAATTGCCCGCATCTATGGCCTGGGCAATGCATGGGCGGGCGAGATGATCAGTTGCAATGACGAAGAGATGACCGGGGTGGTGCTGAACCTTGAAGAAGATAATGCGGGGATTGTATTGCTGGGCGAAGCAAGAAATCTAAAGGAGGGTGATGTGGTCAAACGAACCGGTCATATTGTATCGGTCAAAGTGGGGGAGGCGCTTTTGGGCAGGGTGGTGAACACGCTCGGCCAGCCTATCGATGGCAAAGGAATGATCGAAGGACCCCTGTATGAAATGCCACTGGAACGGAAAGCCCCCGGAGTAATTTATCGCCAGCCGGTTAACCAGCCCTTGCAAACGGGCATCAAGGCAATCGATGCGATGATTCCCATAGGCAGGGGGCAGCGAGAACTCATTATAGGGGACAGGCAAACCGGCAAAACAGCCATTGCCGTGGATACGATTATCAGTCAGCGCGAATGTTACGAAAAAGGAGAGCCGGTATTTTGTGTGTATGTTGCCATAGGCCAGAAAGGTTCAACGGTGGCAAATATCGTGGAGCAACTAGAAAAACACGGGGCCATGCCCTATACGGTGGTGGTGGCCGCTTCTGCCAGTGACCCGGCGGCCATGCAGTTTTTTGCGCCATTTACAGGAGCCGCCATTGGAGAGTTTTTTCGCGATACCGGGCGTCATGCCCTGGTGATTTACGATGACCTCTCGAAACAGGCAGTCTCCTACAGGGAAGTTTCCTTGTTGTTGAGACGTCCTCCTGGCAGGGAGGCCTATCCCGGGGATATATTTTACCTGCACTCGCGTTTGCTGGAACGTG
>PWON01000090.1 GCA_003557385.1 Bacteroidales bacterium | reverse complement strand
TGGCACGGGCCTCGGCACGGATCAAATACATTTCAGCCAGGCGCAACACATACACGTTGTCGGATCCGGTCTCAATGTCGTTGTATTTCAATCCGTAAAGGTTGTTGCCATCCTGGCCAATGGAAACATCACGCCGCTGATCGCCCTCCCCATATGCTTCAAACAATTTTTCCGTGGGCGAAAATTCCCGGCGCCCGCTCAATGAAGTGGGGAAGAAATATTCCGCCAGGCGGTTTCGGTCCTGCTCGGTGAAGTTCACCTCAAAAATGGATTCGGTGTTGGGACTTCCGTCGAACAGCTTGGCAAAAGAGGGCTCAAGCTGCAGCCCAAAGTCTTCGATCACCATGGTTGCCTTGTCAATGGCCTGGTGCAGGTAATCCTCCTGGCCGGTCACCGAATAGTAAAACAGGCTAACCCTGGCCTGCAGCGCCAGCACCGAAGCCTTTGAAGCAAGCCCGCGTGTCACATTGGGCCGGATGTGTTCGAGGGCGAAATTCAGGTCATCAAACACCTGGCTGTACACATCTTCCACCGGACGGCGGGGTACATTCAGGTCGTCGTCTGATGCGGTGGCCGGTTTTGTGCGGATAGGTACCGGGCCAAACAGCCTCACCAGGTCGAAATGTCCCAGCGCACGCAAAAAATGCAGTTCCGCCAAAAAGGCGTTGGCTTCTTCCTGGCTCAGGTCATCCACTTCCGGGATGCGGTCAATCACGTAATTGGCACGGCTGATAAACCTGTATATGGCGCTCCAGATGCCCTCCACAATCACGTTGTCGGCCAGGATGCTGTTGTTGTCAATCTGGTTATACCCGGCGGTGGTTCCCGTCCAGGTCAGGTTGTCGGCCGCAAGGTCACCTGCCACCAGAAAATTTCGGCCATAATAGCCCACAAACTGCAAGCCCGAATAGGTGCCGTTGACGGCGCTTTGTACATCTTCCCTGGTTCGGATGGCGTCTTCTGCCGGGATGCTGTGATACGGCTTTACGTCAAGCACATCGCAGGCAGCCAGCGATAAGACCATCAACACCAGGATCAAATATGTCTTTTTCATAATATCTTGGTTTTTATTTTTTTACATCTCAATGTTGATTCCCAGCGACACAGTGCGCACCTGGGGGTGGGTGAAAAAGTCGGTGCCCATCACCAGGGTCGATTGTCCGGCATAATTCACTTCCGGGTCCATGCCGCTGTAATTGGTAAAGGTCAGCAGGTTTTGCCCGGTCAAAAATACCCGTGCACTGCGCATGCCCAGGCGGGATGCCAGGTTCCGGTCGAGTCTGTACGACAGGGTCACGTTTTTGACGCGCAGGTAAGAGCCGTCTTCGATAAAACGCGACGAGATCCTGTTGTTGTTGTTTGGGTCGAGTTCCGTAGCCCTGGGGATGTGGGTTTCGTCGCCCGGCTGCCGCCAACGGTCCAGCACAGCAGTTGTCTGGTTGTCGCCGCCCTTCATGGACTCAATGTAGATCCGCGTGCCGTTGAAAATGTCATTCCCGTAAGAAAACTGCAGGAAAACGTTCAACTCAAAGTTCTGATAGGTAAGCCTGTTGCTGATCCCCCCGATAAAGTCCGGGTTTGGATCCCCGATTTTGGTGCGGTCTTCGGATGTGATCTGTCCGTCGCCATTGATGTCGGCAAATACAATATCGCCCGTGGATGGGTCCACACCAAGGCTCTGATAACCGTAGAAAATACCCATGGGTTCTCCCACGCGAACGCTGTTGCTTCCCCGGCCGATGTTGTCTAGCGGCTGGTCATTATACAAGGAAAGCACCTTGTTGCGGTTGCGGCTGATGTTCACCGAGCTTGTCCACGAAAACAAGTTGTTTTCAATATTCACCGTGGTGAGGGTAAACTCTATCCCCCTGTTTTCCAGTTCCCCAATATTGGACTGGATGCTGCCGTAGCCGGAAGTGTAGGAAATGGGGCGGCTAAAGAGCAGGTCTTTGGTGTGGTTGTAATAATAATCCACGGTGAGCTCAATGCGGTCGTTCAGCAGCCCAATGTCAAGGCCAGTACTGTACTGGTACGTGGTTTCCCATTTCAGGTCGGGGTTCGACAATCCCCTGGGATATATGCCTGACTGGCCCAGGTAGTTGGCACCACCGCCAAACAAGGCCAGGTAGGCAAAATCGGGGATGCCGTCATTCCCGGTGATGCCATACCCCAAACGCCACCTGAGTTCGTTGACCGGGGTATCCCAGGCTTTGAAGAAGTCCTCTTCGGAAATGCGCCAGGCCACTGAAGCGGCCGGGAAGAACCCGTAGCGGTTGTCTTCACCAAAGCGCGAGGAACCGTCGTAACGCGCGGTCAAAGAAAGAATATAGCGGTAGCTGTAGTTATACCGCAACTGCCCGAAAATCGAGCTCAGACCCCGGTCTGTCGCATCGGCCGAAGCATTGGAAATGGTCGCAGCCTCGCTGATGTACTGGAAATAGGGGTTCGGGAAGTCCACGCCGCGAATAAATGCCCTTCTTCGCTGCCACGATTCAAACGAATACCCCCCGAGCAACTCCACGTTGTGGTTGTCTACAAAAGTGTTAACATATCGGAGGGTGTTGTTTGACACAATGTTCAGCACATTGCTTTGCGCCTCCAGCCCGATGCCGTTGGAGCGGGCCCCCTGGCGTGTGGTAACCGGGTCGTAGCTGTGCTCGCGCAAGCTCAGGTAGTCAAAACCCCATTTGGTGCTGAATGTCAAATTATGCAGTATGCGATAGTTTCCGAAGATATTGCCCAGGGTACGGTAGGAATGGGCTTCGTTGATGGCCTCCCTGCCGATGGCCACCGGGTTGGCAAAGGGAGCTTCCTCATTGTAGGAGCCGTCTTCGTTATACACCGGATAAATGGCCGGGTTGGCGATGGCGTTGGCCAGCGGTGCGTTCAGCGACTGGTCTCCCTCTACCCTGTGGTTCAGGGAATAGGACGCTCCGAAGCTGAGGCCGATGTCGAAGCGCTCGTTGACGGTATGGTCCAGGTTGACCCGGCTGCTTAAGCGCTCGAAAGAAGTGCCAAGCAAAATGCCCTCCTGGTTGTAATAGTTGCCGGACACAAAAAACTGTGTGGTTTCGTCGCCACCGGAGGCCGACAATTCATAGTTCATGGTGGGCGCCGTCCGCAGCACCTCGCTCAGCCAGTCGGTATCAACCAGGTTCGCGGGATCCGCCGGCTGTGTGCCCTTGAGGTCATGCCACTGTTCGGCATTGAGCATTTCCAAACGGTTTTCAAGATCCTGCATGCCCGTGGTGGCATGAAAACTCAGCCGGGTTTCCTGCTTTGAGCCCCTTTTGGTGGTGATCAGGATCACCCCGTTGGTGGCCCGGGCCCCGTAAATAGCTGCAGCAGAGGCATCTTTCAGTACCGTGATCGACTCAATGTCGCTGGGGTTGATGTCCGACAACGCATCAATGCCCTGCCCGGAAAACCCCACCTGACCGAAGTTGCCTGTGGTTAACGGAATTCCGTCAACCACCACCAGGGGCTGGTTGCCGGCCGAAATGGAGCTGTTACCCCTGATGCGGATGGTGTTGGCCGCACCGGGCGTACCCGAGCTCTGGGTGATCTGCACCCCGGCCGAGCGGCCCTGGAGAACCCCGTCGATGGTCCGCAACGATGACTCACGCATCTCTTCTTCGCTAACCACCCCCACGGCACCTGATATCAGTCGCCGCGATTCGGTACCGTAGCCCGTGACCACGATCTCGCCAAGCTGTGCAATGTCCATGTCCATCCCAACATTGATGATAGAACGCCCCTCCACGGGGATGGTCCTTGGCACCATGCCCACAAAGGAGAATACCAGGGTGTCGTTGGGCTGCACCATGATCTCATAGCGCCCCTCCATGTCCGTGATGGTCCCGCGGGTTGTTCCCTGCACCATCACCGTCACCCCGGGAAGCGAAATATCGCCCTCCCGCACCGAGGTCACCACGCCGCTGACCTGAATCTGCTGCGCCTGCAACGCCAAAACCCCGGCAAAGACGAAAAATAAACACAAAAATACTCTCTTCATAGCCCGTTATTTATTGTTTTTAATTGTACAAAACTCACCTAAACGCAACAAATCCTTCTACTAACCACCAAATACTAATTACTAATTACTAATTACTAAATACTAATTACTTCTTAAAAAGCCTTCCGTTACAGTACACCCCGGCCTTCCCAAACTGCTCATCAATCAACACAAAATCAGCGTCCTTCCCCACTTCAATCCGTCCCTTGCTGCCCAGCCTGAGGATATCCGCCACATTGCTTGTGACCGTTTTCAGCGCATCCTCCAGGGCCATGCCCTCCCGGGATACCGCATCCACCAGTTCGTTGAACAAACTAATGAGCGAACCGCTTTCAAAGGCCACCAAATTGCCCTCTTTGTCAAACTGGGGCAGTGAGCCGCAACCGTCGCTGCTCATGGTAATGTGTTCCAGGGGAACCCCGGCCGCAAGCAAGTCCACAATGGCCTTTGACGGTTTGATCTCCTCATCGGGGAAATAGGGGTATGCGCTGGTGGTCAAATCCACATAACCCTCTTTGCCATATTGTTTTGCTTCTTCAAAAATATGATCGTTGCGGTTGCAGTGGGTGGGAAGGAACTGGGTTATTTTCAACTCGCTCATGTCTACCGCATCGTAAATCGGCTGAAAAGGATTCCGGGCATCGCCCATATGGATGTTGACAATGCCACCCTTGCCCCCCAGCATCGCACCCACCCGTGTATGTGCGGCCAGCCGGATCAGTTCTGTTACCGTGGGCACCGATGAACGGTGGTCCGACAGTGCGATTTCGCCCGTACCAATCACCTCTTCGATCATGGCCACGTCCTTGCCGACATCGCCCAGGATGTTGGGTGTCGGGACCTGGTAGGCGCCGGTATAGATATACGCAGACACACCCAGTTGCCTCAGGCCCTTGGCCTTCATCAGCACAGATTCAATGCTGCGCGTCAATCCGTCGGTACCCAGGCATCCCACCACGGTGGTCACCCCGGCTTCGATCATCATGCTTAGTGGCATCTCGGGTGTCCGGCTTGCCGGCCCTCCTTCGCCGCCTGCCCCGGCTATGTGCACATGGGAGTCGATCAGCCCCGGAATCATCCGCAAACCTGCGACATCCACAACCTCTAAAGGCCAACTGAGCGGCACATCCAGCGATTCAGCCATGGCCAGGATTTTGCCCCCGGCAACCAAAACATCCTGTTTGCCAGCCTTTTCGGGGGCATATACCTCACAACCCTTGAATAAATACATTTTAAATATTTTTAAAAACAAACATTGTGCAATAATAAAAAGAATTTGGAAAACACAGGGTATTTAAACACATGTGCAATACAAAGTAACGGGTTTTTTTAAAAATACCCTATCTTTACATTCGAAACTTAACAAAACACACACCGGTGCGGGGTAGCCTGGTGTTCCCCTCGCGGGCCTGCACGGCACGGTCGGGAGCACAAATGGCCCCAGGGTGTCCGGCCAGCCCGGACGGCCCGGGAAAATCCCGGGTGGCCCGGAAGGGGCCGGCGCCAGGCATGCAAAGCCTTTTTTGCCCAGCCGCAAAACCTGAAAAACCATTGCATATGACCGATTTCTCCAAAACGCCCATCATTGAAGACGAAGAGATCAACCGGCGCACCGGGGAGATGCTGCGCATCCCCATAGATGACCTTAATTTGCAAAAAACCTATTCCGATATCCTGGGGATGATCGACCTTACAACACTTGAGGCCACCGACACCCGCAAGCGTGTGGCAGACCTGTGTGCCCAGGCAAAATCCTTTACCGACATGCCCGACAAACTGCCCAATGTGGCTGCGGTTTGTGTATACCCGACCCTGGTGTCTTTTGCCCGCAAGGAGCTGGAGGGCACCGGCATCAAGGTCGCCAGTGTGGCCGGGGCCTTTCCGTCGGGGCAGTCTCCCTTGTTCGTTAAGATGGCCGAGGTGCGATACGCCGTTGATGAGGGCGCACAGGAGATCGACATGGTGATCTCGCGCGGAAAATTTTTTGAAGAAGAGTACAACCAGGTGTTTGATGAGGTTGCGGCCATCCGTGAGGCTTGCAAGGATGCCCATCTGAAGGTGATCCTGGAAACCGGTGAGCTGAAAACGGCCACCCGCATCCGTAGAGCCAGCGAAATTGCCCTGGAAGCAGGTTGTCATTTTTTGAAAACATCCACGGGGAAGATCAAGCCGGCAGCCACGCCCGAGGCCATGCTGGTAATGCTTGAGGCCATCCGCGACCACCAGAAAAAAACAGGGAATCTATGCGGAATTAAGGCGGCGGGGGGTATTGCAGAGCCCGAAGCCGCCCTGGAATATTACTGGATGGCCCGAGAGATCCTGGGTCAAAAACGGATGAACAAAAATTACTTCCGCATCGGCGCCAGCCGCCTGGCCGGCACCCTGGTGGAAGCTATCCACAATGCAAAAAGCGCCTGACCGGCCGGCGGGTCTTTGGTCATAACCGGCGGGCAGGCAGCCCTTGCGGCACTACCCACAATGCAAAAAGCGCCTGACCAGCTTCATGGTCTCCTCGTGGTTGCCGCTGATGTTTTCACGCAGTTTGGCATCGTCATACCCTTCAAGGGTTTTCACCAGTCCTGAGATCAGGGTTTCCGGGAAAACATCGTGTTTCTTGTAGATATCCGCCTGTTTTTTCAGGTATTCGGCTGCCTTGGCGCACGAATAGGGCAGTTGTTTGAGCTGCTCCTGTCGGGCGCGGTGTTTTTCGTCAAAAATATTGACATCCACATAGGTTTTTTTAGCCATTTCCAGGGCATCAGGCATTTCCAGCCCGTGGCGAGCCCCCACGCAAAGGCCTGCGATCAGCAGGTAAATGTCGGCTGAGCCATCAGGGCAGCGGAATTCAAAGGTCTGTTTGTCGCTCATGTCGGCATTGAGGGCTTTCTCCAGGGGATTCTCATAGGCAATCATGTCGCCTGCGCCAACCCAGCCCAGGGGTACACGGACCAGGGTGGACCGGTTGCGTTCGCCCCAGCACACATTGGTGGGCGCCTCCTGGTGCGGCACCAGGCGGAAATAACTGGTGGGGATGGTGTTCCCGAATGCGGACAACGAGGGGGCAATGTCGAGGATGCCGGCGATGGTCCTGCGGGCAGGATCGCTGATGCGTCCGTTGTCGAGGGTCACGTTTTTCCCGTCCTTCATCACCCGCATGTGGATGTGCATGCCGCTGCCGGCCTTGCCTGCGGTTATCTTTGGGGCCAGGCTTACAGTCACGCCATACTGGTAGGCCACCTGCCGCAATATCCACTTGGCTATGATGAGCTGGTCGGCCGCATCCTCCACGCTGGTGGGGAGAAACTCTATTTCGTTTTGCTCATATTCGTGTTCATCATCAGAAAAATTGCCCACTTCCGAATGGGAATATTTGATCATGGCGCCTGTCTGGGCCATGGCCATCATGGCATCCACGCGCAACTGCTCCCATTTCACGAAAGGTTCCGATTCATGGTAGGCACGCTGGTCATTGGCCCGGTAAAGCGGGTCTTTTTCGCTGATCACATAATATTCAATCTCACCCATCACCTCCATGCCATAGCCGGTTTTTTCGAGCAGTTCCTTGTGGGCTTTGCGCATGATGTTTTCCGGGGCGCTTTCGAGCGGCTTGCCGTCTTTGTCGTAATACGAGCACATGATGTCCAGGGTAGGGATCTCTGAAAAGGGGTTCAGGAAGGCCGAGCGGAATCGCGGCACCACATACAGGTCGGATGATCCGGCCTCCAGGAACGTGAACAGGCTGCTACCATCCACGCGTTCGCCCGCCGACAGGATGGATTCCAGGTGTTCGCGGCTCTGGATCACAAAATTCAGCGCCTTGAGCCTTCCGTCACCACCCACGTAGCGAAAGTTAACCATCTCGATGTCATTCTCTTCGATGTACCGGATGATGTCTGCGCGGGTAAATTCGGCCGGGGGTTTCTGTAAAAAACGAACCAGTGGATTGGGATTCAGGTGATATTGATTTTTGTCCATAATTGTGTGTTTTTATGCGATTTACACTATATTTCGTGAAATTTTCGCCAAACATACACAAAAAAAACCAACCCAAAAAAGGGATTTATATTAATTTGGTGGTGATTTTTGTCCGGGGACGGGCATTGCAGCCAAACATTGATGGCATGCGGCCGGTACCGGTTTCTGATGAATACCATGGATAAAAAAAAGTCTTACAGATGGATCCTTGTTCTCCTTTTGGGATCGTTCATGCTTTCTTCGTGCGGTGTGTTTCGGGACGCACCGCGCAGGCACCGGATGAGCGCAGAAGAAACCCGGGTGTATTCACAACGCCTGGGAATGCCCCTGACAGGCCGCGAAAACGCAACGCTCGTTCGTGAAGTATCAAGCTGGATGGGGGTGCCTTTCCGCCTGGGTGGCAGCACACGCAGCGGCGCCGATTGTTCCGGGTTCATCTGGGCGGTATACAGGGAGGTATACAACGAAAGCCTGCCCCGCACCACCGAAGAAATGGCTGACGAAACAAGGCGCATCCGCCGCCGCAACCTGCGCGAAGGAGACCTGGTCTTTTTCCGCATGCAGCGACGCAAGCTGTCCCATGCCGGGATATACCTGGGCAACGGTTACTTTGCCCACGCAACCACCTCGCGGGGGGTGATGGTCAACTCGCTGGATGAACCTTACTACCGGAGGCGGTTTGCGCGCGGGGGCCGTGTCCGTTAGGTAATCTTGATCTGTTTGCTCAGGCGGGCCTTGTCGATCTTGGGAACGGTGATGAACAAGATGCCGTTTTCGTATTTCGCCTTAATGTTGTCAGCATCCGCTGTTTTGGGGATGGAAAATGAGCGGGTAAATTCATCCATGTCGAATTCACGGCGCAGGTATTCGCCCTGCTGCTTTTCCTTGTCTTCTTCTTTCTTTTGAAAGACCACCGACAATACGCCGTCTTCCACCTCCATATTGAAATCCTCTTTTTTCATGCCGGGAACAGCCAGCTGTATTTCAAAATTTTCTTCGTTTTCCAGGATGTTTGTGGCCGGCACGCAGCCGCAATTTCTTTCAAATCCTGTGTTGAAGTTTCTTTCAAACATGTCGTCCAGCATGCCGGACATCATGGGTCGCTTATGCCATCTGATAATAGTCATGGGATTTCCTCCTTTATTTTTGTGAAACATTGGTCTGACCATCACGGAACAAATGCCGTACCTTTTGGCCCGGGGGTTAAAATCCGGCCAAAATGGCCGAAAAACAGTGCCCCGCCCCTGGTTTATACAACAAAACGCGGCCATTTTGGCCGGAATTACCCTCCACTCTCTATAAAAAAACGGAGAAGTTCCCGCTGCCAACCTGTCCCACATTGATCCCTTTTTAAAAAACAAACCTGTGGTCTTCCCGCGCCAAATAATCCAATTTTTACTATATTTGGACATCGCCAAAAGTCCGCCGCCGCATGAGTTCGAGCCAAGACCTTCAGATCAGATTGATGTCAGACCCCCTGGTGTATTACACCGCGATGCTCAACGACATCAAAAAGGCGAGCCAGTACATCTACATTGAAATTTACCGTTTCCGAAACGACCCGATGGGTGTGCGTTTTCGCGACAACCTGATTAAAAAATGCCGGGAGGGCGTCAAGGTGCGTGTGCTGATCGACTCCTGGGGAGCCTCTTCGAGCCTGTCCTTTTTCAACGAATTGCTTGAAGCCGGCGGGGAGGTGCGTTTCTTTAAAAAGATCCGCATCAACTGGGACATGTTTACCAAGGGGCATCGCCGCAACCACAGGAAAATCATGGTGATCGATGATGAAATCACCTACATCGGATCGGCCAACATTTCGGGTTATTCTTTCAACTGGCGGGAGTCGATGTTTCGCATCAGGGGTCTGATAGCCCCAAAGTTTAAACAGATCGTCTCTGAAAACTTCCGCATCTACAGAAAATATTTCTACGACAAACAGGCCTACACAAAAACCATACGCTACAACGGCCTGGAGATTCTGCGTGATGTGCCCTCCCTTCAATACCAACCGGTGAAAAAGAAGTTCCTGGAGCTGATCCATGAAGCCAAAAGGGAGATCATCATTGAAACCCCCTACTTTTTGCCAGGCAGCAGTTTGCGCAAAGCGTTGGCAGATGCGGCAAAACGAGGGGTAAAGGTTTTTGTGCACATCCCCAAAAAGTCGGATGTGGGCATCCTGGATGTGCTGACCTCCAAATACCTGGGCGAGATGTCAGAATACGGGGTCCAGATCTATTTCTTTGTGCCCCAGAACCTGCATGCCAAAATGTTTCTGGCTGACCGGACACATTTTGTGGTGGGCTCCTCAAATTTTGACTACCGCAGCCTGCGCTACATGCACGAAATATGCCTGGCCGGCCAGCACAAAAACCTGGTGCGCCAGATCGTCAGCCACATGAACGAAACCCGCAAGAATTCCGAAGCCTTTGATTACGATGGCTGGATGCACCGGCCTATCATTCAGCGCTTTTTTGAGTGGTTGTTTGTCCCCATGAGGCATTTGTTCTGACGGCAATTAATCCCTGTTGCGGCCCCCGGCTTTCAATTCTTTTTTTTACTTTTGGAACAAAACAAACCATAAACCATCCAACGCATATGTTAAAGAAATTATCTGAATTGCACGACATGGCGCGCGGCCACCGTCGCAGGCGGCTTGTGCTTGCCGCGGCCCATGATGCCCATGCCATGGGCGCCGTGATCGATGCCCACCAGAACAAGCTGGTTGATGCCACGCTGGTGGGGGATGAACGAAAGATCCGCAACATCGCCGAAGAACACAAGCTCGACATCAGCCCCTTTGCGCTGACCCACGAACCCGACAACGCCAAAGCGGCTGCCCGGGCCGTAAAAATGGTCCGCGACGGAGAGGCAGACATCCTGATGAAAGGCAACCTGGGCACAGCAGTGCTTTTGAGGGCGGTGCTCAATAAGGAGTATGGGCTGCGCACCGGGGAGCAGATCTCGCACCTGGCGATCTTTGAACTGCCTACCTACCACAAACTCATTGGCCTGACGGATGCCGCCATGAACATCGCACCTGAACTGATGGAAAAGGTCAGCATCACACGCAATGCCATAAACTATTTTATCAAGCTGGGCGTAAAAACCCCCAAGGTGGCCATGCTCAGCGCAGTGGAAACGGTAAACCCGGCCATGAAGTCAAGTATGGAGGCCAGTGCCATCGCCAAAATGGGCGACCGCGGACAGATCAAACAGTGCATCATCGATGGCCCCCTGGCTTTCGACAATGCAGTCAGCACCAAAAGCGCCCGCATGAAGGGCATTATAAGCCCTGTGGCCGGCGATGCCGACATTCTTGTGGCAGATGACATTGATGCGGCGAACGGCCTGTACAAGGCGTTTATTTACTTTGCCTCGGCCAAATGTGCGGCGATCATCCTGGGGGCGGCTGCACCAATCGTACTTACTTCCAGGGCCGATACAGATGAGACGAAGCTGAATAGCATTGCGCTGGCGGCAGCCGTGGAAGAAGAGGTAGTTAGTAGTTAGTATTTAGTAATTAGTAGAAGGGGTTTGGTACTTTGTTGTAAGTTATGGGGTTCTGAGGGAGGGGAAAAAACATAAAAAAAATATGAGGAAAGAGGATTTGATTCTGGCGATTAATCCCGGGTCGACGTCGACCAAGATCGCAGTGTTCAGGGGTACCAAGGAGGTATTCCTTAAAACCATCAAGCATTCGTCCGGTGACCTGGCGGAATACAAAAAGATCACTGATCAGTACGGTTTCCGAAAAAATATCATCCTGGATGAACTGAAAAATGCGTCGCTGGATGTGGACAACATCCGGGTGATTGTTGGGCGGGGTGGGGTGGTCAGGCCGATCCCGTCGGGGGTGTACCTGGTGAACGAGCGTCTGATGGATGACCTGAAAATCGGGTATCTCGGACAGCATGCCAGCAACCTGGGCGGACTGATCGCCCAGGACCTTGCCAGCGCCATAAAGGGGGCAAAGGCCTATATTGCCGACCCGGTGGTGGTGGACGAACTGGAAGACATTGCCAGGATTTCAGGGCATCCCGAGATTGAGCGCGTGTCGATATTTCATGCACTAAACCAGAAGGCCATTGCGCGGCAACACGCCAAGTTGGTGTCGAGGCAATATGAGGACCTGAACCTTGTGATCGCCCACCTCGGGGGCGGCATCAGCGTGGGGGCCCATTGCAAAGGCCGCGTCATCGACGTGAACCAGGCCCTGGACGGCGACGGGCCGTTTTCACCCGAACGCACCGGCACCCTGCCTTCCGGCGCCCTGGTCACCCTTTGCTTCAGTGGCAAATACAGCGAGGAAGAGATCCGGCGCATGATCACCGGGCAAGGTGGCCTGGTGGCCTATTTGGGCACCAACGACGCCTATGAGGTGGAAAAAATGGCCCATGCGGGCGATGAAAAAGCGCAGCTGATCCAGGATGCGATGGCCTACCAGGTGGCCAAGGAGATCGGCGGCATGTCGACTGTGCTCAAGGGCGAGGTGGATGCCATTTTGCTTACCGGCGGCATCGCTTATGGAAAACCATTCGTGGAAGCCGTATCGGAAAGGGTGCGGCACATCGCTCCGGTGTTTGTGTATCCGGCGGAGGATGAAATGCGTGCGCTGGCGATGAACGGGTTGATGGTGTATAATGGGGAGGTGGAGGGACTTGTGTATAAGTAGTAATTAGTAATTAGTGTTTAGTAATTAGTAATCAGTGGGTTACGCCAGGGCTAACCTGTGGGTTGGGGTGCGTTTTTATAGGGTGATTGCGTTAGGTTGAGCCTGTGGGCAGGGTGAATACAAACACACTGCCTTTGTTTTCTTCTGAGGAAAACCAGACGTTGCCGCCGAAGTTTTCAATGATGCTTTTCACCATAGACAGGCCCAGGCCCATACCTTTGGCTTTGGTGGTAAAATAGGGGTTAAATATATTCTGCTGCTGGTTGTCGGGGA
>PWON01000218.1 GCA_003557385.1 Bacteroidales bacterium | reverse complement strand
TGGGAACGGGACGTAGTTACCTGCAGGATATCCAGATTGAACCTCCGCTGGTACGCCGCGATTTTTCATCTTTTCATGTGGAATTTTCGCCTGAAACCATCGTGGAAGATGATGCGTTCTGGGACGATTACCGCAGAGACAGCTTGTCGGTGCGTGAACTGAACACCTATCATTACCTCGACAGTGTGGGCCGGGAGTTAGACCTGGATAAACGCATTGAGCGGATAGAAACCCTTTTTGGCGGATATTGGCGGTGGGGCTTCGTGGATGTGGATCTGGGCAGTTTGTTGCGATACAATCGGCATGAGGGTTTCAGGCCGGGTATCGGGTTTCAGACCAACCAGTCATTTTCAAGACGTTTTCGCATCTGGGCGATGACTGGCTATGGTTTTGGCGATAACACCTGGAAATACGGATCGGGCGCCAGCGTATTGCTTGATCGCTTGAGTGATTTGCGCCTGGGATATGATTATCAATATGATGTGATAGAGCGGGGTGGTTCCGGATTTATTTCTTCTCCAAATTTGTTGTCTGCATCCAATATCCGGTATTTTTTCCTTGAAACCATGGACATGAGTGAAACGCATACCTTGTGGTTGCAATCAAGAGTCTTTCGCAATTATTTGACTGTGAGATTGTTTGCCAACATAGAAGAGGTTTCTTACCCGGACGATTACTACTATGATCCAGACCTTGACTTTCCTGATGGTGCTCCCGGACAGGAATGGCCGTGGGGGCAGGCCCGGTTTTTTGAGTTGGGTGCATGGTTTCGGTTTGCTTACGGGGAGCGTTTTATCCTGACCCCGCGCCAAATCATGCCCTTGCAGGGGAGTTTCCCGGTGCTTCACCTGAATATTGCCCGGGGTATGGATGCAATCATGGACGGGGAGTATGGATATTGGCGTCTTGAAATGAAAGCAAACCACCGGTTTGAAATTCCCATGCTGGGAAGACAGGATTGGACCATTCGGGCCGGTTATTTTTCCGGTGAGGCCCCCTGGAGCAAACGTTTTACCGCACCGGGGGTGTACCGGCGGTTTAGCGTAAGCACTCCCGGTGCTTTTTCAACCATGCGTGTTGATGAATTTGTGTCGGACCGTTATGTGGCCTTATTCTGGCATCATCATTTTGAAAACCTGCTATACCGGGGCCGGTCATTTAACCCGCAGCTTGTGCTGTTGACAAATATTGGTTTTGGTCAGATGCACGACAGGGAACGTCACCTGAACACCACCTTCAACACCATGGACCAGGGATTCTTTGAATCGGGGATTGCTATATTGAACTTGATCGGATCAGGCTTTACGAGCCTGGGGCTGGAGTTTTCTGTTCGCTACGGACCTTATGCCTATCCGCGTTTTAAGGACAATTTCAGCCTCTTGCTGGGATACAGCATGATGTTCTGAGCAATGGGCAATCAGGTGTACTGACCCCTAATTGTCGTCGGCGCACCATTCTGCATAAGATGTTGAGGTTTCATGCAGCCGCAATGTGTGAAGCGATACATGTTGCGGCAGCGCTGCCTTGATCCTGGCTGCAAAATCATGAACCATGTATTCACAGGTGGGTTGATAGGGGAGTGGTACTACTTTGCCAAACAGTTGATTGTCAAGAACCATTTCCATGTGAGGGCTGTTTTCATTCACAAGCAGGGCATGGTCAAAGCGGTCGATAACCTGTTCATGGACAATTTTTTTTAGAACAGAGAAATCGATAAGCATGCCATGTTTGGGATTGCCGGGCTGATTTACCGGACGCCCTTTTACGGTAACAAATAATTGGTAACTGTGGCCATGAATGTTTTTACAGGGTCCGTCGTAACCCCATAGAGCATGTGCTGACTCAAAGCGAAACTGTTTGGTGATTCTTATTACAGGAGCATCTCCCATGTTTGCCGGATTTTCAATTCAAACATTCAGTACCGAATGGTGTAGGTATATACCCTGGGTTTGTTCCCCTGACCGTCCTTTTTTTCTGTTGTATCTTCCTGCTTATTTTTTGCAGGTGTATATTGCATGCTTACTTTCACCCCACCTTTTTTGCGTATGCGAAAAGGAATCTTGATCTTATTATCGGTAATTACACGTACCCCCCTGTTTTTAACCGATTGGTAACGAAGCATACTTACCAGGCGGATGGCTTCTTCGTCGCATCCGTAACCAAGGCCTTTGACAATTTCCGGATCGATCACTTCTCCTTTGCCGGTTACCTTGTATTTTACAATAATATCGCCCTCAATTCCTTTTTCGAGTGCTTCTTTGGGGTAACGCAGGTTTTCTCTGATGAACTTCTTCAGCAAATCGCGCCCTCCGTTAAGGTGGGGCAGTTTTAAAAATTTCTTTTCACGTTTGTTCATAAAACACCCTGTGCCGTGTGTGTTTGTTTGATGAAACGGATGGCGTGCCTGTTGAATTGTCCAGGCTGGTCTACGTTGCATACATGGCCGGAATTCTCAATGGTGATCAGGCTTGCCATGTCGTTTTGATCTACCAGATGCCTGACCGGGTTCAGGAACAAATGGTCTTCGTCTCCCATCAGGTATAAGGTGGGTATGTGTGGGTTTTGCTCCTGGTGGTATTCCAGCAGGGGATCAACATCCCGGAGCAGCTTGAACCACCGGTTGATTTCGCGCCGGTAAATTTTTTGTGCCTCTTTAATGAACATGTACCTGCTCTCTTTGTGTCTGCTGCTGGGCATGATAATTCTTGCGAACAACCTGTAGAGCCACATAAAAGGGATGACCGGTTTAAACACTTTGGCCAGCCAGACCAGGAAACGCGAACGGAAATTCAATCGGGTTATGGCACCGGCCATGGTCATGGATTGCACTCGTCCGGGATCCATTTCTGCAATAACCCGGATCAGGATGGTTCCAAGGGAGACCCCGATAAAATGGCTTTTCTTAATGTCAAGGTGGTCAAGAATTTTCAAAACATCCAGGCTGATATCTTCAAAGGTATATTCTCTGCCGATGTAGGCCTCAAACAAGTCGCGGGAACGACCATGACCACGCAGGTCGACAACCAGCACATTAAAATGCCTGGAAAATTCCCTGATTTGCTTGTACCAGATAATGGAACTGCCGCCTACGCCGTGTACGAGGGTTACCCAGGGGGCTTCAGACGCCTTCAGGTAGGTTTTGTAATAAAGCTTTGCGTCTTCGGGCAAAGAATTCTCCTGCTTCGGCAATTCCTGCACCTGGCTTTTGGCAACCTGGTTTAAATGTTCTGTTTTTTTCACCTGGTGTTCCACGTTCTGTGGTGTTCAATTTGTTGCAAAGATACTTATTTTTATACTGTTAGCTACAATGGATTGGTCAGGTCAAAGTCAATCCGCATGCGTTTTTCACCATCTCTTTCCAGCCGGTAGGTGAAGGTGGTGAAGTTTTCGTCAAGCCGGATTGTCCACACATTGCCGCCCCCGCCGTCGATGATCTCTGCAGTGAATTCGTCGGCAGCGAAGTGTTGCACAAAAGCTGTGCCACTTTCGTCGGCAAAGCCGCCATACAAGCTGTCTTCTTCGGGGGTGCCGTCAGGGTAACGGTGATCGTGCCGTAGACGCAGTCGGCCATTGTCTGACAAAAACATCCATGTGCGGGACGTGTCATCTCCCACGCGAAAGGGAATATGGATGCGGTCTGCTTCACACAGTTCCACATGCATTACCATTTCGTATTCTGCCCAGCCCTCGGCGTGATGGCTTCTGTAAATTTCTTTTCCGGCAAAGGATTGACCGCAAAGGCGCGCGAGATTGTTGAAAAAAGCCTGGTGGTTTTCGGAGATCAGGGGGCCTGCGATGGGTTCGGCGACATCTCTTTCGGTTTGCTGGCGTGGTCCGCAGCCAGAAAAAAACAGGGACATGGCCAGAACGAGCAACATTGTGTTTTTCTTCATGTTGTTTCGAAATTTAATGGGTATATGAATCATGTTGATGTTTTAATCATGCGAACCGGGCACCTGAGTGCCCTGAAAAAGCGGTGCTGCAAACCCTTGATCATCCGGCTGTGCGACCACAAGATGGTCATGGCTCGCTTTATCTAATGCAAAGATAATAGATTTGTTGGTAGGTGCCGGGTATTCGCAGTAAGGAATATGTATATTTGTCAGAGCGAACTGGGGAATGCAATGAAAAATCATCCGGTACTTTCGGTAAGGAACCTGTCTGTGTCGTTTTCTACAGAAGCCGGCTCGGTGCAGGCAGTGGACAATGTGGCTTTGGATCTTTTCCCCGGCGATACCCTTGGGTTGGTGGGGGAGTCGGGTTCCGGGAAATCGGTTACGGCCCTGGCCGTAATGCGTTTGCTGAGCCGGAGTGCGGCACGCATTGCCTCCGGTGAGGTGTGGTTCCGGCATCCGCAAAAAGGCATGATGGATTTGCTGAAAACTGGTGATGAACAGATGCAACGCCTGCGTGGCCGTCATATTGCCATGATATTTCAGGAGCCGATGACCTCCCTGAACCCGGTGCAGCGTTGCGGCCCCCAGGTGGTTGAAAGCATCTTGTGGCATAAACAATCGGACAGAAAAAAAGCAAAAGAAAAAGCCCTGGATTTGTTTCGTGAAGTAAGGTTGCCTGCCCCCGCTGATGTATACCGGTCGTGGCCGCATGAGTTGAGTGGCGGCCAGAAACAACGCGTAATGATCGCCATGGCGATGGCCTGTGATCCCTTGATCCTTATCGCAGACGAACCCACTACGGCCCTGGATGTTACGGTGCAAAAAAGCATCCTGGATCTTATACGCTTATTACAGGAAAGGCACGGCATGGCCGTACTGTTTATTTCGCACGATTTGGGGGTGATCCATGAGGTGGCCCATAGAACTTCAGTGATGCGCCATGGCCGGGTGGTGGAACACGGCCCGGTTCAAAAAGTATTTAATCAACCGGTTGACCCGTATACCCGTGCACTGGTTGCCTGCCGCCCTTCATTGAAGGAACGTCCTGAAAGCCTTGCCATTGTGGATGATTTTCTTGTGGGCGCCACCTCCCCGGCGCCACCGGGCACCTCCCCGGTATCATCCGGCACCTCTCCGGCACCGTCCGATACCCCTTCGTGGTACGGAAAAGCCATCAAGGGAGAGCCTGTGCTCGAGGTCAAACAGTTAAACACCTATTTTGTCAGGAAAAAAAGTGCCCTCAAAAGGGTGGTGGAGTATCATAAAGCCGTCGAGGACATCAGCTTCAAGGTATATAAAGGGGAAACACTTGGTCTGGTAGGAGAGTCCGGTTGCGGAAAAACAACCCTTGGCCGCAGCATCATGCGTCTGATCAACCCCAGGTCCGGACAGGTCATTTACAAGGGTGTGGACATTGCCCGTTTTTCTTCGGGGGCGCTGAAAAAGCTGCGCCCCAAATTTCAGATCATTTTCCAGGACCCCTATGCTTCACTGACACCGGGCATCAGTGTGGGGAACGCCATCATGGAACCCATGCGGGTACACGGCATACTGGAGAACAACAAAGATCGTAAACAAAAAATATTCAGGCTTTTAGAACAAGTGGGGCTCGAAGAGCAACACTATTACCGTTATCCGCATGAGTTTTCGGGCGGGCAGCGTCAGCGTATATGCATTGCGCGTGCCCTGGCCCTTGATCCTGAATTTATTATTTGCGATGAATCGGTATCGGCGCTGGATGTTTCCGTGCAGGCCCAGGTGCTCAACCTGCTCAATACACTGAAAAAGCAATTCGGACTGACCTACATATTTATTTCACACGATTTGTCGGTGGTAAAATATATGTCGGACCGGATCATGGTTATGCAAAACGGACGCATGGTGGAGTTCAATGAAGCCGATCAGTTGTATGCCCATCCGGAAAGTGAATATACCAGGTCATTGATCGAGGCCATTCCGGTTTTTTGACCGTGCATTGATTGTTTCACGGCCGGCTGATTCAACCCATTCCGGCTTTCTGACCGGGTGGCGTGTTATGACCGCCCTTACATGTCGGCCATCATTTCATCGGTAAGCTCCATGTTGTGGAAGACATTCTGCACGTCGTCATCTTCTTCAAGCATGTCGATAAGCTTCAGAACTTTTTTTGCCTGTTCGTTTTCAAGCTGAACGGTGGTTTTGGGAATTCGCTGCAATTCTGCGTTTTCTGCATCAACGCCCATCTCTTCGAGTTTTTTAACCATATTGCCAAAGTCTTCCATGGCCGTGTATATTGTGAAAAAACCCTCTTCATTTTCAGCTTCTTCGGCCCCGGCGTCAATCACTTCCATCAAAAAATCGTCTTCTTCCATCTCTTTTTCCCGGATGGTTTTTCCCGGGATGGTAAACACACCCTTCCTGTCAAATAAAAAACCCAATGCTCCCTTGGTTTCGAGTTTACCTTCATGTTTATTCAAATAAGACCGGATGTTTGCCACGGTCCGCTGGAGGTTATCGGTCAGGCATTCTATATAGATGGCTATGCCGTAATTGGCATATCCCTCATAGGTTACTTCCTGGAAATCCGCGGCATTTTTTTCTCCGGCCTTTGAAATGGCACGCTGGATAGTGTCTTTGGGCATATTTACCCCTTTTGCATTGGCGATTGCCAAACGCAACCTGGGGTTGCCGTCGGGATCGTTTCCGCCTTCCTTCACGGCAACGCTGATTTCTTTAATGATGCGCGAAAATATTTTGGAACGTTTGGCATCCAGCGCCCCTTTCTTGCGCTTGATGGTTGACCATTTGCTGTGACCTGACATGGATTGTTTTTTGTGCAAAATTAATCTTTTTTCCCAAGCCGTATGGTCAAAAAGCCCCGGACCAGGGGTGTAGGAATACCCTGGAACGGGGCCTGAAGCCGTATGCCGCGAAGCGGCTTGTCAGAAATTGATCAGCCTGATGCCCACACTGAATGGATGCAGTTCTGGTCCTTTGTCCTGGCGGAACATTTCGTTCAGGGCATAGGTGGCAAAAAGGTTGACACGTCCCCAACCAATGCGCGCTACTGCTTCGTAGCGGAATGGGGCCAGGTGGAAGCTTTTGAAATCTTTGTCTTTCTGGCGGCTGCCATTATCCTGATACACCTGCTTGGTATGGCTGCGCAAACGAAGCCCCACGTTGATCCCCGCTGACATATGAAACGGGGTCCTGTTGCCATACTGCTGCCTGGTTTGGAATTCAAGCATCAGGGGTACGTTCAGGTGGGAAACGGTCAGTTTGTTTTTTCTGAAATTGTAGTTGTCATCATAGAAATAGCCCAGGGAGTCTTGCTCGTGAACCAGCCGGATGTTTTCTGAAAACCGGTAATTGTTCCAGCTGAATCCGATGCCGGAAAAAATCCCCAATGCACTGTTGCTGCCGCTGGCAAGCACCAGGCTTTGCTGCCACAGGTTGAGGTTCACCTGGATGGAATTGTTGTATTCCAGGTCAAGGTACCGGTCGCCGGGATTCAGTTCGAGGCTTCTGTCCGGGGTCATATATCCGTTCACCCCGAGGTAAAATCCTGACCATTCATTGCGCCATTTTTTCCGGACTGTTTTGCGTGTGGTTACCCTTGGGGTCCTGCCATCGATAATGATTACCTCTCTTTGGCCAACGCTGACTATCAGGGTGTCATCGTTGTTATTCTTTATTTCGGCACCAGCCTCTTTTCTCGTAACAGGAGCAGGGGCGACCCGTACACCGCGTACACTGGCAGTGCCTGAAGTTGTAAAGTCAGCTACGGGCGGATTTCCGCGCACGATGATGCCTGATGTGCCGCTGGCTTGTGCTGTCAGTGCTTCTCTGACAGTGATGCGTACACTCGACGTGCCTGAACTCTTAACATCTGTGGTAGCGGTTTCCAGGTCATAAGCCCGTACGTTGGACACGCCGCTTGCACTAAGCTCATGAAGTTGTGCTTCACCGGCCAGCCTCATATTGCCTGCCCCGCTTACAGAGGAGATCAAATGGTCGGCAATAACCGACACCTCCATGGAACCGGCCCCTGATGCCTTCAATTGCATGGAAGATGCGGCCAGGGTGTTTGTGCTTTTGATTGAAGCAGCGCCACCGGCATGCAGGTAGGTAAATTCAGGGGCGGTAATGCGTACTTCAAGGTCTCTCAGGTTGCGAACGCTTCTGTTGTAGTCAATGAATAAGATGCCGTCTTTTACGGTTGTTTCAATAAACTCCAGGTGTTCTTCCGGGGCTTCAATTTCAAGAAAGTACCCCTCATCCTGGGTAACCGAAACCCTGAATACACTGATCGCTTCAACTCCTTTGAACGGACCGGTGTCTCTTGATTCAATGATGTTTTGCGCAGCAAGGGTTGCAGGCATGGCCACCATTAGTGCCAGCATCATCTTTGTGATCATCATATTTGCTTTCATGGTTAAAAAATTATTGGATTTGTGTTTTTATTGCTTGTTTTCGTTTGTATGTATTTGTTTTGCCAGTGGTATTTCATGTTATTCTGCACTACGTATGTTTCCCAGACCGCTTCTGTCGGCAATAACTTCCGCCGGATTGCCGTAATACCTGATGGAACCAACGCCGCTCAAAGAAGCGTGCAGACGGCGGATGGCATGTACGTGGGCAGAACCGGCACCGGAAAGGGAAATGCGGGTTTCCTGAGTAAGCAGGTTTTCTGCACGCAGATTGCTGGCACCCGATAAATTTGCCTGATGAAAGCCGGCATGACCCTCATAAAAGATATTGGCTGCTCCCGCTATTTTGGTTGTCAAATCTTCCACATTCAGTTCCATCTTAATGTCGGCTGCCCCGCCAATATCAATGAGCAGGTTCCCGCTTTGTACAACCATGACAGACTCCAGTTTACATGCACCTCCGATGATGATCTGCTCCAGTTCCGGGTAGGTGATGTGCATTTCCATTTTTGTTGGGCGGTACACCGCCTCTTCTTTGCTGCGTATATACAAGGTGTTGTCTTTTACCTTGATTTCAGTCAGGTTCTGGATGTTCTCGTCTGTTTCCAGCACCACAACAGCCTCCTCGCCGGCTGCAAGTTTAATATCATACATCCCGGTAATGTTAATGATCTTGAAATGTTCCAGGGAGTGGGTGGTGGTCAGTACATTGCCATCTCCTTTGATTACAGTGCGGCCGTCGACATGGCAGCTTTGCATGAGGAATCCTGCCATGACAAAGGCAAGTGCCGCAAATAGGTTTTGGATTGTTTTGTTTGTTTGCATATGCTTTGTTGTGTTAAAAAGTAAGGTGTTTTCATTTACATCCGATCGTATGACGCGATAGGTAAGAAAAAAGTTACAGACGATCAAAAAAAAATTGCTATGTTCGCGTAATCAATCATTCATTAACCAAAAAACAAAAAAACATGTACAGACTTTTTTTCATTGCATTAACAGCTGCTTTTTTGTTCACTGCCTGCGGGCAAGCACCCCGCGACACCGAAGAGGAGACTCAGTTATCGGCCGAAGAACGGGCTTTCCTTGATAATCTGGCCAGTTTATGCGGACAATCCTTCCGCGGTGAGGAAACATTTATGGCCGATGGACGCGACAGCTGGGCACACCTTGATTTCGTGATGCATGTTACCCTTTGTGAGGAAGACCGCGTATTGATTCCTTTTCACCTCTCCGATGATACCTCACGCACCTGGATGTTCCTGGTAGAGGACGGAAGGCTGCGTTTTCGCCATGACCATCGTTACCCGGACGGGACCCCTGAAACATATACTTTGTACGGGGGTTATTCGGATGGCAAGGGCACGGCTTATGCCCAGTATTTTCCGAAAGACGAATATTCAAGGGAATTGCTTGAAGGGCACTTTGGCCGTGAATGGCATGTTGTAATGGATGAAGAGATGACCACCTTTTCGTACCGCCTGCTGTATGACGGCGACATTGTGTTCCAGGCTGATTTTGATCTCACTGAGCCGATTTAATCACCCTGGTTCCGGAGTTTTTCTTGTAGCTTGTAGAGTTCATAGGAGGCCTGGTCGGATAGGGTTGTGATTTTCCTTGAAAAAGCGGTCATCCGTTTTATGGACTGCATCAGCTTGTTTTTGTTGCGGGCCGTTTGTTTCTGCCTGAAGCGGAAAAAATAAGATGTGGTAAACAGCCACCGGGTCAACTGCCCAAATTGTTCTTTGCTGTAATACCAGGTGCCTTCGTATTGGTTGGTGCCAAGGTATTCGCGCACCTTTGCGTCGTCGAGCATTTCTTTTAAAATGTCAAAACCCGTGGCCATGACCGGATCCCCTTGTTTGTCCGTGGCCGCTACATCCCTTTGCTTTTTGGCGGATCTGCCCCGGGTGCCTTTGTCCTCCTCAAGGCAAAATGCATGATCCCCGAATGTAAGCAAGATCTCAATCAGTCGTTTGTCCTGGTGTATATCCTGTGCACTGCGGCCGGTGTGTTTTAACACGTTTTCCAGAGGATATTCCAGCAGCAGTTGTTCGAAAGGTGCAGGATTTTTCCTGTCTGTACTGTGGTTTGCGAGGTCAGACCCGCTCCTGCCTTGATTTGCGGCGCCGGTTTCGTTTGTGCCGTTGTTTGCGGGGCCAGGCCTGTTTGTGCCTGTTTGTGCCGGTTCATGCCCGTTTGTTGCGTCTACTTGCTGTATGGTTTTCAATACGTAGTAAGCAAGCAGCAGCATGGTATTTTCGCGATATGTACTGGTACTGGCCAGCACCAACATTTCTTCGGGTGAAATCATGCTGCCCTCTGAGGGCGTGGGTTTTTCCCGGTGACCGGGGATCGACAGATAATCCATCCCAGGGGGAATGGCTTCCAGGTGTTGCCGGAACGCTTTGCTCAGTTGGACGGAATTGTCGGTTATGTCAAGCTTTTGACAGACAATTTCTGCAAAGCGTTGGAATTTACTGCAAAGCAAGTCAATGCTGTTTTGGTGGCTGGCGGGTTTCCCGGCGCGAACAGCGTTTTCAATAAAGGCGTGCAGTGATTCATGATCAAATATGTGTTCAAAAGCGGCATGGACATCTCCCAGTTTCTGCATCGTCAGGGCTTTCTTCAGCGATTCCGTCCCCCGGCCTCCCAGCCTGCCGTGCAATGCTGCCAGGCTCCCGTCCCGATCATGCAGTTCCCTGAAAGACAAAAACACGCGGTATTCAAACCCCCGGAGTGACCAATGAAACCCTTCCCGGTGGATATCCTCACCCCTGAATAAATACTCCAGCCCGGAAATATGCTCTCGCGCATGATAATACATATTACCGGAATGCTGTATGCCAAGGGCATCGGCCAACACAGTGGTGGTCATTTTCTTGTCGCTGCCTTCTGTGGACAGCCTGGGAGCCGACGTGCGGATATGCCCACCGGCCATTTCATATTTGTTGTTGAACAGGATGAGGGCTTTTTCATCGCCATGGCGATTGCTGAAAGCAAATACATTTTCGTTGAGGCGCCCGTCATCACCAATATAATCATACAGGTTGAAATGTTGCACTTCACTAAAAAGATAACGTTTCCCCACCAGGGGGAATATTTCCCTTTCGTGTCGGTCTGTCATTTCTTGATTGGGATGTTCATGATAGTATGCACGCTGGTATTCCATCCCGTACTTTTCTGTAAAGCCTTCGATCTGGCCGTGGGCAAACATCGGAAGTCCGGGCAGGGTGTTCATCAGCACGCAGATGCCAAAATATTTGTCTCCGGTGCCAAATTGCTGTATCGCTGTTTCCTCATCGGGATTGCTCATAAAGTTCACATAACGCTTGAGGATTTCCGGTTCGAACTCCAGGGTGTTGCTGATCAGATCCCTGTATTTTTCGTTTTCTTCGTTTTTCAGCATGTGCATGAACGCTGAGTTGTAGACCCGGTGCATGCCAAGTGTCCTGACAAAATAACCCTCCATGAACCAGAATGCTTCAGCCAGCAACAGTGTTTCAGGCATTTCGGCATTGATGCGGTCAACAACTTCGCGCCAGAACTCAACAGGGAACAACTTGTCAAAGGCTTGTTTTGACATGGCATGATCTGCACGTGAGGGGATATCGCCCCCGCTTCCCGGCCTTGGATACCACAACCTTGAAAAGTGTTTTTTTGCCAGCGTCATGGCGGCGTCAAAACGGATGATGGAAAATTTGCGGGCTACACCAAAGATCTTCTGCATCACTGCTTCGCGCACTTCGGACTTGATCATGTCGAGTTGGGCGGTGTCGTTCCAGGGCATCATGGTGCCATCATTCCCGTGATAGATATAACGTACTTCATTGTGCTGCTTGTCGATACGCTGAAAGACCACAGCGGCATCGGTTTTGTTGTAATACCCGTCTTCGATGCGGACTTCGATATGGGGATAGTCTGAAAGATTTTCACCCGTAAACGAATAACCCGGAAATGGCGAATGGCTGGACTGTATAAAATAATCTGGGTGTTCGATTACCCATCTGGAGTAGATGCCTGTATGATTGGGCACCATATCGCTTGCAAGCCGCAATCCGCGCATGCGCGCCCTTTCATTCAGGTTGTGGTAGGCCTGTTCACCTCCCAGGTCACCGGCAATTTCATAATCGTAGAGTGCATAGGCTGAGGATATGGCATCCTGGTTGCCCATCAGGTGTTTGATCTTGCGCGAGGCAGTGCTCCTTTCCCAGATGCCGATCAGCCAAAGCCCGGTAAAATGCCATCGGGCCAAACGGTCGAGTTCCTCATCAGGAATCTGATCGAGCCTGCGTATTTCGCGTTGGTATCTTTTCGAAAGCTGGTCAAGCCACACATAGGTATTCTTGGCGATCAATACCACCCGGGGCATCCAATGGGTGTCCATGGTGAAGGCTTCGGCTTCTTCATAGTCTTCAGACGCCGCCTGTATGGCATCAAACCCTGATTTGCCAAGCCGCATTTGGCCTTCCTGTCCTTTTTTCCCATAACCGGGTACCACACCTGGAGGTGCCCCGCCGCCCCCGTGTCCTCCCATATGGTAATCTTCCTTCATCAGGTCTTTGCTCCGGGCGAGTTTCAGCAGCAGTGACTCAGGCAGAAAATGTCTCCAGTGATGCAAAACGTAGTCGATCTGGCCTTCTATGTTGTTAGGTGAAATCCTGAACGGGGTTTTTAAAAACGAGGATATGTCAAGGCGTTCCGGCCCGAAAGGCGGTAAGGTCTGAAGAAAGCTTTCCAGCCGGTCAATCAGCCTGTCAAAACTCCTGGAGTCATCCAGATAAGTTTTGTCGAACAGAAACTTTATTCTTTTGTTGGCGGGATTCTCATTGGCCAGATGCAACAGCAGCGCTTCTTCAATGGCCAGATGCAGATTCGATCGTTGATTTGTTCTTTTGCTCAGGTATTGGGCCGCTGTTGTGCGTCGTTCAAAAACTTCCGATGGAGGGAAACACCTGGTAATGTCTTCTGCCAGGGAGAACAATGGATTGTTGCCCATCCGGTTGACCAGGTGTTGGTGGGCTTCAGAAAAAACATCTCTTTTAATCTCTTTTGCATAGATGCCGAAAATGTATTGCGAAATTTCCAACAACAACGAAGAAGCCCTCAGCTCGCCGGGATACAATGCTTCGCCTGTTTTTTTGTGGCTGTTGAGCAGAAAGACCAAACGTCGAAGGACCGGGAAATTGTTTGTAGACAATGTTCCGTCGGTTGCAAACAACTCTTGCGGAAGCCGGTGCTTTTTTCTAAGACCACTGTAAATGCGCATATCGGGGCATTCTTATCTAAAACAACAATAAAATGATCAGGGCAGTAAGCGGAACGGTAAAATTGTCAAAGCCTTTTGAACTGAACACTTCCACCAGGGCTGTCGCGCCTGCCACTGATAAGGCCATGACAATGGTCAGTGTATCGTAATTGCCCAGAAAATAGTGTAGTGTAAAGATGGAAATGACCAAAGATGTGAGGAAAAACACTGAACTGCCCAGGTAGGTTTTATTAAGTTGCCTGTAAAACATGGTGACTTTACGAAGCTTTTCGCCGAAGTAAACTCCCGTGATCCCCGCCAGCGAATCACTTACGCCCAGCAACAAAATGGGCAAAATGAATAATTTGGTGTCATCAAGCCAAACGGAGACAATAAATGAGCCGGCAATGGCTACGGGCAGCAATACGCCGCCATACGTTGTCCTGGACACATCATCGATGGAGCGCAAAAGATGACGCCATTTGGCAACGAGCAACAACAGGAAAAATACAATCCCCATGACCAGAACATATTCGTAGGAGTTATAGATCAGGGGAAAGGTCAAAGAAAGCAGTGAGGCAGTACTGTGGGCAAATTTCCTGGTATACTCCGTTTTGACTTTCAGGATGGAATGCAGGACTTCACCGGTGGCCAGTATGATACTGAACGCGATGATGTATAAAATGGTAAAGAATAGTTCCTGGCTCATGACATCAGGTTAATGAATAAATACATGGCGGCACCGCCGGCAATCAGGCTGTCAAACCTGTCGAGAAATCCGCCATGCCCAGGCAAAAGACTCCCAAAATCCTTGACATCGTATTTTCTCTTATAATAGGATGCCAGTAGGTCGCCCATCAATGCAAAGATAACGATGATGGAGCTTAAAAGCAAGGCAGAGATCCAACCGGCATTGATAAAGCCTCCCAAAAACACTGCTGTAGTTAACGCAACTAAGCCCCCGCCGGCCAAACCGGCTATTGTTTTGCGCGGACTCACCGACGGGATCAGTTTTTTTCCACCCAGCAACTGACCGCTTATCTGGCTGAATGCATCAAATATGGTAACTACAACAAAAAGAAAATACAAAAACCCCTGTGCTGAAAAGCTGAACAACAGGAAAGGCACTGCCAGTATGGTATAACAAACAACCGACAGGATAAAGAAACCATGTCCGGCAGGCAGTCCATGAACCTTGCGGTTTTCTTCATTGACTCCACGGGTTTTTTCCACAATACCGGCACGCATCCTCCCGGACCACCATACCTTAATGAGTTCCGTATAACCAACGGCCACAATCAAAAAGGCCAGGATCGAAAAAAAATACCACCCGTAATAAATGCTCCCAAACATTGCGTGGATAATGATCACATAGGTGCCGTATTTCAACCAGATCTCCTTCTTCTGATCCCGGCTTTTGCCCCGTCCTATGAAAGCAAAGGCAATCGCCCCCAGTACGAAGTACACAACTATGATCCGGTATAACAAACCCTCCATCGCAAAACGCAATTATATATATGTGTTAACCTTACCGGCAATCCGATAACATGCATGTATTAAACACAACATCCCCCGGACAACCCCATAATCACCAAATATCTCCACCAAACCACCAAAAAAACCTACTAATTACTAATTACTAAATACTAATTACTAACTACTTCTTCTTCCCAAGTACCCAAAACAACCCCTTCACATTACTTCGCATCTCCGGAATAATGAGCTGGATGATGATGTGTTCCAGAAATGCCAAAATCCCCCAGTACACCATGATGTAATAAAACGGTGTGAAGAACCCAAAGGCAAAGAGCGTAAAAAAGAAGGTGCCCTTGATGTAGCCCCCGATTTTCCAGGAATACAGGTGTAGACTCGGAAACCGGCCAAATTTAACAAGTGATAGGCCCAGTGCAGTGATCAGCAAGCCGATGAATATAGAAAAACTCACCACATGCGGGGCAAAATCATCCCGTTTAAACAACCATACGCCCAAAAACACCAATATATAGGTGCTTATATCCGCAATGGAATCTATCCGGGCGCCAAATTCGGTTTGTTGTTTCAGCAGCCTGGCAATCAATCCATCGAGCACATCTGTGATCAGGTTGATGATGATCAGCACGGCAAAGACCTGCTTATAGCCCGCCAACGCCAGAATAAGGATTACCGGGAAAGACAGCAGCCGGTAAAAAGACAGTACATTGGGTATGTTAAGTTTGTTTCTTAGCTCCACCTGGCAACGAATAATTCAGTCCAAGCCCAAAACTTCCTGGTCCTGACAAACTGCAAATTAACAAAATGATCCACATATAAACAAATCAATGTATGTATGGGTTGCTGAAACATTTTGCCGCTTCAACTGTTTAAACAGTTAAAATATACAGGAATTTTTATAAGGCATTAAACTATTGAGTATATATTTGGTCAAATAATATTGTTTTATTTTACAGACTCTTTTCAATGAATAAAAGCTTTCGGTTTTTAGTAAATCTTGCCATTCTGACCCTGCTTGTGGGGATCATTGCCTATCCGAAGGTCAGGCCATTGTTCTCTGGAGGGACAGATGCAGAAACGGCATTTCAGCCCCAGCAACGTCGTGCGCTCAATGTGAGGGGATACGTTCTGACGCCAACCCCCATGCGTGATCTGGTAAGAAGCACCGGAACCCTGCTTCCGGATGAAGAGGTTGATCTGGCATTTGAAACCAGCGGAAAGGTGATAGGACTCTATTTCCGCGAAGGCTCACACGTGCAGGAGGGTGATTTGCTGGCCAAAATGAACGACAGGCATCTCCAGGCGCAGCTGCAAAAACTGCGGGCCCAGCGGCGCCTGCTTGTTGAAAGGGAATTTCGACAGCGGAGCCTTCTGGAACGGGATGCCATCAGCCAGGAAGCATACGACCAGGCTGTTACCGAACTGGAAACCCTTGATGCGGATATCGAACTGCTGGAGGCACGCATTGCGGAAACAGAGATCCGGGCCCCCTTTGATGGCATTGTCGGTTTGCGTTACCTGAGTGAGGGCGGCTTTGCCTCGCCGAATACACGTTTGGCCCGGCTGATCAAGGTCAGTCCGCTGAAACTGGAATTCACCGTCCCCGAACGTTATGCCGGTGAAATCATGCCTGGTTTTCCCATAGATTTCCGTGTGGATGGTGTGCTGGAGCCAATGCGGGCAGAGGTGTATGCGGTAAACCCCGTGGTAGACGACAGGACCCGCACAATCCGTGTTCGTGCGTTGTACGACAATGTGGACGAAGAAATGAAACCCGGACGTTTTGCGTCAATCACCATGCAGCTATCAGAAACCCCCGACGCCATAGCCATTCCTTCAGAGGCCCTGATCCCCGAAATGGAGGGTGACAGGGTGTTTATATACAGGTCAGGACAAGCGGAGGCCAGGTATGTCAGGACCGGGATTCGTACCGAAGACAGGGTGCAGATCCTTGACGGCCTGGCGTTTGGCGATACGTTGCTGACCACCGGTGTGTTGCAACTCCGCCATGGGCTGCCGGTAGTTTTGGAAAATTTATAATCGAAAAACAATGAGTTTATCATCATTGAGCATTCAAAGGCCTGTGCTGGCCTCCGTATTCACCATTGTTATCCTCCTGTTTGGATTGATCGGAATGACCTACCTGGGTGTGCGGGAATTTCCCAGTGTGGATCCGCCCATTATTTCCGTGCGCACTTCTTATCCCGGTGCCAATTCAGATGTGATTGAAACACAAATCACTGAACCCCTTGAACAGGCCATCAACGCAGTGCCCGGGATCCGGACCATCACCAGCATGAGCCGCCAGGGCAGCAGCAATATCACCGTGGAATTTGAATTAAGCGTTGATATGGAAACCGCTGCAAATGATGTGCGTGACAAGGTGGCACAAGCGCAACGCAGGCTTCCCAGGGATGTTGATCCGCCCATCGTTTCCAAGGCCGATGCCGATGCAAGTCCCATCATGTTTGTAACCGTCGAGAGTGAAACCCGCAACTTATTGGAATTGTCTGAAATTGCTGAACTTACACTGCGGGAGCAGTTGCAAACGATTCCGGGGGTCAGCGGGATCCATATTTGGGGACAAAAACGTTATGCCATGCGTTTATGGCTCGATCCGGCCAAGATGGCTGGATACGGGCTTACGCCGCTTGATGTCAGGAATGCCCTGTTGAGGGAGAATGTAGAGTTCCCCTCGGGCAGCATCGAAGGGAACATGGTACAGTTGACCATCCGGACACTTGGATTGATGTCTACCCCGGATGAATTCAACAATATGATCATCAGCGAAGACAACGGCCGCGTGGTCCGGTTCAGGGACATCGGGCGTGCCGAACTTGGCCCCGAAGACCTGCGTGGCATTGTCCGCCGCGATGGGGTTCCCCTGGTGGGCAATGCCATAGTCCCGCAGCCGGGCTCCAATCATATTGACATTGCCGATGAAGTGTATCGACGCCTGGAATACATCAAAAGGGATATCCCGGATGATGTGGCCATCAATATCGGATTTGACAACACCGAATTTATCCGTTCATCTATCCGGGAGGTGCGCAACACCATATTCATTGCCTTTATTCTGGTAGTGATCATTATCTTTTTGTTTCTGCGCGACTGGCGTACAACCATTATCCCCGTCCTGGTGATTCCCGTTTCATTGATCGGGTCTTTTTTCATCATGTACGCGGCTGGTTTCAGTGTAAATGTGCTTACGCTTCTGGCCATTGTACTGGCCATTGGTCTGGTGGTGGATGATGCCATTGTGATGATGGAGAATATCTATGTCAAGATCGAAAGGGGAATGACCCCCATTGAGGCGGGCCTGGCAGGGTCCAAAGAGATATTCTTTGCCATCATTGCCACTACCATCACCCTTGTGGCGGTCTTCTTTCCCATTGTTTTCCTTGAAGGTATGACCGGCCGCTTGTTCAGGGAGTTCAGCATTGTAATCGCTGGCGCTGTGCTGATATCTTCCTTCGTTGCCTTGAGTTTTACCCCGATGATCTCCACCAAAATACTCAAGCAACGAACCAAAAAAGGACGCTTTTATACCCGCACGGAAGGATTCTTTCAAAAAGTGAATCAATTATATGCAAACTCTTTGAATCGCTTCCTGGCCCGCAGGTGGCTGGCCATTGTGATTCTTGTTGCTGCGGCCGGGCTTGTAGTGGTGCTCTACAGCAATATACCGGGGGAGATGGCCCCCCTCGAAGACCGTTCCATGCTGACCATCAACGCCCGGGCCCCGGAAGGTACTACCTATGAATTCATGCGGGATTATATTGATGACATTGCCGACCTGGCGACGGAACTGGTGCCTGAACGGGAATCCATCACCTCCATGGTGTTTGGCGGATGGTCAAATGTGCGCGTAATACTCAGAAAGCCCAACCAAAGGGAAGCAAGTCAGCAGGATATTGCCAACCGCCTTTCTTCGGTGCTCCGCGACAAGACCAGAGCCATTGCTTTTGTGAATCAGCAATCCACGTTCGGGGGTCGCCGTTCCGGACGCCCCGTGCAATATGTACTGCAGGCACAGAGCATTGAACGCCTGCGGGAAGTGTTGCCGGAATTTATGGAAAAGGTCAACGACAATTCTATATTGCAAATGGCCGATGTAAACCTGCGGTTTAACCTTCCGGAAATGCAGATCCATATCGACCGGGACAAAGCCAATGCCATGGGGGTATCGACACAAAACATCGGGCAAACCCTGCAGCTGGCATTGAGCGGGCAACGTTTCGGGTATTTCTTTATGCACGGCAAGCAATACCAGGTTCTAGGAGAACTGAGCCGCGAAGACAGGAACACACCGCTTGATTTGAAATCACTCTATGTTCGAAGCAACAGAGGCGACATGGTACAGTTAGACAACCTGGTGACCTTGCGGGAACATACTGCGCCACCCCAGCTTTATCGCTACAACCGTTTTGTAGCGGCTACGGTCTCGGCCAACCTGGCGCCCGGCAGGACCATCAGCGAGGGGATTGCAGAAATGGACAAGATCGCTGACGAAGTACTGGACGAAACCTTCAGAACGGCCCTGGCAGGCGATTCAAAAGATTACGAGGAAAGCTCATCAAGCCTGGTGTTTGCCTTTGTCCTGGCCATTGTACTCATTTTCCTGGTCCTGTCGGCCCAGTTCGAAAGCTTCAAAGACCCGCTGATTGTGATGATGACCGTACCCCTGGCCATGACCGGAGCCATGATCTTTATGTGGTATTTTGGCATCACCATGAATATCTTCAGTCAGATCGGCATCATCATGCTGATTGGGCTGGTGTCAAAAAATGGGATCCTGATGGTGGAATTTGCCAATCAGCGCAAACAGGCCGGCTTGGCGAAAATCGAAGCCATCAAGGATGCTGCTGCTGCGCGTTTCAGGCCGATCCTGATGACCAGTTTGTCGACCATTTTAGGCGTAATGCCCCTGACCCTCGGTTTCGGTGAAGGGGCCCAGGGACGTATGGCCATGGGTGTGGCGGTAATTGGCGGACTTGTTTTATCGACTTTTTTGACCCTTTTTGTGGTTCCTGCCGTGTATTCTTATATATCATCAGACTCAAAAAACATACAAGATGAATTTCAGGAAAGCCATTCTTAATGTATTGACCTTGTGTATGGTTACCGGGCTTCACGCCCAGCAGCATCTGAGCCTGCAGGATGTGATTTCCATTGGGCTGGAGAACAATTATTCGATCCGGATAGCCAGGAACAACCAGCAGGTTTCTGACAACAATTACAGCATTGGCCATGCCGGGTTCCTGCCTTCGGTTGATTTGCGCACCCAGTATTCCGGGACATATAACAATACCGACCGTACAGATGTTGACGGCAACCAGACTGCGCTGCGGAACATTCACAATACGGTGGCCAATGCCAATGTAGGTCTTGGCTGGACTATCTTTGACGGATTCCGCGTGCAGGTTACCTATGACAAACTGGCGGCGCTGAAAGAAATGGGGGAGTTGAATACCCGGATAGCCATTGAAAACCTGGTGGCAAACCTGACTTCTGAATATTTTAACCTGATCCAGCAACAACGCCTGCTCAACAACCTGAAGTTTGCCGTAGACTTATCGCGTGAGCGGGTACGCATAGATGAGGAGCGTTTTTTGCTCGGATCCGGATCCAAACTGCAACTTTTGCAGGCTGAGGTTTTTCTGAATGCCGACAGTTCGCGAATGACCCGGCAGGAAGAAGTGGTCAGGGCTTCCCGGATCCGGCTCAACGAACTGATGGCCATGGAGGATCTGCGTTTCAACCTGCAAACCACCGATACCATCATTCCACTGAATGACATCCTGATTTTTGAAACCATTGAACGTTCTGCCAGGGCGTACAATACAGCCCTGCAACTTGCCCAAAAAAACAAAACCATCGCAGAATTTGACCGGCGGATTGCTTCTACCCAGGCATACCCTTACGTGCATTTGAGTTCGGCTTATGCCTTTTCGCACAACACTTTTCAATCAGGTACATTCAGTGACCAGCAAACCTATGGGATGAACTATGGCATCACTTTAGGCATCAACCTGTTTGACGGGTTTAACCAGCGTCGCCGGGTCAGCAATGCCACCATTGCGGTAGAAAACAGCCGCCTGCGTTATGAAGACACAGAGAACAGCCTGATGTCGGATTTGATCACTACTTACAACATTTACCTGAACAACCTGCGCCTGGTACAAATGGAGTCGCAGAACCTGGGTGTTGCCTATGAAACCCTGGATATTGCCATGGAGCGTTACCGCCTGGGCGACCTGTCAGGGATTGAATTGCGGGAGGTCCAGAAGAACCTTCTGGAGGCGGAAGAAAGGCTCGTATCCATTCAATACCAGGCCAAGCTGGCAGAAATTGCCCTGTTGCATATTTCAGGCCGCATCCTGGAATACTTATAATGTGATCCTTTTGGGGATAGAAAAGAAAAAGGTGCTTCCTTTATTATTCAAATTCCCAGCCTGCACCCTCCTTGCCGTCTTTTACAATGATATTCAGTTTTTGCAGGGCATCACGCAATTTGTCAGCAGTGTCCCAGTCTTTTTGCCGGCGTGCATGCTGCCGCAAATCCAACACGATGTCCATCAACCCGTGAATGATCTTCTTGTGATGTGTTTCATCCGTTGCTGTTTGTGGTGTGAGTCCAAAAATGTCCACAACAAATTCAAAAAAGGTGTTACGCAGGAGTTCCAGATCGGATTCGTTTATTGTGGCCTGCCCATCTTTTATTGAATTGATGCTTTTTACCGCATCAAAAAGATGGGCAATGGCCATGGGACTGTTGAAGTCGTCCAGCATGGCATCATGACATTTGTCCGGTAAAGGAGTCACATCCACGGAAGAAGTTTCGGAAGTTTCCAGTCTGTTTAGTGTTTCCATGCCCTGCAACAGCCGCCTGAGTCCCTTTTCAGCCCCTTCCAGTGCTTCATTGCTGAAGTCCAGTGTGCTCCTGTAATGTGCCTGCAGTATAAAAAAGCGGATGGTCATGGGCTCGAATGCTTTACTGAGTGCTTTGTGCCTGCCTTCGAATAATTCGCGCAGGGTAATAAAATTGCCCAGCGATTTTCCCATCTTTTGCCCGTTGATGGTCACCATGTTGTTGTGCATCCAGTATCGAACACTATCTTTCCCGAAAGCTGTTTTTGATTGTGCAATTTCACACTCATGGTGCGGAAACAACAGGTCCATGCCCCCCCCGTGAATATCGAAGGTTTCACCAAGGTATTTGGCGCTCATTGCTGAACACTCCAGGTGCCATCCGGGAAAACCCTCCCCCCAGGGGGATGGCCAGCGCATGATGTGTCCCGGGCCCGCTTTTTTCCATAGGGCAAAATCGGCTGGATGACGCTTTTCTTCCTGGCCATCCAGTTGCCGGGTTCCTGCAATCATGTCATCGACCGACCTGCCACTAAGCTTTCCGTAATGAAACTCCCGGTTGTATTTTTGAACGTCAAAATACAAGGAACCGTTTACTTCGTATGCAAATCCGGCTTCCAGAATCGCCTGTGCCATCCCGATTTGCTCAATGATGTGCCCGGAAGCCCTGGGTTCTATGCTGGGTTTGAGCACGTTCATTTTTTCCATATCGGTGTGGTATCGGTCAGTATAATATTGTACCACCTCCATGGGCTCCAGTTGTTCCAGCCTGGCTTTTTTCAGGACTTTGTCTTCTCCCTGGTCGGCATCGTTTTCAAGGTGTCCTACATCGGTGATGTTGCGAACATAGCGTACTTTGTACCCGAGGTGTTTAAGGTACCGGAACACCAGGTCGAAAGTCACCGCCGGCCTTGCATGACCCAGGTGCGCATCTCCGTAAACCGTGGGACCGCATACATATAATCCGGCAAAGGGAGGATCCAGTGGAGAAAACACTTCCCGCTTGCGCGTCAGAGAGTCGTATATATATAATGTTTTTTTTGTCATATGGTTATTTCTTTTTAAGCACTTCCAGTGTTTTTTTATAACCTATTTCAAAGATTTTTTCTGCGCTTGACAGGTCCAGAATGCCAAATTTTTGCACGCCCTCCGGTTCAATGTAAATGTCGCATTTGTCTTTGCGACTGTCGGCATGGTTGCGCATTGAAAGATGAAATGACCGGATGGCAATGGTTTTCAGGTTGTCGATCTTGAATTCTTCTCCCAGTGGGTTTACGTTGATGCCGATGATGGTATCACATACATCCACCAGAGGCTCTACCGGGAAATTGTTTACAATGCCACCGTCCAGATACTGGTACCCGTCAATTTCTACCGGCGGGAATATAACCGGGATGGAGGAGGAGGCCTTGATTGCCTGGATCAGGTCGCCTTTGTCAAACCGGGTATATTCTACTTTATTGATGTTGACCGCATGTACGATCAGCGGAATGTTCAGGTCTTCAAAACGCTTGGCCTGCAAGGTTTTCTTAAGTGTTCTTTCGAAACCGGTCATTTTGATCAGGCCTGTTTTCGGGAACATGAGCCTTAAGAAGCCGAGCAGGTTTTTACTGATCAAAGCTTTCAATGCTTTGTCAGCATCCTGTCCGTCAGCGTAAAGGGCTCCTACAATGCTTCCGGCGCTGACCCCTGAAATGATATCCGGTTTGATCCCGTTTTCTTCCAGGGCTTTGATTGCTCCCAGGTGCGCAAACCCACGGGTCCCCCCGCCACTAAGCACCAATCCGTATTTATATTTTTTTTTCATTTGTGTATGATATTACTGCTGCAATGATCGTTTGTATATAAGATCAAAGGTCATGGATGTGTCATGACTTATGATTCAGTTACATTCAGTGAATTAATTGAAGGGTGTAAATTTAACCAATGATCGCATGTAAAACAAACCGGGGTCAAAAAGCATTTGTGCAAACAAATCTGTTTTTGTATATTCGCATATGAAATATCGACATTTATGAAACGACGGCAACTCATTACCGGGATCGGTTTGGCATTTTTTCTCTTGTTGGCGCATACGTTGCCTGCGCAGGAAACAGATGGTGCCTTTTCAGGTGACAGGGAGCCAGTTTTTTCTGTTTCCCCGGATTTTTCCATGATGGTTGGCGGCAGCTTTACAACGGCCGGATCAGCGGGTCATTTTTTCAGGCATTCCATTGCCCCGCAGATCAGTTGGGATACCGGACGGAGTTTTCAGCTGAAAGTGGGGACTGTTTTTTCCACTACCCGTATGCATGCCATGCATCAGCACCATTTTCTGGTTCCGCAGATGGAAGGTAGCGGGCAAATGCATGCCGGCCCGGCTGCAGCCTTGTTCTCCACCACGGTATATGCCGTTGGTGCGTATCAGGTAAATCCCAGGTTGAACCTGATCGGGGCTACCTGGATGGAACGAACTGCAAATGAAGCGGATTTTACCCCGGTGAACCCTTATGCTTTTAACCACAATCCGCGGGGCATGATGCTTGGGTTTGATTACCGTGTTTCTGAAAACCTGAGGTTTGGGGCAGAGGTCAATTTTTCCTCGGGATTCAACCCTTATTCGCCACTGCATTTCAACCAATCCCCCTTTGGGACCTTTCACAGTCCCATGCCATTTCACCAGACCGGAAGGTGGTGATTTTTTTTGTTAAAAAATAAGGCAAAATATTTGTGAAACAATCAAATATTTACTAAATTGTAGCGCTGTTCGAAACGAATTTAGCTTTCTATCAGTTTTGGATGGTTTTGTTTACTGGTTAATGTTGTTTTTGTTTTGGTGGTAGAAAGTTGCAGGAGGTGTCCGCCCTTGACGCCTCCTGCGTTTTTTACCGCATTTGCAACCTCAGATTCGTTAATCCGGCACTTCTGGCAATCCCCACGGCATTATTGTATTCAGAGCGTGTGATGCGCCTGGCGATCTCCGGATGATCAAAGGCTTTATACATGGGGGTGTATTGCGACATGACGTTTACATAAGTGTCTTTGGGCAGGTTGTTGGCAATCCAGCGCAATACCCGGTCGCTCCTGGCCACATTCCCTGGCATCACCAGGTGACGGATCATCAGTCCCTGATGCATCAGCCCGCTGTCAGGATCGGCATGGGCCACCCCCACCTGCCTGTTCATTTCAAGCATTGCTTTTTGGGCTACTTCCGGATAGCAGACAGCCCCCGGCGAATATGTATCTGCCGCTTCAGGGTCAGCATATTTAAAGTCTGCCAGGTATATATCCACCACCCCGTCGAGAAACTCCAGAACTTCTGTTTTTTCCCATCCACTGGTGTTGTAAACCAGTGGAATATTCAATCCATTGGGGATGGCACGGTCGAGGGCAAGCAGAATGTGAGGCACATAGTGGGTGGGTGTAACAATATTGATGTTGTGGCACCCCCTGCGCTGAAGCAACAACATCATATCGGCCAACTGCCTGGTATTGTATTTACGTCCATGGCCAAGCTGGCTGATCTCATAATTGATGCAAAAAACACAGAGCATGGAACAATTGGTAAAAAAGACCGTGCCCGAACCAAAACGGCCAACCAGCTCTTCCTCTTCACCAAAATGTGCACTTGCAGAAGAAATTTCAAGATCGCCATTGGCATTGCAATCTCCCCGCTGTCCGCTTAAACGGTCTGTGCCACAGTCACGCGGGCACAGATCACAATGCCGCATCCTTTCGTAAAGGATTTCCGCACGTGCCCTTAATTCACCGGTTTTGTGCAATGAAACATACCGGGGGGTATAAGAGGTTTTGTTTGTATGCATTGCTCTGGTATTTTCGGCTTTTAACATAAGATTGCCGGCCAGTGTGGCTGCAGGCAAGGTGGCCAGGACTTGAAGGAATTTCCGTCTGTTGTGCTTCTGCATGGCTCATGATTTTTACAAAAAACCAAGATACAAAAAAACAGGAAAATAAAAAAACGGGTCGTCCCATCAAACAATTTTACCGGGAAAATCATTGATATGAATAGACATCCTGGTAAAAAGTTGTATAAAACAGAATATATATTTACATTTATGTTTTAAATCCATAACCAAAAGGAAGAAGAAATATGGCTAAATTATCGATTAACTACATGGGCCTCGAACTGAAAAACCCGCTGGTGGTGGGTGCCTGTAACCTCAGCATGGAAACAGACCTGGCCAGGAAAATGGAGGATGCCGGCGCATCGGCCATTGTGTTTAAATCGTTGTTTGAAGAGCAGATCAACCTGGAGAGCCTGCAATTGGAAGAAGAACTCAGTGAATATACTGAGCGGCATGCTGAAATGATCAGCCTTTTCCCGGGTTTAAGGCATGCGGGCCCTGAAGAGCATCTGGATAAGCTTTCCAGGGTTAAGGAAGCATTGGATATTCCGGTTATCGGCAGTCTGAACTGCATTCATCAGGATACCTGGGTGGAATATGCCGTCGAAATGGAAAAGACAGGTGTGGCCGGGCTAGAGCTGAATTTTTATGCCAACCCCGGGAACCTCGAAATATCATCTGATGATGTGGAAAAAGAACAATTGCAGATCCTTAAAGAGGTAAAAAACAAGGTGGCCATTCCCATCAGCGTTAAATTGAGTCCATTTTATACCAACACGCTGTCGCTTATCCGCCGGATGGATCAGGAAGGTGTGGCAGGCTTTGTGTTGTTCAACCGCTTGTTTCAGCCAGACATCGACCTGAAGTCTGAGGACCACCATTTCCCCTTTAATTTGAGCCAACCCAGCGATTACCGCCTGCCGCTGCGTTTTGCCGGATTGTTATACAAGGAGATCAAAGGCAGTATTTGCAGCAACACAGGTATTTTTACAGGCGAAGACATGGTGCGCATGATCCTTGCCGGGGCAGACTGTGTACAGGTGGTCAGCACTTTGTATAAAAACAAGTTGCCTTACCTGTCGCAAATGCTGAAAGACCTGACTGCCTGGATGAATGACAAAGGGTTTGCCAGTGTAGAGGACTTCCGTGGCAAACTCTCAAAAGCGCATACCAAAGATCCGTATGCTTACCAACGTGCCCAGTATGTTGATTTGCTGATGAAACCCTTTGAACTGCTCAAAAAATACCCGCAGGTTTAGAGTGGCATTCTGTTTTGCCCAGCGTATATTCTTTAAACCCCTTCGTTGTTGTCGTGCTGGGTAACGACCCTTAATGTGTCGTGGGCAATTACCAGTTCTTCGTTGGTGGGAACCACCATGACCTTTACCCTGGAATCGTGCCTGGAGATCATTTCCAGTCTGCCGCGAAGACCCATGTTTTTTTCTGTGTCAAAGGAAACCCCCAGAAACTCCAGGTTTTTGCAGATTTCTTCCCTTGTTTCCGGACCATTCTCACCGACACCACCGGTGAAAATGAGCAGGTCCACACCGCCCATGGCGGCAGCATATGCCCCGATATACTTCACAATCCGGTAAAAATACATGTCCAGTGCCAGCTGGGCCTTTTTATGGCCCTGGTTCCAGGCAGCGTTTTCAATGTCACGCATGTCATAGGAAATGCCGCTCACACCCAGCACCCCGCTTTTTTTGTTGATCAGGTTGTTGGCCTCCTCAACATTCAGCCCTTTTTTATTCATAATGTAGAGCAGTGCACCAAGGTCGAGATCGCCTGTGCGGGTACCCATGATCAGGCCTTCGACCGGGGTCAGCCCCATAGAAGTATCGACCGATTTCCCGTTCTTGATGGCGGCAATGGATGCCCCGTTCCCCAGATGACAGGTGATGGCCTTAACGTGGTCTTTGCGCATAAACAAGGCATCACATGCTTTTTCAAACACGTATTTATGGCTGGTGCCATGAAACCCGTATCGCCTGATCTTATCTTTTTCATAGAGTTCATAGGGAAGCCCGTACATGTATGCATGTGGTGGTATGGTCTGATGAAATGCCGTGTCAAAAACGGCTACCTGGGGAATATTTGGAACCAGTTTTTCCATCGACACAATGCCCTTGAGGTTTGCCGGGTTGTGCAGCGGGGCCAGGTCAATCACCTCCTTGATGTTTTTCTTCACTTCATTGGTGATCAGTGCGCTTGCACTGAATTTTTCGCCGCCGTGCGCCACCCTGTGGCCCACCGCAATGATGTCATTCACACTTTTGATGACACCATGTTCGGCATCAAGCAATGCTTTCAGGATCAAATTGATGCCACTTTCATGGTTTTTTACGTCCTGGATCAGCATGTAAGGGTCTTTGCCCTTGGGCTGATGTTTGAACTCGCTGTCTTTAAGGCCTATCCTTTCGAGCAAACCTTTGGCCAGCAATTCAGCGTTGTTGGCCATGTCGATCAATTGATACTTGATGGAAGAACTGCCGCAATTGAGAACTAGGATTTTCATTTTATTCTGATGGGTTTTTTATGATATGTGGGTAATAAAAATATGATTTTAAACGTATTGTCAGGCCGACTGGTTGACGGTGATGGCCACCAGGTTTACGATGTCGTTCACGGAACATCCCCGCGACAGGTCATTGATGGGCGCTGCCAGTCCCTGCAAAACCGGTCCTACTGCTTCGGCGCCGGCAAGCCTTTGTACCAGTTTATAGGCGATATTCCCGGCTTCCAGCGTGGGAAATACCAGCACATTGGCTTTCCCGGCTATTTGGCTTCCTGGCGCCTTGCTTTTGCCGATTGATTCGACGATGGCGGCATCGGCCTGCAGCTCTCCATCGATAAGCAGTGCCGGTTCCATCTCTTTTGCCAGGCGGGTGGCTTCAATTACCCGGTCGGCCATGGGATGTTTGGCGCTTCCCTTGGTAGAGAAGCTCAGCATGGCGACCCTGGGTTCTACCCCCACAATGGCCCGTGTGGTGCGTGCCGTCATGACAGCAATTTCAGCCAGTTCCCTGGAGTCGGGGTCAGGATGTACGGCGCAGTCTGCAAATACGATGATGCCGTGTTCACCCCAGTGACTCTCTTTCATGATCATTAAAAATGCCCCCGACACAACACTGATGCCCGGCATGGTTTTGATAATCTGAAAAGCCGGACGCAATACATTGGCAGTGGCATTCATGGCGCCGGCCACTTCGCCGTCGGCGACACCGTTTTTGATCAGTAAAGTGGCCAGGTATAATGGGTCCTGCACCAGGGCCAGGGCTTGGCTTTTTGTGATTCTCTTGTGTTGTCTCAACTGATAGAGTTGCTCTGCATAGGTTTCTTTCTCTTCAAATTGTTCCGGGTGGATGATACTGGCCTGCTCGATGGATTTAAGCTTGTGTTTTGCTGCTGCCTTCAGGATCTCCTCCCTCTCGCCCACCAGGATAATCCTGGCAATACCTTCCGAAATGATGGTATCCGCAGCGAACAGTGTCCGTTCATCTGAACTTTCAGGCAATACAATTGTTTTGTTTTGTTTTTTTGCTTTTTGTTTGATTGATTCGATAAATTGCATGAACGATCAAAGGATTTATTATAATGGATATGATTGAAATTCAATGGGCAACAAAATTAGAATTAATTTGATTCTCATCAAAAAGATTTGTGTTATTTTTTTGTTATCCTGTTAAAAAAACGGGTATTAATTTGTGAAACAAATCACATTCCATCTGGTGCCGGAAAAACCCGGTCTGTTTGTTTTATAAAAGGATTACTTTTGTAAAAAAAAAGATGCTGCCGGCCCTGGTATTTCAAACATACGTTTTGCTGGCTGTCCCCGTTGCAGTTGTTGAAGAGCGCATTTCCAGTGACTGGGTTGCCTATGTGCTTATTGTGTGTTTGTCATTGCTTGCCATTGCCCGGTTTTTTTTCCCTGGGCGCATCCGCCAAATGTTGCTGGCCGTATTTAGCTACCGGTATTTTTCAGTGGTTGAAAAAGAGGGGATGATGTTCAGTGAGACCCCCAGTTATTTGCTGATCATCAATTATATTCTTATCATTTCCCTGTTTATTTTTCAGACCCTGATGTTTTTCGACTTGTCTGTAATTTGGCAAAACATTCATGATTTGGTTATCTATGGGATGATCGTTTTGTTTTTCAGTGTGTTTTATTTGTTGAAACGCACAATGCTTGGATTCCTGGCCTGGATATTTGACACCAGGAAAGCCAATACTGCCTATTTTACAACCCTGTTTTTGTATAATCAGTTTGTTGGGGTATTGATCCTGCCTTGTATATTTTATCATGCGTTCAGCCGGACTGATTATGGATTGTATGCTGCGTGGGCCCTGGTTGTTTTGTTCAATGTGTTCAAAATAGGCAGGGGTGCTTTGCTGGGTTACCGGGTATCAGGGTTTTCTGGTTATTACTTATTTTTGTACCTTTGTGGCGTTGAACTGGCACCTTTGCTGATACTGGGTAAAGCGGCGTCTGTATATTTGTTTAATCAATAAAATCAGGGGAGAAGAACTGTGAAATTTAAACATGTTTTAATATCACAACCACCGCCAGAAAATGACAAATCGCCCTATGTCGATCTGATCAACGACTACAGCCTGGACGTTTGCTTTCGCAAGTTCATCAAAATTGAAAGTGTTGGCGCCAGGGAATTCAGAAAACACCGCATTCAGGTTCCGGATTACACGGCCATTATTTTCACTTCAAAGAATGCCATTGATCATTTTTTCAGTCTTTGTGAAGAATTGCGTGTGCAGATTTCCGAACAGATGAAGTATTTCTGTACTTCCGAGGCCATTGCCTTGTACCTGCAGAAATATGTACAATTCAGGAAGCGCAAAATATTCTTTTGCAAGAACCATTTTTCCGACCTGATGGATGTAATCAAAAAGCACAAAGACGAGAAATTTCTGTTTCCGTGTGCCGAGAACCATAAGAGAGAGATTCCCCAAATGCTGAAACAACACAAAATTCAGTTTTCGGCAGCACCCATATACCGGTCTGTTCCGGAAGATCTTTCAGATATTGACATTGGAAAATACCAGATGCTGGTTTTCTTTAGTCCATTTGGCATTCAGGCCCTGCGGTTGAATTTTCCGGAGTATGCACAAGGGGATACCGTCATTGCCACTTTTGGGAAAGCCACCCAAAAAGCTGCTGAAAAGGATGGTCTGAAAGTGCAGATCACCGCACCCACCAAAACAGCCCCGTCTATGGTGATGGCCATCAAAGAATTCATGGAAAAACAGGGCAAGTAATATTTACCGGCCTTTTTACCTGATCCCACCGGGGACTTTGCGCTATGTATACTTTTAAAAAGAACGAACGGCTTGGCAACTTCCGGTTGCGCAGCTTGCTGTTCAGCAAAGGGAGACATTTTTTTCAGCATCCCTTCCGTATTGTATATTTGTGTTTGCCCGGCAAGGATATTCCGGAGATTTTCAAGCACCAGCAGGTGTTTCCACAAAGTGGTGTGTTTCATTATCCGGCCAAATGCCTCATTGGTGTTTCCGGGCGGCAGGTCAAGAAGGCGGTCAGCCGGAACCGGATCAAACGGTTGGTAAAAGAAGCCTACCGTAAAAACAAAAGTCAGTTTTACTCGTTTTTAGAAGAAAAGGATGCCAAATGCCTGTTGGCGTTCATGTTTACAGCAAACAAAGAGATGGAATACGACGATATTGAGCGCAGCCTGATAAGGTCCTTGCAAAAACTCCGGCAAGAGATAGGGTCCAATGGGTTGGACAATGTGCAAACATTGACCCAAAACTGATTGACCGTGAGAGGCTTATTGTCAGGAATAAAATACGCATTGGCCTGGTTGTTGATAGGGATGATACGCTTTTACCAGGGCGCCATATCACCTTATTTCCCGCCATCGTGCAGGTATTCGCCCACCTGTTCGCAATATGGTGTGGATGCCATTAAGAAACATGGTCCGTTCAGGGGTGGTTGGCTGAGTCTGAAGCGCATTGTCTCATGCCATCCATGGGGTGGCAGTGGTTATGACCCGGTCCCGTAAACGAATTAAACACAGATTACAATGAATGGAATAAAAAAAATCCCCGCCAGGAGCAAACGGATTGCTTTGGTCCTGATCTTTTCAGCCGCTGTCGTTGTGCTTTCGGGTGCCGGCAGCCGGAATTTTGAGATCGTAAAAAACCTCGATATTTTTTCCGGCCTGTTCAAGGAACTTGTGGTGAATTATGTCGATGAGATCAACGTGTCTGAAATGATGAAATCAGGAATTGACGGCATGTTGTCGACCCTTGACCCTTACACTACATTTATCACAGAATCGGAAATTGAGGATGTCCGCTTTATGACTACAGGGCAGTATGGTGGCATTGGTGCGGTGATCAGGCCGCGTGGCGAATACATCATGATCGTGGAACCCCATGAAGGGTTCCCCGCATTCAAGGCTAACCTGTTGCCGGGTGATCTTATCCTGGAGATCAATGGGCAGTCAACCATGGGACGCAGCGAAGATGAAGTCAGGGCCCTGTTGCAGGGACAGCCCGGAACCACATTGAGCCTGCTGGTCGAAAGGGATGGTGAGCAGTGGAGCACAAGCCTTGAAAGGGAAGTGATCCGCATCGACAACATTCCGTATTATGGGATGCTTGATGAACGGACCGCTTATATCAAACTGTCCGGATTTACCCAAAGGGCGAGCCGTGAAGTAAGGAATGCCTACATGGCCCTGCACGAAGCGCATGATGTTGAAAGCCTGATCCTCGATTTGCGCGACAATGGGGGCGGATTGCTTCATGAGGCGGTCAACATAGCCAACCTGTTCGTTGAAAAAGACCAGGTGGTGGTCAATACCCGTGGAAGACTGCCTGACCGGAGTACCACCCACCGGACATTGAATGATCCCATCGATGCAGAAATCCCCCTGGTAGTGCTGGTGAATCGTCGCAGCGCGTCGGCATCGGAAATTGTGGCCGGTGCCATCCAGGATTTCGACCGGGGTGTGATCATCGGCAACAGGACTTTTGGCAAAGGATTGGTGCAGAATGTGGTGCCCTTGAGTTATAACACCCAGCTCAAAGTAACCGTTGCCGAGTATTTCATTCCCAGCGGCCGGGGAATTCAGGCCATCAATTATGCGGAAAGACGTGCTGACGGCAGTGTGGCTGCCATCCCCGATTCCCTGAAAATGCCGCACCGGACCAGGGGTGGCAGAAAGGTTTACGACGGAGGGGGCATCGATCCCGACATACGTGTCCACAGGCCTGCTTTGAGCAATGTTGCCCGCGGACTGTCGGGCGACCTCAAGGTCTTTGACTATGCCACAAGGTTTTATCGACTCCATGATTCGGTTCCCGGCCCGGAATCCTTTTTTGTTACCGATGACATGTATGGGGATTTTCTGGAGTTTGTTACTGGTCATGATTTCACCTATGATACGGACAGCGAGAAGGTTTTAAAGGATTTGAAGCAGGCTGCCACTGATGAGCAATATTTTGCGGCCATAGAGGAAAAGTATTACAGGCTGCAGGCGATGATCCAGGAAGAAAAAGCACAGGACATGATTACTTTTCGTCCGGAAATAGAGCAATTGCTGCGTGAAGAGATCATTTCCCGCTATTATTTTCAGCGGGGCCGGGTGATTGTTTCGCTGGCTTCTGACCCGGACGTGGATAAAGCCCTTGAATTGTTGGCCGACAGGGAAACCTACCGGAATATATTGGCCGGTGTTGAATAATCCAAATGTTTTGCTGATGAGGGATGTAAACAGAAGGAAACTGCACCAATGGATATATTTCGGGGGGCTGACCCTCCTTGCCATAGGGTTGCCTTCTTCGGTTTTTTTGATGAGTGTGTCGCAGATCATCCTTTTTCTGAACTGGCTGATCGAGGGTCGTTTCAGGGAGAAGTTCCGGCGATTTTGGGATAACAGGGCTGCCCTGGTATTTGCATCCATTTACCTGGTACACCTTGTGGCCCTGTTTTATTCATCCAACTGGGATTATGGTGTCAGCACCCTGCGCACCCGCCTGCCCATATTTCTGCTCACCCTCGTGGTGGCTTCTTCCGGTCCGCTTCCCCAAGGCTATAAGCGCTGGATATTGCTCGCTTTTTCCGGTTCCATTACCGTGGTGTCATTGTTTAGCCTGTATGTTTATTTTTCAGGAAACTTCATTGATTACCGTGAATTATCGCCCTTTGTATCGCATATCCGTTTGAGTTTGATGGTGGCCTTGTCGGTGTTTTCCCTGTTTTATCTTGCCCGCCGAGGTTTTCAGGGGCAAGGGTTTTGGCAGCGGTTTGCTTATGGATTGGCCGGATATCATGTGTTGTATCTGGTGTTGCTGCATTCCTTATCGGGTGTGGCGGTGTTCCTGGCGGTGATTTTGGTGTTGCTGGCAAAACAGGTGCTGACCATACCCTATCCAAGGCGGGCAGCTTTGCTGGCGGCGGGTTCACTCCTGATTTTGATTCCCGGTCTGCTATTGGCATTGTTGTGGTACAATGTTACGAAAGAAACCAGAATCGATGGGGGTGCTCTGGAAACGTTTTCTTCACGGGGCACCCCCTATATGCATCATGTGGAAAATCCCATGCGGGAAAACGGTTACCAGGTGTACATTTATGTGGCGGAAGAAGAACTCAGGGAGGCCTGGAACCGTGTCAGCACTCAGGATTATGATGGGTTTAACCACAGGGGAGAACCTGTGAAGCATGTCCTGATAAGGTACATGACCTCGTTGGGTTTGCGAAAGGATGCAGAAGGGTTTGAAAAATTGGATGACCATGACCTGCAAGCGATTGAGAGGGGTGTCGCCAATGCCAGGTATACCAGGTGGCCCTGGGTTGTTACGCGACTGCACCAAAGCATGTGGGAGCTTCAGCAATACCGGCTTACGGGTGATCCCGCCGGGCACAGCCTTGCCCAGCGCCTGGAGTTCTGGAAAGCAGCCTGTGAGGCCATCAGGGAAAAACCATTGTTTGGATGGGGTACCGGGGATATCCGGGAAGCATCACAGTACGGACTGGAGCAGATCAATTCCCCGTTGTCGTTTGAACGCTGGATGAAACCACACAACCAGTACCTCGCGTTTGCCGTACTGTTCGGGATTCCCGGAGCACTTTGGATCTTGTTTGCCATGGTGTATCCGGCCGCCAGGATGAACCGGTTCAGGCACCTTCCTTTTCTTGCCTTTTTTGTGATATTATGGACATCCATGCTCAATGAAGATACCATTGATACCCAGGCTGGTCTGTCTTTTTTTGTATTTTTCCATACTTACTTTTTGTTTTTGAAAGACCATGGAGAATAAATTCAGGGATTTTATTGCCAGATACAGGGACAGGGTGTCTGACCTGGAAAAGAAAAAACATCTGGCGTATTTCAACGCGGCGGTTACAGGTAAAAAGAGATACTATACCCTCTATACAAAGCTTGAAATAGACCATACCCGTTTTTTAAGATCGGATGGCAGTTACCGGTACGTGGCCGGAATGCAGAAGCCAGGGACATTGAATGATCCTGCGCTGGGGCGACAGGCAAAAGTGTTGTATCACATATACAAAGCCCATCAACTTCCCGGTGATCTTCAGGAAGCCATCATAGAACTGGAGACACAGGTGGCCAATAAATTTTCCTTGTTTCGTGCCGAAGTGGATGGCCGCCGGCTCACCGACAACCAGGTGGAGAAGATCCTGGAAACTTCATCCGATCCGGCTGTGGTGGAAAAAACCTGGAAAGCTTCCAAAATGGCAGGCGGACTCGTGGCGCAGGATGTACGCCGTCTGGTGGATATGCGCAACCAGGCTGCCAGGCAACTCGGTTATGCCAATTACCACAACATGAGCCTGTGGTTGAGTGAACTTGACCCTGGCATGATAGATGCCTTATTTGATCAATTGGACGCATTGACGGCAAGGGGGTTCAGGCAGGTCAAAGGCCGTATGGACAGATTCCTGTCGGAAAAATTTGGGATTGCCATTTCAGCATTGCGCCCCTGGCATTACCAGGACAGGTTTTTTCAGGAAGCCCCGCGGATCAACGACCTGGATCTTGACAAATACTACGATGGCCAGGACCTGGTGGCTTTAACAGCCCGCTACTTTAAAGGCATCGGGATGCCTGTCGACGATTTAATCGAAAACAGCGACTTGTTTGAAAAACCCGGGAAAAACCAGCATGCTTTCTGCATACACATCGACCGCTATGGCGACGTTCGCGTGCTTTGCAACATAAAACCAAACCGCAAATGGATGAACACCATGCTGCATGAATACGGCCATGCGGTATATGAAAAATATTACGGGACCAAGCTGCCTTTCGTATTGCGCGAACCCGCCCATATTTTTGTCACCGAAGCCGTGGCCATGTTTTTTGGCCGCCTGGCTTCTGACCCGCGGTGGATGTCTGCCATGGGCATTATCAGTAGCGCCGTGGCCTGTAAAATGGCCCCGCAAGCTATAAAAAATATGCAGATTGAGCAATTGGTCTTTTCGCGCTGGGCGCAGGTAATGTATCGTTTTGAGCAATCCATGTACGCCGATCCGCAGCAGGATCTTAACCGGCTGTGGTGGTCGCTGGTAAAAAAATACCAGGATCTGGATCCGCCCGGTGACCTGTCTTATCCCCATTGGGCTTCCAAGATCCACATAGCCACCGCACCCTGTTATTATCACAACTATTTACTGGGAGAGTTGCTTGCCTCACAGTTTTATGCCTGCATTGATACAACATTGCCGGATGGGATGCCACTGAAAAAGGGGGGATATACGCATTCGCCTGCCATGGGCGCATTTTTCTGCGACAAGGTTTTTGCCCAGGGGACACGCTATCATTGGTCGGAAATGATCCGCCGGGCTACCGGGAGTGACCTGGACCCGGGGTTTTATGCCAGGCAATTTGCTGTTTAACCGGTTCCGGGTTGATATGTTTCAAGCTTCAGGTGGGCCTCTTCCCAAATGGATTCCTGATCACGGATTTGCTTTTTTAACGCTTCATATTCGGCGAACACCTCACCACTATCCACCTTTTCCTGGTCCAGTGATGGATTGGAAATGATCCGTTCCAGGGCCTGTGCCTTCTTCTCCAGTGATTCAATCGTGGCCTCACAATCTTTGATTTGCCTTTCCAGGCGTCTGACCTGGCGTTCCAGCTCTTTTTTCTGCTGATACGATTGGCGGCCGGCCGAAGTTTTCTCTTTTCCCGGATCGTCTTTGTTTGAATTGGCCTCGAGCGCATTCAGCGATTCGATGCGACGGGTGGCAATAAAATTATATATGTCACCCAAAAACTCCCTGATCCGGTGGTCTCTGAACTCAAACACCTTTTCCGTGAGCCCCTGTAAAAAATCGCGGTCATGAGATACCACGATGATGGTGCCGCCAAATTGCAGCAATGCATTCTTGAGGATATCCTTGGAACGCATATCCAGATGGTTGGTGGGCTCATCAAGTACCAGCATATTTACCGGTTCCAATAATAGCCTGGCGATGGCCAGGCGGGCTTTTTCACCCCCCGATAACACCTTGACTTTTTTGTCAATGTCCTCACCGCTGAACAGAAATCCCCCGAGAATGCTTCGCAGGTGTTTGCGCACATCCCCAGCGGCTACATCATCCAGGGTCTGGAATACAGTCTTTTCCCCATCCAGGTAGTCTGATTGGTTCTGGGCAAAGTACCCGATTTGTACCTGGTGTCCCGGTTTAATAACACCCTGGTGCGTTAAATCACCCACAATGATCCGGGCGAGGGTGGTCTTTCCCTCACCGTTGCGTCCCACAAAGGCAATGCGTTCACCCCGTCCGATGATAAAATGAAGGTCCCTGAGCACTTCTTTTTCTCCATAATGCTTGCTGATGTTTTGCGCCTCGAGGCTTATTTTGCCAGATGGGGGTGCCTCGGGGAAACAGAAATGGATGGCGCTTTTATCTATTTCATCCACTTCGACTTTTTCCATTTTCTGCAACAACCTGATCTTTGACTGCACCTGGCGGGCCTTGGTGGCTTTTGCCCGGAAACGACTGATAAACCGCTCGATCTGTGCAATTTCACGCTGCTGGTTGTTGAAAGCTGCCACCTCGCGTTCCATGCGTTCCTGGCGAAGCAGTTCATAATCTGAATAGCAGGCTTTGTAATCGTACAATTTGCCAAGGCTCAATTCAATGGTCCTGTTGGTGAGTGTATCCAAAAAAGTCCGGTCGTGTGAAACCAGCATGACGGCACCCGGATAATCCATCAGGAAATTTTCCAGCCACTGGATGGATTCAATGTCCAGATGGTTGGTGGGCTCATCGAGCAGCAAAAGTTCCGGACCCTTCAATAGCAGCTTGGCCAGTTCCACGCGCATCTGCCAGCCGCCACTGAACGTTGACAGGGGCCTTTCCATATCGCTTTGCTCAAAACCGAGTCCTAGCAGCACTTTTTCGGCCCTGGCCCTCTGGGTGCTCCCCCCGAGTAGTTCATAGCGCTCACTGGCTTCGGCAAGTTCCTGGGTCATGCGGTGATAGGCTTCACTCTGGTAATCCGATCGCCGGGTGATGGCTTCGGTGAGTGTTTTTATTTGAGTTTCCAGGGCCTTGACTTCAGAAAAGGCATTCAGGGTTTCTTCCAGCACCTGTTGCTGGCTTTGAAAATGCATCTCCTGTGGCAGGGATCCTGTTTTGCTGCCCGACGGCAGACTCACTGTACCCTTTTCAGGGCTGAATTGCCCGGTGATGATCTTCATCAGCGTGGTTTTCCCGGCGCCATTTTTCCCGACAAGCCCGATCCGGTCGCGTTTGTTTATGATGAATGTAACATCATCAAAAAGCACTTCGCCGGAAAATTGGACGGATAGCTTGCTGACAGAGAACATATTGTTTTTCGATTATGGGCGGTGTCCGTTGAATAATCAGTGTGTCGCCTGATACAATGACCGGCCGGCTTTTGTTTATTTGCCGGGAGACAGTTTAAGATGAAGCTCCTGCAATTGTTTTGGATCAAGGGGACCCGGGCTGTCGATCATCACATCGCGACCGGCATTGTTTTTCGGAAAGGCGATGTAGTCGCGGATGGTTTCGGAACCGCCGAAAAGGGCGCACCAGCGATCGAATCCAAAGGCAACGCCGCCATGGGGCGGGGCTCCGTACTGGAAGGCCTGCATCAAAAAGCCAAATTGATCACGCGCTTCTTCCGGGGTAAATCCGAGCACCCTGAACATTTTTTCCTGCAGGGGGCGGTCGAAGATCCTGATAGACCCGCCTCCGATCTCCACTCCGTTGATCACCATATCGTAGGCATTTGC
>PWON01000154.1 GCA_003557385.1 Bacteroidales bacterium | reverse complement strand
CGTGGCGCATATAAATCAGATGCTCCATCGATTTCAGGATCTCTTCCATGTATTCGTTAACGGCCTTGACGCTCCCGGGCAGGGTATAAATGAGTGATTCACTGATGAGCCCGGCCACCCCCCTGCTCAGCAGGGCATTTGGTTTTTCCTGCCCGTATTTTACGCGGATCATTTCCATAATGCCCGGTATTTCCTTGTCAAGCATCGGACGGATGGTTTCTACCGTGATGTCGCGCGGACCAATGCCGGTACCACCGGTGGTGATGATCACATCGGCCTCGTCGTAAGTAGTTTTTTCAATCAACACGCTCAGGCTGGATGCGTCGTCGGGAATGACGCTGTGTTTGACTTCAATGTTGCGTGGTTGTGCTGCAAAATGTTCTTCGAGCAATTCTACGATGCGCGGCCCGCTTCGGTCTGTATAAACACCCTTGCTGGCCCTGTCGCTCAGGGTGATTACATGAAAGCGGAACGCGCGGGGTTTGTATTGCAGCGCGTCGCCGGGACTGAGGGTACCCTGTCGGATCACCCGCGCAAATATGCCCTCTTTGGGCATCACGCAATTGCCCACCTCACGGAATATGGCGCAGGATGTGCCGTGACATGCTTTGCCGATCTGTGTGACTTCCAGCTCCACATGTTCACCCGAAAACCGGTCAAGCGGCGATGTGTTCACCAGTTCAATGCCCTGCGTGCTGATGTTCTCTGCAAATTCCCCGAAATCAATACGCCGCCCTGCCTGCTTTGCAAAACGGTCGATGCTCTCCTTGCCCAGCAGGCTTACCTGCCGGTGCCAGGGACCGGCATGGGCATCGTCCATGACCCCTTGATGGTTCAGGGTGATCTCTTTTGCGGGCACTTTGATGGTGCCCTTTTCTTTGGAAATATTGACGGATAATATTTTCAGTTCCATGCCTTTTATACTTTTTTCTTCTCCAGCAGGCGTATTTGACCAATCTCCATGTGTTTGTCCACGGCTTTACACATATCGTATACGGTAAGCAAAGCGGTGCTGACCGCTGTCAGGGCCTCCATTTCCACCCCGGTCTGTCCCTGGCATTGTACCGTAGCCGTTGCCATAACGCCCTTCTGATCAACTTGTTCGATGATCTTGGTTTTGACAGAGGCGGTGGTGATTTGCAGCGGGTGGCACATGGGGATCAGTTCAGAAGTTCGCTTGGCTGCTTGTATGCCGGCGATTTCGGCAACCGTTAAGACATCCCCTTTTTTAATCTGGTCTTCCCGGATCAGCCGGATGGTTTCTGATTGCATAAATATCATGCCCTGCGCAACAGCCGTACGCTGTTGCACGGGTTTGTTCCCGACATCCACCATCCTGGCCCTGCCTTCCTTGTCGATATGTGATAAGGCTTTCATTGCTGTTTGATTTATATTGCTGAAACGGACATGCCCGTTTGCTTAACCCCCGATGTTGTGAAAACAATTGCTCAGGTTCACTGTTCCTTTTTCCGGCTTGGCTTCCAGGGCCATTTCCATCGCCTTTTGGATGCCAAGGCTCCGGATGTCAAAGGCCAAATCGCTGAACAGGCAGGGTTTCATTTTTCCGTCGCTGGTCAGTCGCAGCCGGTTGCATTGCTTGCAGTCGCCCCCTGTGCCCCCATAAACGATCCCGAATTGCCCGGTATGTAAGTCCATTTTGGGGATAAACCGGACCTGCAGGCCGTTTTCGCGGCAGTACCCTGCCACTGACAGGGCATCCGCTTCCATGTCGACTTCTCCGGGGCCACCCTGTATCACGCAATTCACCTTGACCGGTTCCAGCCCTGCCTTTTTGGCGGAACGGATGCCGGCAAACACTTGCTGAATGTCGCCACCACGGGTAATTTCCCTGAATTTTACGGGGTCGACCGTATCGAGGCTGATGTTGATGCGTTGCAAGCCTGCCCTGGCCAGGGGCATGGCAAACCTTTCCAGGAGTGTTGCATTGGTGGTCATGGCCAGGTCTTGCAGGCCAGGGACTTCGGCAATCATCGATACCAGGTCCACAATGTCTTTGCGCACCAGGGGTTCCCCGCCGGTCAGCCGGACCTTGTCGATGCCCAATGAAACGGCTACGGCCACTACTTGCTGTATCTCTTCAAAACTGAGAATGTCCTCATGCCGCAACAGGCAAGGGTCATTCTCCGGCATGCAGTAATGACAACGCAGGTTGCATCGGTCGGTGACCGAAATGCGCAGGTAATTTATTTTCCGGTTATAGCGGTCTAACATTTGCCAGGGCTCCTTTCTCTATTTCAAATACTCCTTTGGGTATACGCAACAGGCCTTTTGCCAGGCATATGGCGTGGATATGCGCCGATCCGTGGTATCTGAGCGGGATTACCGCACCCCGTGCATCCATGTCGACAGGGACGAACTCCAGCCGGTCGGCTTTTTTCCGTTTGAAGTGTATGCCCATGGGCATCTTCAATTCCAGGGGATGGAAATCAACCCCCATCATCCGGTATAATAAAGGTTTTACAAAGGTCTCAAAATTTATGAATGATGACACCGGGTTGCCGGGCAAGCCGAAAATGTATGACCTGTCTGTACGGCCAAAAACAGTTGGTCTCCCTGGCTTTACGGCCACTTTCTGAAAAAGGATGTCCACCTTGTTTTTGTGCATGATCCTGGGAACGAAATCAAAATCCCCTGCCGACACCCCGCCGGTCAGGATCACCACATCGTTTTCTGCCAGAGCCTTGCCAATGGCATGGTCGGTGGCTGCTTCGCTGTCGGGGACAATCCCTGCATAATTGGCGATGCAATGGGTGGACTTAACCTGGGCGACCAGCTGAAAACCATTGCTGTTTCTGATCTTACCCGGTCCCGGGCTTGTTTCCGGTTCCACCAGTTCGTCTCCGGTAGACAGGATGGCCACCCTGGGTTGTTTGGCTACCAGGGGCCGGGTGTATCCGACGGCCGAGAATATGGCAATATGCTGGGGCAGTATCTGCACCCCTTTTTGCAACACAACATCCCCTGTCTTGACATCTTCTGCCTTTTTTGCAATATTGACGGCGGTTTTTTCTCCCGTAAACCGGATGCGCCCGTCTGTACCCTGGATGGTATGCTCCACCATGATCACGGTATCGGCTCCCCGGGGTACCATGGCCCCGGTCATGATCTTGGAGCATTGTCCTTTTACGACCGGATGCGTGGGAATATCGCCTGCGGCCAGCACTTCGAGGACTTCAAGCTCCCCCCCCAGGTCTTTGCGCCGGCATGCATAACCGTCCATGGCGGCTTTGTCGAAAGGTGGCATGTCCACATCAGAAGCAACATCTTCTGCCAGGACCCGGAACAACGAATCCTGAAAATCCAGTCGTTCGGTTCCGGTTTGACGGACATCTG
>PWON01000202.1 GCA_003557385.1 Bacteroidales bacterium | reverse complement strand
TAATCGGTGGTTGGTAGTAAAAAATAGTTACTTTGTTGGGAAAAAAGCATGGGGGGTTGTTTGGATATTAGGAAGCCCGGGGTGGCAGGAATGTTTTATCCGGCGGTGGAGAAAGAAATCCGGCGGATGATCTCCGGGGCGCTGAAAAAGGAAGCGGAGGCCATGGATGCGCGTTCGTTCAACGGAGAGATCCTGGGGGGCGTGGTGCCCCATGCCGGCATGGTCTATTGTGCGCGGCAGGCGGTGCATTTTTTTGAGCACGTGCGTCGTTCGGGGCAGCGGCCCGGCACCGTGGTGATCCTGCACCCGAACCATTCGGGCTACGGTCCGGCCCTGTCGACCGATGGCCATGATTTTTGGGAAACCCCGATGGGCAAGGTGCCTGTTGATCAGGGGCTGGCATCGGCCATGGGGTTGCCGGTCTCTCCTGAGGCCCAGATACAGGAGCATTCGGCGGAGGTGATGTTGCCCTACCTTCAACATTTCTTCAAGGAAGGGTTTGAGATCCTGTCGGTGAACCTTCTGATCCAGCAGTATGAAAATGCCCGCGATCTGGCCGGGGAATTGCATGCCGCATCCAAAGAATTTAACAGAGACGTCCTTGTGATCGCTTCTTCCGATTTTTCCCATTTTCTTTCGGTGGATCAGTCCAGACCCCTGGATGATATGGTTTTGGGAAAGATCCTGGAAAAAGATGCTGAAGGGGTGCACCAGGCTGTGGAAAAATACCAGGTGTCGGTATGCGGGTATGGACCCATCATGGCACTGATGGAGTATTGCCGGCTCAGGGATCCTGAATACCACGTTCATTTGCTGCGGCGGGGTCATTCGGGCGAGGTAAGCCCTTCCTCAAAAGTAGTGAATTACATCAGCATGCTGTGCACGCTGAATGATTGATGGTCCTTGTCCGGGTTGGCGAGCTGACTGCCCGTGTGCAAACACCAAATCATCGCGAAATTGATCGATTAACAGACGGGCCGGGTCTTAGTTCAACGGGTTGGCCACCATTTTTGCGGTGAATTCAAACACGATGGTAAAGATTAGCGGGCCCTGATTGACGGATCCTTCCGTGTTCAACTTAAAACTGTGGGGCGGCTCTGCGGCAAGGTCTCCCAGCATGTTCACCCCGCTTTCGTTAAGTGTCATCGTTTGCTTGTTGTTTACCAGGTCTTGCAGCACCAATTCGCCAAGGGAAGCGATCACAGTGGTATTGCTGCCATCCGGATTGGAAACACTGAGCGATCCCCCCTCGAACGCTTGTTCTGAACTGCCGACGAATGCCGTAAGCCAAAACTCCACTTTTTCGATCCTGACTTCTTTGATCATGCTGCCATATTCTTCAATGATACTCACATTGGCAGCCAGATCAAACAAATGTGAATCATTGAATGTTTGTTGATCGGTGTTGACAACAAATATCTGTTGGAAGGTAAAGCTCTTTTCAACATCCAGCAGATCTACGCAGCCTGAAAGAAATACAAGGCTGGATAAAAGGCATAGGGTTATTGCGTGTTTCTTCATGGGGTGAGGTTTAAGATGAATTATATTACTCTACGAAATTACGAATAATTGTTTTGCTGATGGTAAGCGGTCATTTTTTTCATTTTCGGGGGGGTGTTTTTTTTGTATCTTGCATTAAAACAATAAATATGAAGCAAATAACAGTTTTCCTGGTCATTTTGATGCTCTTGTCGGGCTTTTATGGCTGCAGGACCGTTACGAAACAGGAAACGGATGGAGTGGTATCGGTGAGCATCATGCCGGTTAAATACTTTATTGATTACCTGACCGATGCATCCCTGGAGGTAAATGTGATGGTGCCCTCAGGGGCCAGCCATGCCACGTATGCACCCACCACCGGTCAGCTCAGGAAGCTATCCGATTCGGATATCTATTTCAGGATCGGCCACCTGGGATATGAGCAAGCCTTCATTGACAGGCTGTCTGAATTAAATCCCCGGATGCAGGTAGTCAATTTGTCTGATGGGGTGGAACTGATCCATGGCGAAGAGGTGGACCACGGTGATCACGTGCACGAAGGAGGAATAGACCCACATATATGGATGTCGCCGGCCGTGATGCTGAAACTGTTGCCGCGGATCAGCGAAGCCATCACAGAAACTTACCCGGATCTGACGCAGGCGGTTAAAACACGATACGCGGAACTCCATGATGCGGTTGAAACCTTGCATCAAGAGCTGGAAAGTTTGACAGAGGGGCTGACTCAACGATCCTTTATGATATTCCATCCGGCACTTACCTACATGGCCAGGGATTACGGTCTTGAGCAGATTGCCATTGAACGGCATGGCAAAGAACCTTCTCCCGCGCAATTGCGGCACATGGTGCGCCATGCACGGCATCACGACATCCGGATCATATTTATCCAGGAAGAGTTTGATATGCGCAGCGCGCAATTGGTCAGTGAGGAAACCGGTGCAGCCCTTGTGCAGATCAACCCACTGGCCTATGAATGGCGGGAGGAGATCAAACATATTATGGAAACTCTAAACACATCACTGCAGTGAACAAAGCCCTGGTCAAACTGGAAGGTGTCAGTACGGGTTATTTCTCTGAAGCCGTTCTGCAGGACGTGCACCTGGAGATCTTCCCGGATGACTTTATTGGGGTGATCGGCCCCAACGGGGGAGGCAAGACGACCCTGGTCAAAGTGATGCTGGGCTTGTTGCCTTTGTTTTCAGGGAAACTTCTGTTTCCGGCAGGGAAACCAAAGATCGGGTATCTGCCGCAGGTATCGCAGATCGACAAAAGCTTTCCCATCACGGTGCACGATCTGGTAAGCTCTGGCCTGAAAAGCAAACATGCATGGTTCCCGCACCTCTCTTTCGGACAACGTGCGCGGGTCAAAAGCATGATGGCAGAGACCGGCCTGGCGGGCATTTCATCGAAGCCCATCGGGGAGTTAAGCGGCGGCCAGTTGCAAAAGGCGCTCCTGTCGCGTGCACTCATTGACAAGCCGCAGTTGTTGATCCTGGATGAGCCCAATACCCATGTGGACAAGCCGTTCGAACAGGAATTGTACGGGTGGTTGCGGGAACTGAACAAGGACATGGCGATCCTTTTGGTGTCGCACGACATCGGGACGATTTCGCCCATGGTTAAATCCATTGCCTGTGTAAACAGGTCCCTGCATTATCATCCTTCCAACCAGTTGTCGGCAGAGATCTTAAAGGTGTATGATTGCCCGGTAGATATCATCGCCCATGGCCCTGTCCCGCACCGCGTGCTCAAAATCCATGACCATGAGTGAGTTTCTGTCGATTTTTGAATACCAGTTTTTTCGCCATGCCCTGGCCGCAGCCATCCTTACCTCCTTGCTGGCCGCCATGATCGGC
>PWON01000197.1 GCA_003557385.1 Bacteroidales bacterium | reverse complement strand
AAGTATTTCGAGTTTGAACTCAATCGCCGTTTCCATCAGGTCTTTTGCAAAAGCCTCTATTCTGTATAATACCAGATGATCTTTGATGGATCTCCAGCGGGAAAGCTTTTTTTTCTCCAGCAAGTCAATGATCTCCGGCAGCCTGTCGAGTATTTCTGGCGGAGGGGCAGGCCACTGTTTCCCTGCCGGTTTCCGGTGTGTTTTTTTTGTGGGCGCGCCTGCCACTTGTCGTTTACAGGCCAGGGGTACTTTCGGAAAACTCACTGTAAATTGTGATCCTTTGCCGGGACGGCTTTTCACGGAGATCTCACCGCCCATGACATTTGTCAGTTTGCGGGTAATGGCAAGTCCCAGGCCGGTGCCCTGGTATCTGGTGTTGATTTGAGAATCGAGTTGCGAAAAGTCTTCGAATATGATCTCCTGTTCTTTTTTTGCGATGCCTATCCCGGTATCTTCCACCGTAATTTTTAGTTTGCCAACCCCTTTGCCGGTTTTGGTAAAGTCTGCCACGATTTTTACATGGCCTTCATCTGTAAATTTTACAGCATTGCCCACCAGGTTGTGCAAAACCTGTTTGATCCGGATATCATCAATCAACAATGCTTCTGGCATGTTTTTGGAGATGGTCAGTTGTAAATCGATCCCCTTTTTTTGTGTTTTTTCAAAGAACAACCCTTTAATGTCATTCAACAAGGGATGCATGGCCGTGGGCTTCGGCGAAAGGGTTACTTTGCCGGCTTCTATTTTAGAAAGGTCCAGAATGTCGTTGATCAGTGCCAGCAGCATATTGCCTGCCGATATAATGGAGTTCAGCATCTTTTTATGCCTTGGCACAGCTGTCTCGTTTTCCAACAGTTCGCTGAACCCCATGATGGCATTCAGGGGGGTCCTGATCTCATGACTCATGTTGGTCAAAAACTCGCTTTTGGCGCGGTTGGCCTTTTCCGCCATTGTCTTGGCTTCGATCAGCGACTCTTCGGCCTCTTTGCGTGTCAGCAACAAGCCCGTTTGCCGCGAATAAATATTGGCCATGTAATTGTCGATATAATCGTTGTCTTTTGGCATTACAAAAGTGAAGTCGCCGATCATCCGCTCACCCCGCATGATCTTGAGCAAACACACTTCACCGATGTTTGCCATTTTTTCTATGTTATTAATGATAAAGCCAGGGATTATATCGCCGGTAAGCTCTTTCAAGCTGGCAAACCGGGTAAGGATGTTGTCGCGGATCTTTTCCGCCCTGTCCGGGTCATGCGCCCATTGTTTGCCGGTCAGGTTATATCCCAACAACCTCGATGTTGTGCGGACCACTTTCCCTTCTCCGGAAATGGCCACGGTAGTATAACTTTTCCCACTCTTGTCGTACACATTCAGGGCGGCAAAGCGCGCGCCGGTTACTTCCCGGAAGGTGTCGGCAATGCCCTGGTAATTATAATTGCCGGTAGCCATCTGCAAAAATTCTTCCGAGGTGCTGACAAGCTTCTTCAGTGCAAATTCCGTATTTTTTCTAGAGGTGATGTCGGTAATGAATCCCTTCAGGAAAAGGGGTTTGCCGTTTTCTGAGTAAAAAGCTTGTCCGCGCTCCCAAACCCATCGGACCTGCCCGTCCTTATGCAGAATGGGGTATTCTATTTCCAGGGGTTCGCCTGAATCAAGGGTTTTTTCCCACGAACGGGAGAGAAAATCACGGTAGTCGGGATGAATGATTTGATCGTATGGGATATCCTTATTTTCGACCACTTTGCAGGGGGAGTACCCGGTGATGGTCTCAAAGCCATTGCTCAGGTACGTCATGGTCCGTATCGGATCCGGCTTGCTGCGATACATAAACCCCGGCAGATTACTGAACAACGCGCGGATATGGCGCATTTCTTTTTCTGTATCGGCTTTTCCGTCCATAACAAGAGTCAGCTCTTTAAACTTAAAAGCCCCCGGCCGGAGGGGGCTTACCAATCAATATAATGAAGCGTATTTCAATTATAACAAGTCAATGCATTGACAAGCGAACGGCCCAGGCCTTCCTTGAGTTCTGCGGTATTGAACGGTTTGTTCAGATAGGTGCAGATGCCGGCATCTTTCAGCCTTTCCCTTTTTTCATTCTTGTCCACATTGGAAAGAACGATGATCGGGATATTGCCGTAAGGCGTGCTGCCCTTAACCCTTGAGATCAACTGGTAGCCGTCCATGCGCGGCATCATCAGATCAGTGACGATCACATCCGGTTCCAGGCCGCCTTCCATCAGGCTAATGGCTTGTTCCCCATCTTCTGCGGTAATCACCTCGTAATTGCCTGAGAGGATCACCTTCAGCAAGGTGCGGAACTCTTTTATATCGTCTACCAGAAGGATTTTCTTTTTCATGCCTTATTTAAATCAACAAGCGTGCCGAACCATTTATGGGCTTTATAATCAGGGTTTTACTATTTTTTGCTTGTTTAAATGGCCTCTTTTTTCTTCGGTTTTGAATAGCCGATTCTTCGTTTTTGCGCTACCTTATGATGGTAATTTTCTGATGGTCTTTATGCGATGATGTGGTCAGGGTAATGAGGTAAATTCCATCGGACAACATCGGATGTGTCCAGGGGGCCAGCTTGTGGTATCCGGCCGTGAATTGTTCATCAGCCAGGGTGGCCACGCGCCGTCCCTGGAGGTCAAAGGCCTCAATGATCACCCGGTCGTCTTCGGGCACATTAAACTCGATATGGATGGTGTGCCTGGCCGGGTTCGGATAAGGCGGAAGCAATGCAGGCGTATCGGGGGTATATATGGGATCTTCGCCGGCGCCTCCGGGGGTGATCACAATGGTAAAACGGTTGGGGTCCTGGCTGGTTTTGGCCGCCGGGTTGTCCAGAAGGGCCACGATCTGGTTGGGTACCGTAAACTGTGAGGAATCATCCGGCCCTGTTTCTTTTAACGGTGCGGAATCATCCGGCCCTGTTTCTTTTAATGGTGCGGAATCATCCGGCCCCGCTGCCCTGAACGGTATTTGGTTGTCGGGCGTTGTTTTAAGGCCCTGGTGATTAAACTGGTATGTTTTATGCTCCACCATCGAAACAGCCTGTTGCTGATGGTGATCCATCAGGGCAATCCCCCAGTCTTCGGGCCACTGGTAGGGCACTGACCAGCGCAGCGTATAGCTGCCGCCCAATGGTTGTTTTTCTATTTGACCGCCCACATAAAGCGGGATGCGGATCTGTTCTTCGAGGTCGGGCGGGAGGTTGTTGATCACCAGCGGGTCGTTATGCTTTGTGGTGGTGGTATACAGCTTCAGCCAGGTGTCGCTCATGGGTTCCAGGCGATAGGCGTCATGAATGTCTTCGCCGATTTTTCCGGTTTCAGAAAACGCAATGTAAGAGGTGGTTT
>PWON01000068.1 GCA_003557385.1 Bacteroidales bacterium | reverse complement strand
GCATGCAACTTTCTTTCTGTTTGTCAATCATCATGCGGAATATGGCATGTGTGCCTTCCATCCGTTCAAAAAATTGCTGCATGCTGCTGTGTAGCGACGGGTTGAGCGCCTTAAACTCTGGCAATACCTGGTGTCGCAATTTGTTGCGGATGTATTTGGTTTCCTGGTTAGAACGGTCTTCGCGGAAGGTCAGGTCTTTGTCCCGGGCAAAGGCCAGGATGTCGTCGCGTGTGGCAAATAGCAGCGGCCTGATTACATGATTGGTTTTTTTTGGGATGCCTTTCAACCCCGAAATACCGGTCCCGCGGATAAGGTTGATCAGGGTTGTTTCGATGGCATCATCCAGGTGATGGGCTGTGGCCACGGCTACATATCCGTGGGCTGCCCTGATCTCTTCGAGCCAATCATACCGCAAAATGCGGGCAGCCATCTGCACCGAAAGCTTATTTGTCCGGGCATAAGATGTGGTGTCGAATGCGGTGCTGTAAAAGGCTGCATTCATCTTATGTGCCAGTTCACGAACCCATTCCAGGTCATCGCTCGAGGCTTTGCCCCTGAGCCGGAAATTACAATGGGCCACGGCAAAAGGGTGGGGGGATTGTTTGAACAATTCCGCCATGACTACCGAATCAACACCCCCGCTCACAGCCAACACTACCGGATCTCCTTCTTCCAGGAGCCGGTGCCGTGTGATGTATTCCATAAAGCGGGTGTACAGGAGCATGTTGTTTGTATTGTGCTTTGTTGGGTGCGGGTGTTTGGGTTTAAGGGGTTTGCGGCCAGTATTAGAAATGTAAGCGAATGCCCGGACCAAATATAGCGAAAACATCCTGCTCCTTCAACAGGTAACCGGTACCAAAATAAATGGGCAGGCTGAATTTTGCGCTGCTTCGCACCGGTTCGATGGTGGCAATGACCACCAGGCCGATGTCGCGTTGAACGCTTTGGCTTTCGCTGAAATTGAAGGCGTTGAGTGCGATAAACCCGGCGCCGAACTTAAAGGGCTTTTTGTTCCCCAGGCGGTTCCGGTCGTAAAAGCTGAGCTCGGCAAGAACCGAGGTGCTGATCCCTGAAAGATTCCCGATGCCTGCTTCCCCGAATTTTTTTACAAGCAATCCGGCCGGGAAAGAAACCATGACATCGAAACTTCGCTTGCGTTCCAGGAAAATACTGATCCTTTTTGACTGGACACCGCCCTGGTATTTTGACTCGTTGTGTTTTACGGTGATCACGATCTGGGAGAAAGCATCCAGGGTATAGGTGTTCCTTAAAAGGTATTCGTTGAGCCGGATCATCGGGGCATTGCAGTCGCTGCCCCGGTAAAAGGCATGCCGCGGGCTTTTTTCACCGGGGCAAACCACAATGTTGTTGATGGTCTGCAGGTCCACCAGGCGGTTGTTGTCGTCCAGCAGCCTTACCTCAATCTGGATGTACTGTTTTCCGAAGAGTCTGCCGTTTGTGTCGATGGCATCGGGGTCAAAAATGATGTTGATGTCACGGATGGTTTCGTCATAAAATACCGGTTTGTTGAAGGAGGCATCGGTCAGCGGAATGTCGTCGGTGCCGTAATTGATGCTGATAAAGTCGAACCCGGCGGGTTGCTGGTGCTCCCTGACCAGGAGTTCGTGCTGGGTAACCTCCCGGTTTTTAAACAGCATCACCTGCCTGCGTGAAATATCCACCGGTACCTGCAGGGTAAAAAACAGGGCCCGGTCGCTCATGCGGATGCTGTCCTGTTGCTGATGGCATCCGTCAAAGCGGATGTCGACATCCAGCAAACCTTCCCCTTCTACTTTCACTTCGATGGTTTCGCCCGGATACACATTGCGGTTGCTTGTCCAGTCGCGACCTTCCCTGAGTATTTCAATGTTTGAGATCTCAGGCCGGTGCACGATGTTGAAGTTGGTCATGAACAATGTCTGATCGCCTTCTTTGATATAAAGGTATCCGCTGCTGGCACGATGCAAATCGTAGGTGACCATTTCAGCCAACACCTTGTGGTCGGAGGTAAATGACTTGATATACACTTCGGCAATCAGCCGGCCACCATACTCCTGGCGGTTTTCAATGCGGTAAGTTCTGTTCAGCTGAAAAGAGGGGTGGTGGTCCAGCCTGACTTCTTCGCGTCGCCGCCTGTCTGCGTCAAAATAAAAATAATCCTTGTCTGCGTTGATGTATTGCAGCCGGCTTGGCTTGACATTGGAAGACAGCGTGAGTGGTTCCGGGTAAAAAGTCAGGCTCCCGTCCATGCCCACAAAAGGCCTGACTGTTTGAAGGGGAATCACCAGTAGTTGCTCCCCGGTTGCATGGCCCTTGACGGTCACACGCAGGTTGTTGCCTGAACGGTCCAGCCGGTATTCAAAAGATCCCGATTCATGCCATTGTCCGTCAATGTAAAGATTAAAGAGGTTGCTTCCTGCAATGTCGATGGTTTTTTCCTCACCCTGGAACAGCTCGATCACTTCGTCGCCGGGATGCAGGTTGGTGATAAAATAAGGATAAAGCGGTATTTCCTGGTTGATGGTCTGACGCCCTGCTGCCTCAAGACTAAAAATAAGGCTGGAAAAGGAGGTTTCGATCAGGTCGTTGAAGCGAACCCTGGCACGGTAGTGCTCGTTGTTGACAAACACAAGGCTGTCGATGATCTCAAAATCTGACGAAGGAAGCAAACGCAGTGCTTCAATTTTTTGGTTTTCCACTGTGGGGTATACCCTGAGTTCAGCTATTGGATTGGGCGCAGTGATGCGAAAAAACAGGTGCAGTGCGTCGTTGTAACGGAGTCCGTCTCGCTTGTAAAAATATTCGTTGTTTTCAATGCGTACCGATACATCTGCAATGGCATTGTATGGTGCGTGAATGGTGTCTGCAGGCCGTTTCATGATCTGTTCCGGCAGGGTGTCTCCCGGTATGCTTTTTATTTCTCCCTGTTTCAGGGTGTCGACCTGCAACATTCCGGTTTCCTCGCGGTTCCGGATGTCTTCCGGCCGGGGGTTTGCATGCACCGGCAACTGATCGCCGCCAGGCAATTTGGTGTGGCCGGTCAATGGGTATCCCTGTAATGCAAAAACGAGTAATCCGATGGATAATATAATTTGTTTCACAGTGGTACAGTTGTTGTTTTATTTTGTGATGCAAAATTACGATTTTTCTGTCTACCGGGTTTCGTTGTCAGGGTCACAACAGTATGCACAGGCCGCTGAGCTTGTGCATCAGCCCAAAGAAACCGTAAACTTTTTTCAAAAAAGTTCGTTTATAAGAGAAAAATATTTTGTATCTTTGCCCTCCCCAAAGCGGGGAAAAAAGATCTTTGAGGGACTGGGAGGCCAAGAATAAAAAGACAGAAAGCAGACCCGTTGATTTCCTTTT
>PWON01000017.1 GCA_003557385.1 Bacteroidales bacterium | reverse complement strand
GATCCGCCTGCAGCCCGGGCCAAATGGGAGATCCTGCCGTTGACCCGGACATTCCCGGCAAAGGGCAGGGTCGCATGGACATCCTGCCCGGGTTCCAGGCTGGTGATAATGTTTTCAGGAACCTCAACCTCCAGCTTTATCCGGTGATCATCCTGCAGCTCCAGGACTGGTCGACCCGGATCAGCCCATTCACCCGGCTCGAGATAAACCGCGGTCACGACTCCGGCAAAAGGAGCGCGCAACATGGATTCGTCCCGGCGTCGCAGCGCTTCGGCCAGCTGAGCCCTGGCCCCGGCCAAGGCTGCCTGGAGCTGCTCCACTAGAGCCGTAGCCTGCTCAGCCTGCCTTGCTTCGACCACGTTGTCCAAACTCAGACGCAAAAAACGCAGGTGATCACGCTCTGCCTGATTCAATTGCACCGTGAGCCCGGCAACTGAAGCCTCGGCCTGGTCAACTGCATTGTCAAACTCTTCAAATGCAAGACGCGCCAGTACCTGATGGGCCTGGACCCGATGGCCCACCTGCACCGGTCTGGACGTGATTTTTCCAGGGACTGAAAATGACAGCAAGGACTGCCTGTAGGGCTGGGTGATGGCCGTGAAGCGGGACTCACGGGTCACGGTTGCAACGACCACGGGTTCGACATGAACCTTTCCAGCATATTTGGGTTCCCCGGCCATGGGGGTGGGTTCCGGCCTGAACGTCAGGAACATCGCACCGGCCATCAGTGCCAGGCCAAGGACAACAGAGCAAATAATACCAAAACGCATGGGTTTTTCTCCGGAATATTTAAATGATGAGAACGCCTTGAATCAGGCGTGAAGAATTTATATAGCTTACCCGACATAAAGTATAGCTTTTTGCTTGCTGTTGTCCTCAAAAGGCAGTAAAAAATGACTTAAGAAATATTCAGTATTTTTTGACCTTTTAGCATCAATCCACAGGAATATCATGCAACACTCCAATGTCGTTTCATTTTCCTTCCCTTCCAAATCGGCCTTGATCCCTGTGATCGGGGCCGCCATCCGTGAATATGCCACGCTGGCCGGGTTTTCCCCTAAGGATGCCCAACGTCTTTGCCTCGCCTTTGAAGAAGCCTTTTCCTACGCCATTTCCCTAGGCTTCGGCAGAGAAGACGACCTGGTGCGGCTCAGATTGTCCCGCACCACGCTCGGCCTTGAGATGGTTGTCCGCTCCAAGGGTCTGCCCTTAGAGGACGAGGCACTTCCGGCCTTTGATCCGCAACGGTTCGCTGCCGCCGGGGATGACACCGGGCTGCATTCGTTTCTTGCCCGGCAAATGGTTGACAGGATCACTTTTTCTTTACAGGAAGATGGAGAGCGCGAGATCCGCCTTGTAAAGCATTGGACAGCCCAGGAAAGTGAATAGGACAAGGTAAAGGAGAAGAGGGCACTGCCGCGGAAGTCTTCAACCGGACCGCCTAAGAGACGGACACTGACCAGCCACACAGTTCGCCTGGGCAAACCAGAAGATGCTGAAGACATTGCCCGGCTGGTTCTGCGGGCACATGGTGCTGTTTTCTTCAATGAAGCCATCTATTATCCAGCCCGGGTTCGCGAGATGCTCGAGCAGGGGGAGATGGTCTCCATAGTGGCTGAAACGGCAAGTGGAGAACTTATGGGCCATTGCGCCCTGGTGGCCGACACGCCGGGAGCACGCATGAGGGAACTGACCTATCTCCTCCTGGATACCCGGTTCAAGAGCCCCGGCGTGAACGAGGACGTGTACGCCTTTATCAGCGAGAGCGCCCGAACACTTGGTCTTCGCGCGATGAGCTCCCTGGCGGTCACGAATCATATCCATTCCCAGCGCAACCTCCTGCATCAAGGATTTAAAGAAAGCGCACTTTTTCTGGCTGCAAGCCCGGTCTCCCGGAACTGGCGGGAAAAGGACGGACATAGTCCAGGGCGCATCGCCAGCGTTGTGTTCGTCAACTATCTGCAAGAAGACCACGAGGCAATTTTCCACGTTCCGGACAGGCACCGCCCCATGGTCAGGCAGATATTCCAGCATCTGGGTAAAAAATGCCGCTTTTCCGATATTTCGGGGCGCGGTCTGCCTGAAGGCCCCGCGCAGATTCATTCAGAATCCGACCTCAAGGAAGGGTGGACGTGGATCAGCGTCGCTCAATACGGACATGATATCCTGAAACAAGTAGGCGACCAGCTGGCATTGTCTTGCGGGCAGGGAATCCCGGTGGCGCACCTCTCGCTTCCCTTGACGGACCCAGCCACCAACGCGGTGGCCGATCTTGCTGAGAAGATGGGGTTCTTCTTTGCCGGAGTCGGCTTGAACGACGATGGCGGAGAGGTTCTCCTGCTCCAGTACCTGCATGGCGTTGACCCAGACTACGACTCCATCCACCTTGCATCGCCCTTTGGCCGTGAACTTTTGAAGTATGTGCACGCCGTGGACCCCGGCACATATTCTGATCTGCGTACATGATCAGGATCAACACGGAAAACATCACGGGACGAACCGTATCAGCGCACTGATTTTTGGGAAAGCGATATACTAACAAAACTGTTTTCAATCTTTTCTTCCAAAGACTTGCGCATGGACTCAATGACCTGGTGGACTTCGCCCACGCGCTGATCAGGGTCAAATTCAAGAAAGATTTCAATGAGAACCCGCCCTCCGGTTCTCCGCGAGCGGACACCGTGAAGCTGGGCATAATCATGATAAAATTTTACCAGTTCCCGGGTGATGAGCATCTGGTATTTTTCTTCGAGGGTTCTGTCCAGGAGATCAAAAAGAGATGTTTTAATCAGCCCGTAGAAGGAATAAATGATGACCCCGCCCAATGCCATGGATATGACCGGATCGATATAGAGCGACCATGCGTATTCCCGCAGAAAAATCATGGCCAGCAGGCTGACCAGTATCCCGCCGGCGATTACCGTGTCAGACATTGGCACCCGCCACTGAATATCTGTAACCGGAGACGGAATCCTTTTGTAGATCCGATAGTTGCGAATCCACAGATAGGAGCTTGCAATCATGGATGCCAACATGACCACGGCTCCCATGGCCAGGGGGCCGGGATCAAGGGGTACCGGCGACAAAAGCCTCCCAATGGACGTGTACAGGATGTAACCGACGGAAAGCACAACAAACCAGCCGCCGATCACGCCTATGAGGTTTTCAACTTTTCCTGCGCCGTAGTCAAAATTGGTGCCCATCCCTTTTCTCATTTTGTAAAGAATGAATAAGAGCATGGCATTGGCGATAAAAACATTCAAATCACCTAGAAGATCCGCATACAGCGTCATGGAATTGGCAAGAACTGCGACAACTATGGATGGGGCGATAAAAACCAGGTGCATGATGACTGAGATGAGAGCCGTTCGTTCCTTGGTCACGTCG
>PWON01000131.1 GCA_003557385.1 Bacteroidales bacterium | reverse complement strand
TCTTCATTTACATAGCGGATGCTGTTATCTGCGCGCAAATCCTGGTAATTTGCTTCACAGGTAAGCTCATGCCCGGGTGTCTCATTGAAAAAATGTTTGTAATACAGCGAATAGTAATTGGTCAGATTGCGGTCATCGTCTGTTTTTTCGGCAACCCAGTGATCCGTATCAAAACCACTTGTTTCCATCACTACATGTCCGCTATGTTCCTGGGCATAAGGATTGTGAAATCCATAAAAGTTCATTTGATTTCTGTCGTTAATAAAATAATCAAAGCCATAATGATAACGGTGCGACCAGTTTTCCTGTTTCACAAACTGGGTGGTCGTGATTTCACGCATCCCTGTTTCGTGAAATATTTTCCTGCTTTGCGATTCCTGTATGTCGAAATAACTCAACTCACCATTGTAAGATGTAAATATGTTGAGTCTGTCAATACTGTAGTGTAAACTGTAGGTGGGAAAGCTATATACTTCCGACAAAGATGTGGGGATTTCCAGGTATACATGTCCGTCCAATCCCCTCTGTGTTTTTTTTACGAGTTGAATATTCAACACCCCCGTGACATTTGAGTTATAGATGGCCGGGGGATTTGCAATTACCTCTACCTTGTCGATCTGACCGGCTTGAAGCTGCTGGATAAATTGTCTGTCGCGCTCTACACCATCCACAAGGATCAAAATGTCCCGGCTGCCATACAGGCTGATCTCCTGCCTGAAATCCACGTGTACCCCAGGAATGATCCGCAAGATATCGGTGCCGTTATTGGAAGCATCCACCATGCTTTGATTGACCAGGTAAGTGGTCACCCCGTTGCTTTCCAATGCCTTGACCCGGTCTGCCTCAACCAAAACTTCTTCCAGTTGAATTTCCCTGGCAGTTAACAAAATGCTGTCAAGCATCAATAAGCTGCCTGTTTTTACGACAACCTGTTTCTCAAGGCGATCATATCCCAGGGCACTGATCCACAGCTGATAATGTCCGCTGTCCAACCCCCCAATGCTGAATTCTCCTTCCAGGTTGCTTGATGTGCCGGCAACCTGGACTGTGCCGGTTTCATTATATAAGGCAATGTTGGCAAATGGGATCGTTTGACCGGTACCGGCATTTAGTATCTTCCCGGTAATCTGTGTTTGTTGCATTTGTGCCCATAATGGCGCGGGAGAGAATATCGCCAACAGGCATGCAAGGACATATTGCCTTATCGTGTTTGTATTTACGGATGTTCTGATATTTGTTTTCATTTTTAAGACGTTTTATGTGAGACATTTACATTGTTTCTGCAGCAAAGTAAATGCCCTTTAAAAGACCTTGCAAATTTCCGGGACACATGGCAAGGATTTGTTGCCGGTGGCAATGGCAACGGAATATTTTGTGATGAACGGAAAAAAATTGGGATGGGTGGATCAGCTCATTTGCTCGGTAAGCTGATTAAAATGCCGTGTATGGTTTCGGGCAACAGGGATCTCGGTTTCTATACCGGAAAGCTTCAGACGATAACCCAGCGTGTTGCCCCGTTTCATGCGGACCTTTTTTAAATTGACCATAAAAGCCCTGTGTATCCTGATGATGTGGGGTATTTGTTCAAGATCCTGCTCAATGTTGTTCATGGAGTTGCGGATCATCTTTTTTTGGATCTGTTGGTTGTCTTCTAAATAGAATACTACATAATTGCCTTCGGATTCAGCATAGATCAATTGATCCGGATGAAATTTCAATGTTTCTTTTTTTAGTTGCGACCGGATGGTGATTGTTTCTTCTGCCGGGGCATCAGGATGCAGGCCCATGGCCTCTTTTTTTACCATCACATATTCTGACGGAAGCCAAAAGCGTGTGTTGACCAGCGAAAAGAAAGCAAAAGGGATAATGCCTATTAAGTAGGCATTTTTAATGGAGTCGGCCAGTGTTTGAAAGTTCCACCGGTAAGCCGGGGGTTCGATCAGAAATGCAGTGAGAAATATGGTAAACCCCATGCCGGTTAGCACGAACAGGATCGATAATACTTCCCTGAGAATGGTCCATTGTTTCTGATCGGAAAAATATCTGAAATGCTTCAGCCATGTTGCCAGGCCAAAAACAGACAGGCCTGTTATCAGGCAATATACGGCCATGGTCGCTTCATATCCGAGAAAATGACCGGGATGGGTATCAAGGGGACGATAAAGGATCAGGAAAACAAAACAAAATGCGGCCATAACCGGTGCCCCGGCCCCGGGATTCCGGATGATATAATTTTGCAGGCATTTTTTGTGCAGCCATTGATGCATTGGGGCATCGTTTATCATTCTGCGAACAAATATATCAACTTTTAATTGATTCGGTCATTTATGCTGATGTAAGCATTTTTTTAGCCGGGTAGTTTTCGTGATCAAATAATAATCATAACAAACAAATAGTATTAAAAAAATTTTGAAATGAACCATAGTTCATTTAACTTTGAAGGGTCTTATAATAGTAAAATGGGATTATGAAATCACACAAAGGGTACATACAATTGTATACAGGCGATGGAAAAGGCAAAACCACTGCCTCCATTGGTTTAGCTATAAGGGCTGCGGGAGCGGGGAAAAATGTTTTTATTGCACAGTTTGTAAAGGGCATGCATTACGCGGAACTGGATGTGTTGAAAATGATCCCGTCGATCCGTTTGAAACAATATGGCCGGAAATGCTTCATAAAAAATGAACCTAGCCGTGAGGACTTTCAGGCAGCACACCGGGGGATGGTTGAAATTGATGCCATTGTAAGGAACAACGAGTGCGATTTGCTCATTTTGGACGAGGTCAATATTGCCCTTTTATATCAATTAATTTCATTGGACGAACTCATCAATTTGTTAAAGAATAAACCGATCAATATGGAAATAGTGCTTACCGGAAGGTCTGCACCGGAGGTGTTGTATGATATGGCCGACCTGGTTACTGAGATGAAAGAGATAAAACATTACTACCATCAGGGTGTAGAGGCCCGGAAGGGTATAGAGTATTAACATATTTTAAAGGCTATTGCAATGAATACAAAAAACAAAGGATTTAACACAAAGCTTATACATGCAGGTGAAATCGAAGAACCTTACGGCAGTGCTACAGTGCCTATTTATCAAACTTCTACATTCAGGTTTAAAAATGCTAAACACGGTGCGGATTGTTTTTCGGGAAAAAGTGATGGATATATTTATACCAGGCTGGCAAATCCCACCATACGCGCTTTTGAGCAAAGCATTGCCGAACTGGAAAATGCATACGATGGCATTGCCACCAGTTCCGGGATGGGGGCCATAACCAGTGTGTATATGGCATTGTTGGGCGCAGGCGATCATATTATCAGCACCGGGGCGGTGTATGGTCCGGCAAGGGGTGTGCTTGAGTTTGATTTATCAAGGTTTGGGGTGGAATCAAGTTTTGTCAATACGTCTGATATCGAAAATATCATAGCCGCCATCAAGCCCAACACCCGGGTTTTATATATTGAAACTCCTGCAAATCCTACCATGGAAATTACAGATATTCTGGCTTGTGCTGAAATTGCCAGGAAGCACAATCTGTTACTGGTGGTTGATAATACCTTTTGTTCACCTTATTTGCAAAAACCCCTGGATTTAGGTGCAGATGTGGTGTTACACTCTGTTACCAAATTTATTAATGGACATGCAGACATTGTAGGTGGGGTTATTGTAACCAAAGAGCCCCGGGTGTATAAAAAAGTACGTCATATGATGACGTATATGGGCTGTAATATGGATCCGACACAGGCGTATATGGCATTACGCGGTCTTAAAACACTGGCTTTGCGTATTGAGCGTGCACAGAACAATGCCCTTTGCCTGGCTGAATTTATTCAATTTCATCCGAAAGTTTCCTGGATCAAGTATCCCGGACTGTCATCGCATCCGCAGTATGCATTGGCCAGGAAACAAATGGACGGTCCGGGTTCTATGATGAGTTTTGGTTTAAAAGGGGGGTTTAAGGCTGGAGAGAAACTCATGGATAATGTGCGTCTTGCCATCCTGGCAGTTTCCCTGGGTGGGGTGGAAACCCTTATTCAGCATCCGGCTTCGATGACGCATGCGGCCGTGAGCAGAAAACATAAGTTGGCGGCTGGCATATCTGATGACCTGGTCAGATTGTCAGTGGGCATCGAAGATGTTGACGATATAATTGAAGACCTCAAACAGGCCCTGAATCATGTATAAGTATTTGTTCGGTCCGGTGCCTTCAAGAAGACTGGGTGTTTCCCTGGGAGTTGACATGCTGCCATGCAGGAAATGATTTAGTTCAATATTTTTTGTATTACCTAAAAAACGAAACATTATGCCAAGACTTGATGGAACTGGCCCTGAAGGCAAGGGACGCCTGACAGGCCGCAAACTGGGACGCTGCAAAGAGCCGTCTGAAAAAGAACTGGATCAACAACTCGGTCGCGGAATGGGAAAAAGACGCAGGGTTGATGGAGGTATAGGAAAAGGGAAAAGACTTAGGGCCGGTAGTTGAATTATCTAATCGTAAGCAAACAGAACAGTATGGAAAAAAATGAACCAAAGGAAAATAAACCTTTGGAAAAACAGAAAATGCATTGTTGCATTGCCATTCCTGTTGAGAATGACATGTTGTCATCACATTTTGGCCATTGTGAAAAATTTGTCATTGTTCACGTTGATCATGGCAGGGTAGTTGACCGGGAGGCTTATACGCCTCCGGAACATGTACCTGGTTTGTATCCGAAATGGTTGGCCGGGTTTAAGGTAACAGATGTAATTGCCGGCGGCATTGGTGAGCGGGCTATTGAGTTGTTTAACAAGAACCGGATTAATGTATTTGCAGGTGCACCTGTTAAGTCTGCAGATGAACTGGTAGATGATTTCCTGGAAAACCGCCTGACATTAAAAGCCAACTATTGTAACCATGATTCATTTCATGGTCACGGCAGGTGTAAACGGTAGGTCTATGAAAATAGCTGTTGCCAGCGGCAAGGGTGGAACCGGAAAAACCTTTGTGGCTACAAATCTTTTTTATGCACTGCAAAACGAAGGTCTTGTGCCCACATTACTGGATTGTGATGCTGAGGCGCCCAATGCAGGTATTTTCTTTAATGGCAAGAAAAAACACACTTTGGAAGTTGTGTTAAAGGTTCCGGAAATTGATACAAAACGTTGTACTTATTGTGGCAAATGCCATGAATATTGTAATTACAATGCGGTGTTTATTATTCCTCCAGTGAAGGTCATCCGTATTCTGGAAGAATTGTGTCATGGATGTGGGGCATGCCTTTACGCTTGCAATGAAAAAGCAATCAATGAAAAAGAAATATGTTTGGGAAAGGTGAGCCGTTTTGACTTGTCATTGGGTGCTTCTATGATTGTAACCCAAATTTGTGTGGGGGTGTATTCGCCGGTGAAAGTGATTCAGGCGGGGGTCAGAGAAACAAATGATGACCCGCTGGTAATTATGGATTCACCACCGGGCACTTCCTGTCCATTTATCCAAACGGTGGTACGAGCCGATTATGTGTTGCTGGTTACAGAACCGACTCCTTTTGGGTTGAGTGACCTGAAGCATTCAATTACCATACTAAAAGGCCTGGATAAATCCTGTGGGGTGATCATTAATCGCAGTGGAATGGGAGACCGTGCCATATATGACTTCTTGCAACAACAAAAGATTCCCTTATTGATGGAGATCCCCTTTGATAAATCAATAGCAGCCGCTTATGCAAAAGGCGATTTGGTAGCCATGCAAAACAAAGCATGGTGCGAAAAACTATTTTCAATGTTCAATCTGATTGTTGCGAATGGAAACAGCCATCATTAGTGGTAAGGGAGGAACCGGTAAATCCTCCGTTGCTGCTGCTTTTGCCGCGTTGGCCGAAGAAGTGGTGGTGGCAGATTGTGATGTGGATGCTGCAAACTTGTATATACTTTTTCATCCTGAGAATATAGAACACCGGTCATTTACAGGTAGCCGTGAAGCGGTAATTGATGATACGATTTGCGATGGTTGTGGGTTATGTGTGGATTATTGCCGTTTTGATGCCCTGTCAATGGCTGCCGGGCATGCAATTGTTTTAGGTGTTTTCTGTGACGGGTGTGGTTTATGTGCCAGGGTTTGTCCTCAACATGCCATTGAAATGGAGGAGAACTGCGAAAGCACATTGTGTTCGGGGAATTTCCGGTATGGTCAATTGGTTTATGGACGCCTGGCCCCGGGCGAAGAAAATTCAGGCAAACTGGTTAGCATGGTCAGGGAAAAAGCCAGGCAACATGCCAGGGACCGGAGAATGAACAATATCATTATTGATGGGCCACCTGGCATAGGTTGTCCTGTCATTGCTTCCATTACCGGGGTAGATCAGGTGGTTATCGTTACCGAACCTTCTAAATCCGGTATGTTGGACCTGAAAAGGATATGGTCTTTGTGTAAATCTTTAAGACTGCCTGCTTATGTGCTCATCAATAAATACGATTTGCATATTGCGCAAAGCAAAGAAATTGAAGCTTTTTGTAAGGCCAATGGCATTCGTCTTGCAGGCAGGATATCTTTTGATCCCATAATTGTTGATGCTATGGTGCATTGCAAAACAGTAACTGAATGGGTCCCTGGTTCCGGCATTGTTTCTGAAATAAAAACAGCCTACCGTAAAATTTTCCAGGAGACCCTGTAAAGAGATTATGCCGGCAATATATTTGCTACCTGGCGGGCCAGTTCTTCAAAGGCCTTGATAATTCCATTGTGTTTCAGGTTGAATACGCTCAGGCCTTGTTCGGCAGATTGTCCTATGTCAATAACCAGGGGGATCTGTGCCAGTAATGGTACGTGCAATTCCCGGGCAAGCTTCCGGCCTCCATCTTTGCCAAATACATAGTATCGCTCGTCCGGGTGCTGTTCCGGGATAAACCACGACATATTTTCAATCACTCCGGTAATGGGCACCATAATGCCTTTGTTATTGAACATGCTGGCTGCTTTGCGGGCATCGTTCAGCGAAATATCCTGCGGGGTTGTCACGATTAGTGCTCCTGAAATATCTAGCTTTTGTGCGGTGGTAAGTTGTATGTCGCTGGTACCCGGTGGAAAGTCAACGATCATATAATCAATTTTGCCCCATAAGGTTTCTTCAAAAAGTTGGGTCAGGGTTTTGGCGGCCATGGGACCGCGCCAAATCAATCCCTGGTTTGCCCCGGCAAAAAAACCCACAGAAAGCAGTTTTACCCCATACTTTTCGACCGGAATGATCATTTTCTCTCCTTTGACAAGCTCCACTTCCGGTTTGGCTTGCTCCAGTCCAAACATTCTTGGAATGGATGGGCCAAAGATGTCTGCATCCACAAGGGCAGTCCGGTAACCATCGCGAGCCAGGGAAACTGCCAGGTTAGCAGATATTGTTGATTTCCCCACGCCCCCTTTCCCGGATGCGATAACCACAACATGTTTTACCCCCTTCATGGGTATTTTTTCAAACAAGCCACTCATTGCAATACGTTATTTGTTTTTTAACATGTCAACGACCTCCTCAATACTCATGTCTGGTTCCTTCAGGATGATCATCTGGATTCCAAGGCTGTCGAGCAATGATTTTATTTTTATACCGAACTCTCCGGATACGATTTTTTTAACCCCATGTTCAGCCACCAATTTTACGGCGGCAGGGCCAACGCCTTCTCTGCCATCTTTGTGTGGGTTGGAGATCATTTCAATGTGACCGTCTTCAGTGTTGTAAATGGCAAAGGCGGTACAACGTCCAAAACGCTGGTCTAATTTACTGTCGGAACCATAGCCCGAGCTTGTTATTGCAACCTTCATATATCAATGTTTTTATGATGTTTTCTTTTGCGATGTGCCCTGCCGCAACCGCGAAATTCGTCAAATCCCTCCGGATCAGTTTCGCATGGGGCAATTGTATCTTTTCCGCAAAGTGCACAGTGTTTCAAATCAGACTGTTTGTCAGGGTGGTTAAAAAAACAACCACAGTATGTACAGACATACCAGTCGCTGTCAAAATAGACTTTGCCTCCTTCGATAATGATCTGTTTTCCTTCAACCAGGCCTTCGGCTATTTTTTGTCTGGCGCGGGCATAAATACGTGTCAGTGTTGGCCGGGATACATCCATTTGAATAGAAGCCTGATGATGGTTCATTCCCTCATAGTCGCACAAACGGAGGGCTTCATATTCTTCAAATTGAAGAAAAATAGTCTTTGGTTTCCCGGAAGGCAATTTGTTGCCATAAGGCTTCATGCCGGACACCAGCGGTGGATTGCTTACTTTTCGAGGGCGTAAATGTCTTGGAGACATAGAGTTTAATTTAATTCACTGCAAATATAGTGAACAATAGTTCAAAATAAAAATCAAAACAGTTATTTTTGCTAATTTTCAGGAAAATTTGTTCCAGGTAGATTTTTGTTATAAATTGCGGCTTTCAAGCCCGTGAAACGAATTGCGAACAATTGAATGAACTTATTTTGATGGATCTGCATCTGAGAGAGGTGTTTTCGCGTAAGGATCTGATGAACTTTATCCGGTTCCCGGATAAGCTCTATAAAGGTTGCAGCTACTATGTTCCGGCAATCCACAAAAACCATTTTGCTGCGCTTTCAAAAGACCGCAATCCTGCTTTCTCGCATTCCAGGGCACGCTATTGGATGGTTTATTCCGGTAGCAGGGCTGTTGGACGCATTGCCGGAATAATCAACCACCGGTATAACGAGGAACGTGGCACAAAATACATGCGTTTTGGCTGGCTTGACTTTACAGAAAATGAGGGGGTGCTCCATCTTTTGCTTGATGCCGTAGAATCATGGGCCAGGGAAGAGGGGATGGAATATATACACGGGCCATTGGGTTTTACTTCCTTTGATCCTTCCGGGGTACTGGTGGAGGGTTTTGATGAGTTGCCCACTACATGGGGGCGGTACAATTACCCTTATTATGACCCGATGCTTAAGAAAGCCGGGTATGCAAAGGATGTGGACTGGGTGGAGCAAAATATAAAAGTGCCCGGTGAAAAACCCCTGCGTGAGTTCAAAATAGCCCAAATGGTCCAGAAGCGCTATTCACTGCGCAATGCCGAGTTTAAGAATAAACAGGATGTCATAGGACTGAGTCAGCGGGCATTTGAATTGATCAACATTGCTTACCGGGGAATTTACGGTTTTTCAACCCTGAGCAGGGAGCAGGTTGATTACCTGGTTAAAGATTTTGTACCTCTGCTTCAAACAGACTGTGTGTCTATTGTGCTAAACAACGAGGATGAAGTTGTGGCCTTCGGGCTGGTGCTTCCTTCGTTGTCAAAGGCACTGCAAAAAGCAAAGGGGAGGTTGTTTCCCTTTGGATTGCTGCATATATACCGGGCGCTTCGATACAACGATACTGTTGATATGCTTTTGATTGGCGTGCTTCCGGAGTACCAGAATAAGGGGGCGTTTGCACTGGTTTTTGAAAAGATTATCGGCACTTTGTATAAAAGGGGCATTAAGGAAGTGGAAACCACCCGGGAACTGGAAGACAACCAAAAGATAAAGCAACTATGGGAAGGTTACGATCTGCGGCAACATAAGCGTGCCCGGGCTTATATCAAGTCCCTATAGGCTGCTGTTCTATGGTTCGCATTCCAAACCGGAACCTTCTTCCGGGAAAGTCAGTCAATCCATTCCATGAGTTTTTTACAAAGAAAACTGGCTGCAATCATCGACAGTTTTTTTTGCGGCAGGCTTGCCTGCACATAGTTTACCACCGGCAACACCCATTCAAGCAGGGCAATGGTATAGGGAATTGGATCGGGGTTGTTTCCGGCACTTGCAAAGGCATATTGGCGCATTAGTCTTGTAAGCCGCACATTCCGTTTGAATGCTTCATTGCGGATACCATGTCCTTCAGGGCATTGATCGAGCCGGTCAGTATTGTATATCTCCCTCATCAGTTCAACCATGTTTAAAAAGTCATCTGTTGTCTCCAGGGGTGAGAATTCCAGCATGAAAACCGCCTCCAGCCGGGCAAAGTCAGAAACCACAGCACGGGGACGGGTTTCAGAAAAGTCAATCAGGTACACATTCATTTGTTCGTCGAGCAGGATATTCTGCATATTTAAATCGCCGTGACAAATCGATTCAGGATATTCCATGGAAAATCCGTAATGGGAAGGGAATTTGTGCTTTAAATACCAGTATGGATTGATCATTTCTTCTTTTGTTTCTTCCGGAATGATCGTCTGGTCATCGGATGATATCCCAAGCAGGTTGAATGCTTTATCAAATATATCCGGGAAAAAAGTTTTTGACGGATCATGATCCCGGAAGGGAAATATGTTCTGTATGACGGTTTGCCCATACCATGGATTCAAAATCTTCAAAAATATCTTATTGAACAATGGTTCCAGTTTTTCTGCAGGCCATTCCAGGAAATAATGCGTTAGCCATTTCAGTTTGCTTTGCTCTCCGCCAATGCCGACAAAATTATAGCGAAGGGCCCCGGCATTGCCAAAGAACTCCGTCCCCAGAATCATGGCGCTGTTGTTGAGAATATAAGGCATGGCATACTCCCGGCAGCGATCTGCTTCTCGTTGGATTATCTGGCGGTCTGCAAGTTTAAGCACGGTTGGCCTGAGCTTTCTGCCATTGTGATCGTATGAGGTGACCTGGTATGTTTTTGCAGAAAACCCTCCTTGCAATTGTTTCAACACAAGCTTTGATGAATCCTGGTAAAGCCTTCGTGTAAGAAAAGCGTTGTGGGGTGTGGAGAAAAAATCCTCGTGTGCTTCGATCTGAATGCGCTTTGTGGCGGCGTTTTCGGTTTTCTTTGCAAAGAATAACCACACAATGGGCCGGGTTAGATTGGCATGTTTGTCCGGAGTGGAAAAGTCCCTTATGTTGTCCAATCGAATGTTTTCTTGCAGAAATTTTTCAAGTGAAGGAAAGGCCGGTTGTTTATTCAACTTGTCCAGCTTAAACAAGCCTCCCGTAAAAACAGGCTGATCTTTATGTGCAGCCTCATCCATACATGAAAAAAAGCCTGACCCCGGGCATGGTGCGGAGTTGGCTTCAGAGATCAGGCCTGTATATAATGAAGGGTTTTCCGGATGCCGGTCAACAAGCACGTAGCCGATCAAGGCAACGCCGGGCAGGATTTTTCCGGATGCCACCCGGATGGCAGAGATCATTTCATTAAAATCAATTTGTTCAAAATTCTTTAGTTGCAACACCGCATTGGGCTCTTTGTTAAAAGAGATCGCTTCCTTTACCCAAATACCTGCCCTGAGGGGCTCCATGCTGATCCGGAAATCGGGTGCCGAGGCCCGATGATGCGGAACAAATCCTGCACATGTCCCAGTCGTAAAAAACAGTCCCGAAGCGGGAGGGGCTTCTGCCATTATTTCGGCCGCCATCCCAATACCTGCGGAAAAACCCAGTTCATCATAGCCTGCTATGCCCTGGTCTTGCCAATAATATGCCGGCTGCTCCTTTTCTGCTGCGATATGATGATCAAAAAGCCATTGACCGGCTTCCACTTCCTTGGTTTGCAAGTTTTTGTTCATGTTTTTCAATACCAGTTCAATGGCTTCTTCCTGGTCCCGGACCAGTGTGAAAAGGTTTTTAATTCCGGCCATCTCGAGCACATAGGATACTTCTTCGGGTACTTCTGCCAGCACCAGTTGTCCATGTTCACGGGAACTGATCTGTTTTGTTACGGAGATCAGTACGCGAATGCCACTGCTGGAAAGGTACGAGCATTTGCCAAAGTGTATTACCAGGTGGTTGCCCTGTTTCAGCAAGCCTGCCGTGGCTTTCTCAAACTCTTCACTGTTCAGGGTGTCAAGCCGGCCCTCAATGGTCAGAATGGGAACATTGTTTACGGTATCTGCGTGTATGTTTACCATGACATTAAATATGACGGATGCATGATAAAGATACGATTTTTCAGAGGCAGGGAAAGGTATTGAAAAATTTACTTTATCGTATGGGCTTAAATTGTATTTTTACAAGGTGGATATCCACCGTCTTTTGTAATCCGGTTGTTATGAAAACTTGGCGTGTTTATTTATTGTTGTTATTGCCTGTATTGTCTCTTGCCCTTTGCTCTTGTGCAACAACTGAAAACACAGAGATTCCCGAGGGATTTGGGTATGTCCATGAAGCCATACCCGAAGTGGTATATGACATCCGGTATCACGGATATGACAATTTTTTAGGCAGGCCTGTGGACGGATACCTTGAGCCTGTGGCCATATTGACAAACGAGGCCATTGAAGCCCTCTCACAGGCTGCCGATGATCTGGCCGATGAAGGGTATGGTGTCATCGTTTTTGACGGATACCGGCCGCAAAAAGCTGTCGATCATTTTGTAAGGTGGGCAAAAGCTGTGGACGACACCCTGACAAAAGCCAGGTTCTATCCCGATGTAGACAAAGCAGACTTGTTTTCCCTGGGCTATATTGCCGAACGATCAGGGCACAGCAGGGGGAGTACGGTTGACCTTACCCTGTTTTATCTGGAAACAGGAGAGGAGGTTGACATGGGCAGCGGGTTTGATTTTTTTGGTCCAATATCAAACCATGGTACAAATCTGATCACACAAAAACAGGCAGACAACAGGATGATATTGCGCGATGTGATGCTCAAACATGGTTTTCTCTTATATGAAAAAGAATGGTGGCATTACACCCTGTCCAATGAACCGTTTCCGGATACCTATTTTGATTTTGATGTTCAATAACACGCCTTATGACCATAGAACGGATAGAGATCTACCAGGCACCGGTTAAACTCAAGGAGACTTTTGTTATTGCCCTGGGCCCGATGGAATATGCAAACAATGTGCTGGTGGTCATCAGCACCGGCAATGGCATAACAGGGTATGGGGAGTGCAGCCCGTTTATGACCATTAACGGCGAAAGTATGGAAACGGCATTTTATGTCGGGAAATACCTGGCCAGGGCACTTCTGGCAATGAACCCACTGGACATTGAAAGCTGTTCTGTTGCCATGGACAAGGTGATCTATGGAAATTCTAGCATCAAAAGTGCCTTTGATATGGCGCTTTATGATATCGCTGCCCGGGAAGCGGGTTTGCCACTGTATGCATATTTGGGAGGGAACAACGGAAAAACGCTGTATACTGATTATACGGTAAGTCTTGGCAAGCCGGAAAAAATGGCAAAGGATGCGCTGAAAATCAAGGAAGCCGGCTATCAAAGCATTAAAGTCAAACTGGGTGAATCAAAAGATGCAGACATTGAAAGAATTAAGCGTATCAGGGAAGCCGTAGGGCCGGACATTCCGTTGCGCATCGATGCCAACCAGGGGTGGGGTACAGATGAGGCGATTGAAACCCTCAAAGCGCTTGGACCATATAATATTCAATTCTGCGAGGAACCCATTCCGCGTTGGAATTATACTGAACTTGGCAGGGTGAATCAGGAAAGCCCAATTCCGGTCATGGCCGATGAATCGTGCGCAGACCATCATGATGCAAAACGCCTGATCGCTCTGGATGCCTGTCGGTTATTTAACCTGAAGCTCGGAAAGTCATCGGGTATATTCAAGGCATTAAAAATCATACGGCTTGCCGAACAAGCCGGTATTAAAATGCAGGTTGGCGGCTTCCTGGAGTCAAGGCTGGCCATTACAGCATCGGCCCATCTTGCCCTGGCAAGCGAGCATATCGAATACTGCGACTTTGATTCTCCCCTGATGCTCAATGAAGACCCTGTAATTGGTGGGTTGACATATCATCAGAAGGGCCGTGTTACTTTGCCGGAAGCCCCCGGTCTGGGTGCAAGACCTGATTTGCAATACCTGAAGGGATTGACCGGTTTTTCTGCAACATTATGATTTTAAAAACCCAATGTGTATGGAAACCTTCGTTTTTTTACTTGTTGATCTGCCCGAAATCATTGGCATGAATCAAATATTGCTAACCTATGTGTTGGTGCCGCTGACAATTCTTTTGCTGGCCGGCATCATTAGCAGGATAGTCAGAAGCTTGATGAATCGCTTTTTTGAGAGAAGTTCGAGCGCACTTAAAGTGGATCCCACCAGGTATCATTTTGTTAAAAATGCGGTAAGCTTTTTTATCTTCCTGGTGGCCTTTATTATCATTTTTTATACCATTCCCGAACTGCAGAACCTGGGCATCTCCTTATTTGCCGGTGCCGGAATCCTTGCCATCATCATAGGGTTTGCATCGCAGGCGGCATTTGCAAATATCATATCCGGCATATTCATTGTATCCAGCAAACCTTTTCGTGTGGGCGATTTCATCAAGATCAGCGATGAGTATTTTGGCACGGTCGAAGACATCACTTTGCGACACACGGTGATCCGCAACAATGAAAACCGCCGGATCATCATTCCCAATGCGGTCATTAACAATCAAACCATTATCAACAGCAATATCATTGATGAGAAGGTATGCAGTTTGATTGAAGTTGGCATCAGCTACGACAGCAATATTGACAAAGCGATCAGGATCTTAAGCGAAGAAATAATAAAACACCCGCTGTCATTGGATAACCGCACAGCAGAGGATATTGCCGGAAATGTCCCCCAGGTTACGGTCAGGGTGATGGGATTCGGTGAGTCATCCGTGAACCTGCGTGCTTATGCCTGGGCTGCTTCTTCCATGAATGCATTCATTTTGCGCACAGATATGTATAAGATCATCAAGGATCGTTTTGACCGCGAAGGGATAGAAATACCCTTCCCATACAGGACCATTGTGATGAAAAATGTAAAACAACAAGACAAATGATATTGACAAGATCCATATTCCGCAAAAAACCAGGTCTTCCACCTGGCAGCCTGGTCTATACCCGTGATCCGGTGCAGGATTATGTCAGTATCCAGCTTGTTCAATATACGGAAGAAGACGTTTCAAGCAGTGAGGAGTCTTCTGTTGACGCTATGTTGAAAAAGCTGGATAAGAATAAAGTAAATTGGATCAATATTAATGGCCTGCACAACGTTTCGGTGATTGAATCTATTGGGAAACATTTTGACATCCATCCCCTGGTATTGGAGGATATCCTTCATACCGAACACATGCCGAAGCTGGATCATCATGACAACTATGTTTTCCTGACCTTGAAAATGCTCCGCCATGACAACAAGCAGGGCATTAGTCAGGAACATGTCAGCATGTTGCTGGGAAATCATTACCTGATCACTTTTCAGGAAAAGGACGGGGACGTTTTTGATGCGATCCGGGAGGGGTTAAATAACGGAACTGGCCGTCTGCGTAGACGCAAGGCAGATTATTTGTTTTATCGGCTGCTCGACACTATAGTAGATCATTATTATTTGCTGACCGATGCCCTGGAAGATAACCTTGAAGAGTTGGAGGAACTTTTGTTGGAGCAGAGACTGGATGGGATCTCTGAGCAATTGCTGACCGGCAAGAAGAAAATGATTTTTCTCCGTAGAAATATCATTCCGCTCAGGGAGGAAATGCGTAAACTCAAACAGGAAGATATTCTCCTGATCGAAGAAAACACCATGAGCTTTTTCGGCGATGTTTTTGATCACCTGATGCATTTGAGCAATACGCTTGAAGGCCTCCGTGATTTGATTACCAGTTTGATGGAATTACAAATGGCGGCAAATTCCAACCGAATGAACATTGTAATGAAAACCCTTACCATTTTTGCGGCCATTTTTATGCCACTTACTTTTATTGCTGGTGTTTATGGAATGAATTTTCACCGCATGCCTGAACTGGAATGGCATTGGGGTTACCCGGTTGTGTTGCTGGCCATGGTATTGGTGGCCGGGAGCATGGTTTTTTACATGAAATTTAAAAAATGGCTGTAGAGGCTTTGTCTTTTGGGCTGTTTTTTTAAAAATCTTTGTTTTAATCACCAAACAAATTACCATGAAAACAAATGCATTATTTTTAGGCCTGCTATTAATACTCACATTGGTATGTGACAGGCAAGCACTTGCCTTTTCACTGGAAGGCGATGCAGAAAAAAGCCCTGAATTCATTTTGGAAGAACTCATCGGTGAATACGATAACCATGAGACGCCGGGTGGGGTGGTGCTGGTGATGCGCGATGGGGAAGTGATATACACAAGGGCTTTTGGAATGGCCAACCTCAGCCATGACATTCTCTTTGCGGACAATACACCCACCAACATCGGCTCCACCTCCAAGCAATTTACTGCTTTTGCCATTGCCTTGCTGGAAGAAAAGGGCCTGTTGTCGATCGAAGACGACATCCGGATGCATATTCCGGAATTGCCTGATCTGGGCGATACGATCCGCTTGCGGCACCTGATATCGCATACCAGCGGTTACCGCGAGTACTTAAACTCTTTTGCCATGTCGGGGCGAAACCTTAACGACTTCATAAGTCAAAGGGAGATCATCCCGATGATTCAGCGCCAACCTGAACTGCAAAACATTCCCGGGGAGTCCTTCAATTACAATAACACCGGTTATGCTATGCTGGCCATGGTTGTTGCGCGGGTAACCGGCGAAGACTTTCCGGTGTGGATAAAAGAGAATGTATTTGAACCCCTTGGGATGCACAATACCCAGGTACGGACACACCCCGGGCAGGTCATTTCAGGTTTTGCACAGGGATATTCTGTCAATGATGAAAATGAATCTGTTGCCCTTCCGGATATTTATGCTTCAATGGGTGCCGGCGGAATATACAGTACGGCGCTGGATCTGGCGAAATGGGTCGGGAATTTTCACGATCCCGTTGTCGGAACTCCTGAAATCATTCGGCGCATGCAGCTTCCCTTTGCGTTTAACAGCGGTGAGGCCGGTACATACGGTTATGGTTTGTTCCTTGGAGATCTTAACGGCCTGAAAATGGTACAACATGGAGGTGCCGATGTAGCACACCGCTCCTCCCTTTTAATGTTTCCGGAAATCCGTGGGGCTGTGATCACCCAGAGTAACAACAGTCGTTTTCCGGGGCAGGTTGCCAATTCGGTGGCAGAAGCATTCTTTGGTGATGTGATGGATTTACCTGATCAAGTGCAGGAAGAAACAGGAGATTTTGTCTACGATGCAGAAATGTTTGATGAACTGGCAGGGCGCTATGAGTTGGAAGCGGCACCGGGGTTTATCCTTGAGTTTACACGGGAGGGGGATACCCTTTACACCCAGGCAACCGGGCAATCCCGCTTTGAGATCTATGCCAGTTCCGATTCAACGTTTTACATGACGGTGGTTGAAGCCAGCATGACATTTCACCGCAACGAGGATGGCGTGGCAGATGCCGTTACATTGCATCAGAATGGCCATCACCGGGCAAATCGCATTATGGAAGCGGCCTGGGAACCATCGCCCGAAGACCTGGAAATGTATAAGGGCCGGTACTATAGCGATGAGTTGGAAGCCTTTTATTCGGTTGTTTTGGACGATGAAGGCCGGCTGGTCCTGCAACATCGCCGTTTATCCGATAACCCACTCAAAGCCGGATCAAAGGATGAGTTTTCCGGTGGTTTCCCCATCAGTGGCATTCAATTTTTGCGCAACGACGACGGGGTGGTATATGGTTTTAAGGCCAGCAGCGGACGTTCCTTTGGCATTTTGTTCGAAAAACAATTTCAGGGTCATGTCAACGCTAATTAAACCAACCCAGGTCATGTTATCCCCCGGGGCATTGCGTCGCGGATAAGGCAGCACACCAGGCCACACTGCAGCCCAAAAGGCAGGTAACCTGCATAACCCGGCAGGGGCATTTTAAACAGGTAGAACCGTTCAACATAGGGAATGGCATATTCCCATTGGGTATAACTGAAATGATTCCACATTTCCCAGAAAAAACCACAGAAAAGGGCGGCCATCCCCCAGTGGTACAACTCTTTCCATTGGCCATGGGCCATTCCTGAAAATATGGTTGTTTTCCTTGCCATCACCATGGCAGAAACCATAATGACCAGGGGGGCCAGCCAAACCATATAAAAAAGATAGTCTGTCCATACAGCCGTTAAAGCCAGGCTGATTGCTGCAATCAGCATCAAAGGAGCGGCCAGGAATCTGTGGTGTGGGACCGGCAATTTGAAATAATGGCCGAGTCCGGCACCAAAGCCCGGAAATGTCTGCAAAAATTCTTTGGTACCCATAACTGCCGGGAGCACTGTGGCAAATGGAAGGGTTGCCCGCCAAAAATATGCATGGGATCCAAGTTCTTGAACATTTACGTAATACCAGTTCTCAATAAAAACATTCAGGTATTCAAAATACCACCAGAAAAAAGCGCTGCAAACAAACAGAACTGCAGTTAAAACCGGTGAATGGCTGATCAGGGACCGGCCGCTGCGCATGTAGGTAAGTGCATTTATTACGATCACATAACCAAACCATAGTGGTGTAAAAGTGTGGGTTTGCCAGTCTGCAAACCAATCAAATCTTGACCAGGCGAGTATCCATCCGGCAATTATGATGCCTGCCCCAACCCATCCCCAGGCCGGAAACCTCTTTTTGTTTCTGATAGAGGTGTTTGTAGTTTTCTGCGAAGCAATTACTTTGATAACAAATGGCAACACTACAATCAGTATGGCAAGGATCAGGAGTATGTACACTGTGGCCGAAAATGGCGCGTGGTCTGGCTGCAGCATCACATTGCGGGGCGGGAAGTCGAGATAATCCAGTATATCATAGCCGGCAAGGTAAGCCCCTGTGATTGGAGCGGCAACCAAAAGCAATAAGGCGAAAATGGCTGAAAGCGTCTTCATGACTTTTTATATAAAAAAACCGATAATGCAATTAATGACAGGATGATGCCGGCCGGCCAGCCAAAAGCATGACTCAACCGGAAGCCTTCCGGGGCTACCAACAGATAAGTGGTGGTCATGGCGGTCATGAAAGCTGCCGGGATGGTGGCGATCCAGTGAAATTTCTTTTTTTGGGCCAGGTAAATGGCAGCTGTCCATAATACCAGCATAGCCAGGGTCTGGTTAGACCAGGCGAAATATCTCCAGATGACCTGGAAATCGATCCTTGTGAGTATCAGACCAATGACAAACAAGGGAATGGCGATAAGAAAGCGGTTTTTCAGTGACTTTTGGCCTATTTTCAACAAATCGGCCACTGACAGACGGGCGCTGCGAAAGGCCGTGTCGCCGGAACTGATCGGACTGATGATCACCCCAACCACCGCAAGGATTCCGCCAACGGTCCCCAGCAAGGTTTTGGAAATGTGGTTCACTACACCGGCTTGTTCTCCATGGTCGGCCATGAAGTCGGACAATGCCCCTGTACTTCCGAAAAATGCCATGGCAGCGGCAGCCCAGATAAGGGCCACCATACCTTCTGCAACCATGGCCCCGTAAAACACCTTTCTGCCTTGTTTTTCATTGGTGCAGCAGCGGGCCATCAGGGGCGACTGGGTGGAATGAAAACCGGAAATGGCCCCGCAGGCTATGGTGATGAATAACAGTGGCCAGATGGGCAGATTGGACGGATGCATGTTCGAAAGGCTTACTTCAGGAATGGCATATCCACCGGCAAACAATCCCAGGGTGATGCCAAGGGCCATCATCAGCATGACACCTCCAAATACGGGGTACAATTTTCCGATGATTTTATCGATGGGCAACATGGTGGCCAATATATAATACCCAAAGATCAGGTACAACCAGAGGCTGAAACTGGAATTGGGCATCAGCACCGTAAGCAGGTGGGAAGGGCCGGCTACAAACACCACACCCACCAACAAAAGCAACAGGATTGTAAAAAAGTGGAGCAGGTATCGAAAGCCTTTGCCCATGTATTGGCTGACGATCTCGGGAATGGTCAGTCCGTTGTGCCGCATAGACAGCATGCCGGAAAAATAATCGTGCACGCCTCCGGCAAATATCGTTCCAAATACAATCCATAGAAAAGCTGCAGGACCCCACAGGGCACCCGCAATGGCCCCGAATATCGGACCAATCCCGGCAATATTCAAAAACTGGATCAAAAAGAGTTTCCACTGGGGCATGGGAACGTAATCAACCCCGTCGGTTAACCGGTTGGCCGGTGTTTCTGCTCTTCCATCAGGACCAAAAATGTTCTCCACAACACGTCCATACAAGAAATAACTGGCAAGGAGCAGGCCAATGGCTGTGAAGAACGAAACCATGATTGTCGGCGATGGTTTACAATATGATTAATCCAAATATAATAATATATTTGCAGTATACCATAATCACAATCAGGAATGTACAACAAACTTATTCAGAATGTTAAGCCACTTGAGTTCATGTGGCCGGTAAGCAATCCGTTTTTGTTTTGTGTCCACCACCTGGACCATTACCCGGAGGGGAATGAGGATATGGGGCCGGCGGCCTCTCTTGAGGGACGTTTTCTCGGACAGGATTTTACACTGAAGGATGGATGGCGGATGTACCATGGTGAACGGGTGCCCGGTTTTCCTGCACATCCCCATCGTGGATTTGAAACGGTGACCATCGTACTGGATGGTTTCGTTGACCATTCCGACAGCCATGGTGCTGCCGGTCGTTATGGAATGGGCGATGTACAGTGGATGACGGCCGGGGCGGGGCTTCAGCATTGCGAAATGTTCCCCTTGCGCAACGGGGATAAACCAAACCGGCTGGAATTGTTTCAAATATGGTTGAACCTCCCCGGGAAAGACAAATTCGCCAACCCGCATTTCCGGATGCTATGGGCGGAAAGCATTCCCGTTGTGAAGCTTCATGACAAACAAGGTCGTCTGACTGAAGTAAAGGTTTATGCCGGTGCATATAATGATGCCGTGGCACCGGACCCGGCTCCCAACTCCTGGGCGGCCGACAAAGACAATGAAGTGAACATCCTGACCATTCAAATGACGGCCGGGGCACAGTTAACCCTTCCGGCTGCTTTGCCGGAACTGAGTCGCATGCTGTATTTTTACAGGGGATCGCAGATTCGTATTGCCGGCATGGACCTGTCGCCCGGACATGCCATTGAACTGCTTGCCGATCAGCCGGTACACATTGAAGCCCTGGGCGACGAGGCAAGGTTATTGTTATTGCAGGGAATGCCCATCAATGAACCAGTTGTTCAGCATGGCCCCTTTGTAATGAATACAGCCAATGAGATCCGCCAGGCCATATACGATTACCGCGAAACAGGTTTTGGGGGATGGCCCTGGGGGCGTTACGATCATGTGCATCCTCGCCAACAGGGAAGGTTTGCCCGTTATGCCAATGGCCGGACTGAGACACCGGCATAGATCAGCATGTATTTACTGTTGCATCGGCTCTTGTTTCAACAATTGCCCCTCCCGTCATTCATACGATGTTTTTTTAAGGCAATAGAGCCACGATCCTTAAGGGTGCGCCGCTGCCTCCCTTGATTTTCATGGGCAGCGCGATGACAAAGCTTCCGGCGGGAGGCAATTGGTCGAGGTTGGCGACATTTTCATAGATGGTCAGTCCAGCGGCACAAAGAATGCGATGTGATTTGAAATATTCGCTTTGCCCATAGTCAATGCTTGGGGTATCCAGACCGATTGCATTGATGTTCCTGTGATCAACCAGCCATTGGGCGGCATCCGGATCAAGTCCCGGAAACTGAAGGTGCTTGACTGCTTCGGGCCCTTGCAAATCGGTTCCTGTATACAATAGTGGATCGGGCCAGAATTTGCCATATCCGGTGTGAAGCAAAACAATGGCAAAATCAGGGATCTGACCATACTGATGTTCCCAGGCCATAAAATCATCGATTCCAACCAGGTAATTTCTGTCGTTCAGTGCTTTCTCCGAAACGTCAACAACCACCCCGGGGCCCATGAGCTGCTCCAGGGTGATTTGTTCAACAGTCTTGCTGTCAGGACTGCCAAAATGGAGGGGGGAATCGAAGTGGGTGCCCCCGTGTTCCTCTGCAGCATAAATGAAAGAAGCGTAAAAGTATCCTTTGTCGGTTATTCCGTAAAAGGCAGTGTCTTTGGTAAATGGCCTGTTGGTAGGCCAGTAAAGGGTGTTTTCCTCAAAATCGTGGGTGAGATCGACCCACCGGGCATCCATCAGATGCTGCATGAGGTCTGGTTGCCCGCATGCAACAGCAACCAGGGCCAGTGCTGTAAGCAAAGTGTTCTTCATGGAAATACATTTGGGGGTTAATCATATGCTTGTCCGGTAAATGTAAGGTATTTTTATTAATTTGCATTACCTGTTTTCAAAAGGTCTTTTTTTCTTTTAACCGTTGTACTAATTTCTGTAAGTTATGAAAAAAAATTATTGTATCTTACTTATTCCTTTTGTTCTAAGCTTTCTGTTTATGATGTCTTGCAAGATGGAAAAAGAACTGGTGTCCGGTGAGGGAACCTTACTTGCTGGTGGATTTGAGACCTGGTACCGTATTGTCGGTGAAGGTGAAAAAACACCCCTGGTCATGCTGCACGGCGGACCGGGTGCTCCTTCATTTTACCTGAACCCATTGTCGGACCTTGGTGATGAACGTCCTGTTGTTTTCTTCGATCAGCCGGGTTGCGGAAGATCTGCATCCGTTGAGGATATGGAGAAGCTTGGTGTTGATTTTTTTGTGGAACACCTTGAAGCATTCAGGAAAGCACTGGGAATAAAGCAATTTTATTTGTATGGCCAGTCATGGGGCAGTGCACTGGCCATTGAGTATTACCTGAAATACCCTGACGGCATTGATGCCCTGATCTTAAGCAGCCCGCTGATATCTTCCGAAAAGTGGATTGCGGACACCGATTACCTGGTCACCAAGCTTCCCGGGGAAATACAAAAGGATATACGGTTGCACGAAGCACAAAAGACTTATGATTCACCCGAATATCAGCAGGCCATCATGGCTTTTTATGAACAATTCGTTGCCCGCAAGCTCCCCTGGTCGGCTGATATAGACAGCACCTTTGCCTATTTAGGCGCCGATGTCTATATGCATATGTGGGGGCCGAGTGAATTTACCGTTACAGGCTTGCTAAAAGATTTTGATCGCACAGGGGCACTGGGTGATATTCAGGTGCCGGTTCTTTATATCACGGGTGAATATGATGAGGCACGGCCTGAGACCGTGCAATATTTTCAAAGCCTTACTCCCGGAGCTCACTTTGCAGAGATCGGCGGCGCGGCTCATCTCACCATGCAGGATAAACCGGAAGAAGATATCAGGGTCATCCGGGAATTTCTGCATTACCTGGAATCAAAAAAATAGGCAAACCATAAGGGATTATCCCATTGGATTATTCGGCGATGACCAGCATCTCAAAGTCATTGGTTTGTAACTTATGGGTTCTGGAAAAAGCACCCAGTTTGGCTCCGAATATTTCTATTTTGGTGTAGCCTAATGATTTAAGCAGCCAGCTTATTTCACTGGGAACGTAGTACCTCTCATTGCAAACCAACTCTGACTGATTGCCGTCATCATCGGTATATTTTGTGATGTTGTGATCGCGAAACGTCATCAGGTCGAATCCTTTGCTGTGGTATGTGGCATTGCCTTCTTGATGAGTGCTGTCATGAATGTCGTGGATCGAATGAAACAAGGGGAACAGACCATTCAAGGTGGTAAAAATTAACTTGCCCCCTTTTTTCAAGGCTTTGGTGACATTCTTCAGGATCTCGAAATTCATCTCGTCCGTTTCCATCAATGGAAACCCTCCCTCACACAGCATGATGACCAGGTCAAATGCATCAATATAAGGAAGGTCGCGGGCATCATGTTCTGCAAAATCAATGCGAAGGCCCTGCCGGCTGGCTTTTTCACGGGCTTTATCAAGCATTGAGGCAGACAGGTCAATGCCCGTTACATGATACCCCCTTGTTGCCAGTTCGATTGCGTGGCGACCTGTACCACATCCGACATCCAAAATTTTCAGTGATTTGTTAAAACCAATTTCCTGTTCTATGAAATCGCATTCACCTTTTGTGCCAAACACAAAATTTTCTTTTTCGTAGTTGTTGGCGTAATTCTCGAACATTGCTTGATACCATTGCTTCATGTGACCGGGTTTTGCTTGCTGCAAAGGTAGTGCAAAATTCACCACCTGCCCTAAACCCAAATTCCATATCTTTGTAGGGCCAAAAACCCACAGCCAATGGCTAAAGGAAGAGAATCCAAACCCCACATCGGAATATTTGGCCGGCGCAACAACGGGAAAAGCTCCCTGATCAATGCGCTGGCACAGCAAGACATTGCAATCGTTTCGGAAGTACCCGGTACCACCACCGATCCTGTGCGTAAATCAATGGAAATCCCCGGAATTGGTCCGGCCATCCTGGTTGACACTGCCGGTATAGATGATACCGGCGAACTGGGTGCCAAGCGGGTGGCACGTTCCCTGGCGGCTTTGAAGACCGTTGACCTGGCTGTTTTGGTCATCACGGCCAATCGCTTTGATGAATCCGAACAGCACCTGGTGGAACAATTTAAAAAACAGGATGTTCCCTTTGTTGTGTTTCATAACAAATCCGACAAAACGCCCCTGGATGAAGCATTGAAACAACAGATTGAACAGGCTTACGGTGCGCCTGTATTGTCTTTTTGTGCCCTAAAGCCGGACAACCTCGGTGAGGCCATCACGTTGCTCCGGCGCGCCATGCCGGAAACAGCCTATCGCAAACGGTCCCTTCTGGGCGATTTGCTCCGTTATGGCGACCTGGTGGTGCTCATTACACCAATTGACAATGAAGCCCCCGAAGGCCGTCTTATTTTGCCCCAGGTTCAAGCCATCCGCGACATTATTGACAATGATTGTGTAGCCGTGGTGGTCAAGGAAAAAGAAGTGGACAGCCTGATGAAGACATTGCATCCCAGACCAGGTCTTGTGATTACCGATTCACAAGTGTTTTTGCGAGCCGATGCTTCCATCCCAAAAGACATTCCGCTGACAAGCTTCAGCATCATGCTGGCACGTCATAAAGGGGATTTTGAGAATTATTTGAGGGGTACGCCAAAAATCGACGAACTAAAAGACGGCGACCGCGTTTTATTATTGGAGTCATGTACACACCATGTGGCATGCGATGATATCGGGCGGGTAAAGATTCCCAGGTGGATGAGCCATTACACGGGCAAAAAACTGGATTATGACGTGGTAGCGGGGCTTGGTGAATTGCCTGGGCCTGTGAACGAATATTCCCTGGTGGTCCAGTGTGGCGGATGCATGATCACTCAAAAACAGATCAAAAGCCGGCTGGCACAGGCCATCGAGGCCGGCGTACCTGTGACCAATTACGGAATGGCCATTGCCTGGATGCATGGAATTTATCACAGGGCTGTAGCACCGTTCACCAAACTGAAAGAAACCAAAGAAGATTATCTTTGAAGCCGGATCACGCATTGTTATGTCAAACAGAATAAAAAACATACTGGATCAGGATACTTTTTCCAAAGCGGATCTTGCAGCTTTGCTGGATGCCGGTGAGGAGGACCGCAAGCTGGTATTTGCCAGGGCAGCGGAAATCAAGGAAGCTTACGTCGGCCGTAAAGTGTTTTACAGGGGCCTGATCGAGTATTCAAACCTTTGCGGGAAGAATTGCCTGTATTGCGGCATCCGGTCCGGAAATACAAAAGCGCACCGCTATGAGGTGACCGAAGAGGAGGTACTTGAAGCTGCCCGCTATGCATGGGAAAACAAGTTTGGCAGCCTTGTGCTGCAGGCTGGTGAAAGAAGCGGAAAGGATTATGTGCGCCGGATTGAACATCTGCTCAAAAAGATCAAACAGATGAGTAATAACGAACTGGGTATTACCATTTCGCTTGGTGAGCAGAGCGAAGAAACCTACCGTCGTTGGTTTGAGGCTGGTGCACACCGGTATTTGCTAAGGATTGAGGTGTCCAACCCGGATTTGTATCACAGGTACCACCCAAAAAACAAGGCCCACGATTATCAAAAACGGCTTCAATCTCTTTTCCTGTTAAGAAAAATCGGGTACCAGGTGGGTACGGGTGTAATGATCGGACTGCCTTTTCAAACGGTGGATGACCTGGCCGACGATTTGTTGTTTTTCAGGGAGCATGACATCGATATGGTGGGTATGGGCCCATACATAGAGCATGAGGATACACCCATGTTCCGTTATAAGGATCTGCTTTTGCCAAAAATTGACCGGTTTTACCTGAGTTTGAAAATGGTGGCTGTATTGCGCATTTTAATGAAAGACATCAACATTGCTGCTACCACGGCCATGCAAGCCATTGACCCCATGGGCCGGGAAAAATCCATCAAGGTGGGGGCCAATATCATCATGCCCAACCTGACCCCTTCGCGGTATCGCGAAGACTATCTGTTGTATGAAGACAAACCATGTACCGACGAAGATGCCGAAGAGTGCAAACGTTGCCTGGAGGCCCGGATTCACATGGCTGGCGGAGAAATAGGATATGGCGAGGGGGGCGACTCCAAACATTTTGAAAAGAGAAAGACAACCCGAAACGATTAAACAATTATGAGAAATGTGAAAGACCTGAAAAGACCCGATACCGAAGTCCTGGACATAACCAAAGACGTTAAGTGGGTCGGTGTACTCGATTTCGACATTGTTACTTTTGATGTGGTGATGGAAACCGAATACGGGACCACCTATAATTCCTACTTAATAAATGCCGAAAAGAAAGCACTGATAGAAACCTCAAAGGAGAAGTTCTGGGATGTGTATCTGGCCAAACTCAAGCAAGCTGGTAATCCTTCAGAGATTGAGTACATTGTGTTGAACCATACAGAACCCGATCATAGCGGCAACCTTGCCAATGTGTTACAGCTGGCTCCTGAAGCAACTGTAGTGGGGAGCAGGCTGGCCATCCAATACCTGAAAGATTTTTTGGGAAAGGATTTCAGGCACATGGTTGTCAGGGATGGAGATACCCTTGATCTGGGCAATAAGACACTGCGTTTTATTTCGGCACCCAATCTTCACTGGCCCGACAGCATGTATACATACCTGGAAGAAGACAAGCTGCTGTTTACCTGCGACTCATTCGGGTGCCATTATGCCCACCCCGACATGTTTGATGACAGGGTAGGGGATTTTGGTGATGCATTCAGGTATTATTTTGATGTGATCCTGAAGCCATTCAGTAAATTCATGCTGAAGGCCATTGAAAAGATCCGGCCGTTAGAGATCAACGCAGTACTTACCGGACACGGCCCTTTACTTATGAATGACTGGCAAAAATGGGTGGACCTTTCGGAGCAATATGCCAGGGAAGCCCTGCAAACTCCGCAAAAAAACCATGTTTTTATCCCTTACGTGTCAGCATATCACAATACTGGTAAAATGGCCGGGGCCATCCGTGATGGCATTTTGAGTGCAGGAGATTTTGAAGTGGAGGTTGCGGATATTGAAACCATGTCTTTGGGTGATCTTGATCAAAGGGTGGCCCGGAGCAGTGCCATTGTGGTCGGATGCCCGACGATCAATCAGAACATCTTGTTGCCCGTATACAGATTGTTTGCCGTGATCAGCCCCATACGGGACAACCGGAAGCTTGCCGGTTCGTTTGGTTCTTATGGTTGGAGCGGAGAAGCGGGAAAGATCATCAATGCCACTCTGTCGAATTTGAAACTCAAAGTATTGGGCGAAGGGCTTTTTGTAAAATTCACGCCACACGAAGATGAATTAGGATTATGCCGCAATTATGGCAAGGAAATTGGTGAAAAATTAAAGGTTTGAACTGGATAAGACATATCGGATTGGGCATTTTGTTGAATGCGTGCCTGGTTGCATGTGCGGGCAGCCTTCAGTTTGCCAACCGTTTTGTAGTTGAGGAAACCGACATTCACGTATTGATCCTTCCTCCCGGTACGCTGCTTAAATCCTATGCACCGGAACATCCCGACAGCATTCCCGCCGACAGCATCCGGGGCCCCGGTGACCCCCGGGCACTATTTGTCAACGAAGTTGTCGACTCTGTTTTCATCGATCAGTTTATGTCTTCTTTGAAGTATCATCTGGACCTTTTTCAGGTCAAGGCTTATGGTCCGGATCAGATGGATCAGTTTTTTGCCCTTGATCAGCCTGCCTATATATTTGTTTTGGCGCAAATTGAACTGCTGGAGTATGTCGATGAAGAGGTGTTTATGGGCAGGTCAGGCGTAAACCGTTACATTGGCAGGGTAGATATTACTGTGCTGGAAAACAATGTGTGGTGGGAATTTGCCAAACTGCATGATGCCGGATTTGGAATGGAGGTACTTTTTAATGCACATGCTACCAGCGACCATGTGGAGGGACGGTTTATAAGGCTTTCGACCGGGCAGGTTCGCTTTCAGCCGCAGAAATACCTTCTGACAGAAGAGGATGTCTCGGACCTGGCATATTTTTCTGGCCGGCAAAATGCGCAAAACATTTTTGATCATCTCATGAACATTTATGTCAGAAAACAATCCGGAAGGGAATATCCTTATTATTTTCATTACGACATCGAAGAGCATGTGATCAGGGAACGTGAATATCCTCCGTTTATCAGAATAGAACCCCGGAACGACTCCCCGGATGAAGATTAATCATTGTATCGCGTAAACGGGGTGGTATCCTGGGGGGCAAAATCACCGTCTACATATTTAAAGTAACCGGCGATGGCGATCATGGCAGCGTTGTCGGTACAGTATTCAAAGGGTGGGATGTATATTTCCCAGTTGCCGGTTTCCTTTTCGGCTTCAAATGCATTTCTAAGGCCGCTGTTGGCCGATACCCCTCCTGCTATTGCCAGGTGCCTTATTCCTGTTTGCCTGGCGGCAGCGCGCACCTTATCCATCAATATGCTGACGATGGTGTGTTGAATAGAAGCGGCCAGGTCATGCATGTTCTTCCTGATAAATTCAGGGTCATGTTTCAGGGCATCACGCAAAAAGTATAAAATGGATGTTTTTAATCCACTAAAACTGAAATCAAGCCCGGGCACCCTTGGATGCGGAAAGGAAAACGCTTCCGGATCCCCGTCTTTCGCATATTGATCAATAAGCGGGCCTCCCGGATATGGAAGTCCCATGATCTTGGCGGCTTTGTCAAATGCTTCGCCTGCTGCATCATCTATTGTCTGGCCGATCAGCTGCATGTCGCGATGACTTTTAACGAGCATGATCTGTGTGTGACCGCCCGAAACAGTCAGGCAGAGAAAGGGAAAAGGGGGTGGTTCTTTTTCCGATCCGTCTTCGATGAAATGGGCCAGGATATGGGCATGCATGTGATTAACGGTGATTATCGGGATGTCAAGCGCCAGGGCAAAGGATTTGGCAAAAGACGTGCCCACCAGCAGTGAACCAAGCAATCCGGGCCCGTTGGTAAAGGCCACGGCATTGATTTGTTTTTTATGTATCTTTGCTTTTGTTAAAACGTTGTTAATGACAGGAATTATGTTCTGCTGATGTGCCCTTGACGCCAATTCAGGGACCACACCCCCAAAATCTTTATGAACATTCTTATTGGCAATAAGATTGGCAAGAATTTTGCGCTCTTTTATAATGGCGGCTGAGGTGTCATCGCAAGATGATTCGATACCCAGGATATAAATGCTCATGACAGGTAAATACGCAAACAGGACTTTTTAAAGTTCCGGAGGACAAAGGTATTAAAAAAAGGAGAAAAATACTGATTACAATACTGGCAGTGCTTGTTCTGCTTCCGCTGTTGATGTATGCCATACTGCATCACAACAGGGTACAGCATTACCTGGCAGGCTATCTCACCAGCCATCTTTCCAGTGAGCTTCAGACAGACATCGTGGTAGGCGGTGTTGATTTCCGTTTATTTCGCAGCGTTGTATTGACTGATGTGGTGGTCAATGATCAGCAGGGAGAACAATTGCTTTCTGTTGAGCGGATGGGTTTGAAACTGGGCAGGATATCGATTGGGCAACGTCTTCTGGGTATTGACGAGGTGCATTTTGATCATTCCTCCCTGAATATATACAGGCGAGAAAACGAACAGGAATATAATTTCGGATTCCTGGTGGAATATTTTTCAAATCTGGAATCATCCGGCGCACCGATAGGCCGGTGGGATGTTAAGTGCATCGGTTTGAAAATTAGCGGTGCGGAGTTCCGCTTTCGCGATCACAATATCGAACAACGCGATCATGGGTTTGATCCCGGCAACTTCTATATCCGTGACCTTCATTTGGCCGTCCATGATATCCTGTTGCATGATCATGTTCTGTACTTTAACCTGGACTACCTGTTTTATGAGGAGTCGTCAGGATTTATTGTACATTATATATCGGGCGATTTTACAATTGGCCCACATCAGAGCACCATTGACCGGTTTATTTTTCGTTCCCCTAATTCAGACCTCCGTGTTGACCTCGCCGTGAATTATCCTTCCCTGGAGTCGGTCGAAACATTGATCGATGGCTTAGAGTATCAGTTAAATATCCGTGCCTTGCCACTTGATTTGGCCGACCTCGGTCATTTTATCCCAAGTGTGTACGGGCTTGATGATACCCTGCATATTGAAGGGCTGTTTGAGGGAACACGGGATGTTTTAACGGCAAAACAGGTTAAGCTGACGCACGGAGAAAATACCCATTTTCACGGCAGTTTCAACTTGTCGGGCCTGATGCAATGGCCGGATACACATTTGTACTTCAAGGTAGAAGAACTGTACAGTCATGCCGCATCGCTGAGGGAAATAAGGTTTTCTGAGGCGTTCGACCGGCAAATACCCGACATTCCGGATTATTTTGACAACCTGGGCAATATATCCTTTGCCGGAGAACTGATCGGCACAGTGAATAATTTTTTGGCGGAAGGTTCTGTGCAAACCGGTATAGGGCGTTTGTATTCCGATGTCACCATGTTCAGGGATTCAGCGGATGCCCCCTACCATTACAGCGGAAACCTCACCGCAGATCAGTTTGATCTTGGGCGTTTGTTCGGCAGAAGCAAGCTGCTTGGGAAAGTCAGCATGCAGACCCGTGTTGAGGGTACCGGATTTACGACGGATATGCTGGATGTTCATCTTGCCGGGGATGTCGAATCTGTTGAAATACTTGAGAATACATATTATAATCTTGATCTGGCGGGTGATGTCCTGCATCGAAAATTCAGTGGTTATTTTTTGTTGGATGACCCGGACATCTACCTGGACTTTCATGGCACGCTGGATTTTGAACAGGATATGCCTGTGTTTGATTTTGAAGCCCGTATTGACAAGGCAAACCTGAGCCGCATCAACGTATTTAAGCGGGATACGTTGTTTGATTCTGTGTTATCGGCCAATGTAAAGCTCAATGCGAAAATCCGGTCTTTGGATGAAATGGAAGGTGAACTGGCCTTGCGCGATATTGTATACTCGGAAATCCCCCCCGAAGGGCATCCGGGCCTGGAAAATGATATAAAAACATATACAACAGGCGAAATTATCGTGAACAATACCGTATGGTCCAAAAACAATCAGCACCTGAGGATCCGCTCCGATTTTGTCGATGCAGACGTGCATGGCTTGATTCATTTTGACAGGCTGATCAGTGATGTGCAGGAATTTGGCTATGTGTTTCTTCCTGCACTCGATGCAAGACAGGAAAAGCATGTTGCGAACAACGATCAAAACCAGGACCTGCGTTTTGATATCAGGCTGAAAGATACGCGTGAGCTCACCGGGCTGTTCTTTCCTTCCGTTGAAATAGCTGACGGTACATGGCTGAATGGCTCTTTTAACGGATCACTTAGCCAACTCAAAATGAACGGGCATTCCGATCTGTTTTCTCTGATGGGTCGGCAATTTGTGGGCCTGGATATGTCGGGTCAATCTACCGGCCGGCACTATGAACTTTTGTTGGAGAGCGACCGGTTTATGTTTTCTGACAGCTTGTATGTGGATTCTTTCCACTTGAGTACTTTGTTGGGCGATGATATGCTGGAATTGTTTATGCATTGGGAAGGCAACGGCCAGGACCTTGACAATGGAGGGGAAATAAAAGGACAGGGCAGGTTTTATGAAAGGAACCATTTCGACTTTGAATTTACTGCCGCCCATATCCAGGTTAACGGTGATCTTTGGAGAATCAATGTGGATAACAAGATCATTGCCGATAAAGACCGTCTTGAAATTGTTGGCCTGAAGGCTTTCCACGAAGATCAGTTTGTCATGGCCGAGGGGACATTAAGCGCTGATCCCGGCGACAGGATGGTGCTGTCTTTTTCAAATTTTGATTTTGCCTATTCCAGCATTTTGCTTGGAGAGAAAAATTTTATATTTGGCGGGATGATGGATGGTTATGTTTCATTCACGGGTCTTTATCAACCACCCAGCATTGGAACAGAAATACACATCGAAGATTTTTCCTTTAACCGGATACATCTCGGGGACTTTACGCTTCAAAGCGTTTGGGATGTTGAAAAGCAAGCCTTCATTGTAGATGGTGAAATTACTGACCGGAGCCAGGGTGAGGTCATTCGTCCGGTGGTAGTTTCGGGTAATATTTTTGCAGGCGATCACGGACAGCACTTTGATCTTGACCTTGACATTGAACAAAAGAAAATGTCTGTCTGGGCACCCTACCTGGCTAGCTTTGCCACTGAGTTCAACGGACTGGCATCCGGTAATCTGCGTCTTGAGGGTCCCCTGAACAGACCTGAACTTTCCGGCCATGCGATGGTGGCTGATGGACATGTATTCATTCCGTATCTTAATGTAGGATTTGACTTCGATCATCCGGTGGAGTTTGTTCACAATGCCTTGTTGTTTGATGGAGTGCTGCTTAGAGACAGCCTGGGGAATACGGCTGATTTTTCCGGAGCTGTTTTCCATGATGTTTTTAAAGATTTTGAATTGGATATTCGCATCAGACCCAACGAAAGCATCGTTTTTAATACCACTGCAGCTCATAACTCTATGTATTATGGGACAGGCTTTGTCACGGGTATGGCCCATTTACACGGTCCGGTCAATGATGTCGTGATGGATATTTCCGCCCGCACCAACCGCGGGACGCGTGTTATACTCCCCTTAAACTATACGGGCGAGCTACGCGAAAGTCATTTCATCTCCTTTGTGTCGCGAGATGATGCGGACAACGGGCAGGCATTTGTCCCACCAGAGCTTCCCGGCCTGATCACCCTGAATTTTGACCTGGAGGTCACCCCCGATGCGGAGCTTCAATTAATGTTCGACACACAGTTTGGAGACATCATCAGGGGCAGGGGCGAAGGCAACCTGAGGCTCGAGGTTTCGCCGGAAGGCGCATTTAATATTTATGGTGATTATGTGATTGTTGATGGTGAATATTTTTTCAATTTGCAGAATATCATCAACAAGCGTTTCCGTATTGAGCAGGGTGGCACCATCCGGTGGACGGGCGACTTGAATGATGCCGATGTGGACCTGCGTGCAGCTTATCGTTTGCGCACTTCATTATATGATCTTTTTGTTGGCGAGGGAATAGACCCGGAGGTTTCGGAGGTTTACCACCGTCGCATTCCGGTTGAAACGATACTGGTTCTTGAAGACAAACTGTTCAACCCGAATATTTCCTTTGAGATTGTTGTACCCGGGGGTGATGAATACATCCGGGAAATGATCGAACGGGTGATAACCACCGATCAGGAGATGAACCGGCAGGTGTTTTCCCTGCTTGTGCTCAACCGGTTTATGCCCACTACCACTGACCAGTATAACACCGCACTGGGGTATGGTGTGGGAACCACTTCCTCGGAGTTGTTATCGAACCAGATGAGCAATTGGCTCTCACAGATCAGTTCGGATTTTGACATTGGCATCAATTACCGGCCGGGGGATGAAATCAGCAGCCAGGAAGTGGAACTTGCCTTGTCGACACAATTGTTTGACAACCGGGTGATCATTGACGGCAACTTCGGTGTGGCAGGGAATCAAACCGCCACGGGACAGAGTATACAAGGAACAAACCAGATTATCGGCGATGTAAATGTCGAGGTGTTGATTACCCCCGAAGGGAAACTGCGCGTGAAGGCCTTTAACAGGTCCAACACTTTTGACATCATCAACTTCGATGCGCCGTATACACAAGGAATAGGGGTGTTCTACAGAAAGGAGTTTGACCGGCTGGATGAATTGTTTCGCCGGCAGGTGCGGGGCAATGGCTCCGGCGATGCACAACAGCAGGACTAAAACAGGTGCCCCAGTTTTTTCTTTTTGGTTTCAAGATATACCTTGCAGTGTTCTGATGTGGGCACAATAATGGGGACGTTGCGGGTTATTTCGATGCCATAACCGGTTAATCCGGTCTTTTTCCCGGGATTGTTCGAAATAAGCTTGATCTTGTTGGCACCCAGGTCGCGAAGGATCTGTGCGCCGATCCCGTAGTCCCTTTCATCGGCTTTGAACCCAAGTTCTATGTTTGCCTCCACAGTGTCCAGGCCTTTCTCCTGCAGGTGGTACGCTTTTAGTTTATTCATTAGTCCGATGCCACGTCCTTCCTGGTTCATGTATAATACCACGCCCCTGCCTTCTTCCTCGACCATTTGCATGGCCAAATGTAACTGGCCACCACAATCGCACTTGCATGAGCCAAAAATATCGCCTGTAATACACGATGAGTGCACCCTGACAAGGATCTCATCATCAGGCGACCAGCTGCCTTTTATAAGTGCCATGTGGAGCTTTTCATTTGTGGTTTGCTTGTAAGCAACAAGCTTAAAGTGTCCCCATTGGGTAGGCAGGTCTACCGTGATCTCTTTGGTGATCAAACTCTCGTTTTTTATGCGGTAGGCAATCAGGTCTTCAATGGAAATGATCTTCAGGTTGAAACGTTCGGCAATCTTAAAAAGTTCGGGAAGCCTGGCCATGGATCCGTCTTCATTCATGATCTCAACCAATGCACCGGATGGCTGAAGCCCCGCCAGCCTGGCAAGGTCAATGGATGCCTCGGTATGCCCGGCCCTTTGCAAAACACCGCCTTCCCTTGCCCGGAGGGGGAAAATATGACCCGGACGGGCCAGGTCTGATGGCTTGGTGTTCGGGTCAGCGAGGGCTTTTACCGTTTTGGCACGATCGGCGGCAGAGATTCCTGTGGTGCAACCTTTGCCTTTGAGGTCAACAGATACGGTAAAAGGGGTTTCGTGCATGGCTGTGTTCTTCGGCACCATCAGGTCCAAATCAAGTTGTTCGCATCGCTGCCTGGTAATGGGTGCACAGATCAGCCCGCGACCATGGGTGGCCATAAAATTGATAATGTCCGGGGTGATGCTTTCACCGGCTGCAATAAAATCGCCCTCGTTTTCGCGGTCTTCGTCGTCTACTACGATCACCACTCTCCCCTTGCCGATTTCGGCAATGGCTTCTTCTATTTTATGAAACTTTGTTCGCATCGTTACAGATCAGGAATCTTTGCCTATGATAACGGCTTCCAGTATTTTAGAGGTATTTTCCCAGTTAAAGTTCCTTAAGACAAATTGATAACCGTATTCGCTGATGGTTTTGTATAAAGCAATATCCCGCAGCAAAGATAATATATGTTGCGCATAATCCCCGGGATTTATTCCAATCAAAACTTCTTTTCCTGCAGAGGCTTTCAGGGCCTCGTTGGCCAAAGGGGACGTGACGCATGGAAGTCCCATGGCCATGGCTTCCAACACCTTGTTTTGCAGACCGGTGCCAATTTGCATGGGGGCTACAAAAATGCGCGATCCGGCATAATATTCCCGGATATCTTCGACCCACCCGGTAACAACAACTTTTTCGGAGGCAAGTGATCTGACTGCAGACGAGGGGGTGGCCCCTACAATGGCTACCCTGGCACCGGGCACCTCTTTCCATACATGAGGCATAATTTCTCTGACAAGGTAGTTTGCCCCATTGATGTTGGGGGGGTAAGCCATGTTGCCGGTAAACACAATATCATACGGCTTATCCATCGAAATGGGCTTGAAGTAACCGGTATCCACGCCGTTGGGCACCACCATGATCTCTTTACGTTTGTCATGGGCGATCAACTCCCTGTCCGGTGCAGAGATGATGGTTTTTTTGTCAAAAAGGTCAAATATGGTTTTTTCATAGCGCCTCACCCGCTTATATTCAAGGCCAAGCAAGGGCCTCATATACCAGGGGGCAATGTCTGCCCTGCGTTTAAGCCCTGCAGAAAAAACATCCTGGTAATCGATGGTTTTATCCGTCCCGTTGTTCCGGACATATTCGGCTGTGCGTATAAGCTGACAATAAATGTGGTCGGGTTGATGGCAATGAATTAGTTCAGTAATTTTGCGATGAATACGTTTGTTGTAAAAATAAGCCACCTGGAAGGGTTTCTGAGAAAATACTGCTTGAATCAACCGCAGGAAAATGCCCGCCCTGTGGAGCCGGAAAAAATACAGGGACCTTGAATAGGCTTTCAGAATGTTGCCGGCATCCTGATGTGGGGGGGTGTCACTGAGTGCGCAAATAATCAGATTGTGATGCTTCGAAAGCTCACGAATCTGATAAAATGCGCGGAGTTTATCGCCCTTTTCAAGGGGGTATGGTATCCGCGAAAGGATAATGAAAATTGTTTTTCTCAAACCCTGGAGATTTGAAGCCGGCAAGCAATGCCGGGAAGTTCAACAGACGCCGTCATTAACGGGCAAAGGTATTAATTATATTTATTCGGTGGCATAAAACCTTCGGTAGAAGCCCAATAGTTTATCAATAATTGGTTTCATGGCGTGTCTTTCATTGGCGAAACTGCGGGCTTTGTCCCCGATCTCTTTCATGGCTTCCTGGTTTGAAAAGCAGAATAATATGGCATCGGCCATTTCCTGTGGCGTGTCGGCCAATAAGATGTTTTCGCCATGCGTACAATCAATGCCTTCGGCTCCTATGCTGGTTGAAACGATCGCTTTCCCGGCAGCCATGCCTTCAATGATCTTGACACGCATTCCTCCCCCCGATCTCAAAGGAACCACCATCAATTGATTTGATTGCATAAATGCAAGGGCATCGGAGACCATTCCTGCGATTGTCACATGTTCTCCCTGGTATTGATAAAACATGTCCGGAATATTTTTGCCTGCCAGTATAAAATGCAAGCTGCGGTTATCGTTTGTCACCAGGGGCCAAACGGTTTCCAGGAACCACTTCAAGCCTTCCTGGTTTGGGCGCCAATCCATGCTCCCTATATGAAAAACAGTATTTTCCTTAACAACATCCGTTTTTTTCGGAATATCCGGGTCCATCCCCACGGGAATGGTGACCGAAGGCTGGTTAAAGCCGTTTTTCTCGAAAAACCTAAGGTCAACTGGTGATATTGCCAGCAATCCATCCACGCGGTGAACCGTTTTCATCTCAAAGGCTTTCAGACGCGCAGCGAGTATTTTGAGGTAAAGTTTTTTAAAAGGGTTTGCCGTGGCTTTGGCCATCCGTTCCCAGATGAAATGCTCAATATTGTGGGAGCGAAACAGCACCGTGGCACCGGTATTTTGTCTGATCACCGGAATATAGGGTGCCAGGTACAGACCTTCCAGTTGGATAATGTCAAAGGGTTCTTCCTTGAGTACCTCGCCCAGCCGTTCCGAGAATTTCTTGCAATAAAAACGTGATATGTTATACGATTCGCGGGTAAAAAGGTTGAAAAAAGCAGGGAGTGCTTTTACCCTGGTGTTAATTGGAAAGGATTCAAATTGTGTTTTCCGGACATATTCGGATGGAATATTATCCAGCTTTCCGTGTGTTCCGGAGGGTGCCAGGGCCATTACTTTTACATTGACTCCCTGATCAAGCAGCCCGCGTGTGATCTGATGCATGGCTATGGACCCGCCGTCGTCGGGCGGATAGGGAGGCTTATGACAGAGTTGGAGGATGCGCATACGTTTAATCGGGTGTTTCGGTTTTTGGTTTGCGAATGTTTATGAATAGTTTCTCCAGTTTTTCCAGGTAGCTGTCGGTGTCGAGGAGGGAGGAGTCGGTGGTGGCTTTGAGGGTTAATAGAACGCCGACCGGCAACAGGATGATGGACGATATCCACATGCCCTGGTGGGCTTCGAGTACGCCTTCCCTGACGAACTTTTCACCCATCATGGAAATGACATGAAATACCACAAACAACAATACGGAAATCACCAGGGGCAGGCCAAAGCCACCCTTGCGGATGATCGCACCCAGTGGGGCCCCGATCAGGAACAGGACCAAACAGGCAAAAGACAGGGTGAATTTCCGGTGAAATTCTATCTGGTACCTGGCCAGGGTTCTTTTTCTGTCCCTGATCTCCTGGTGTGCCCTTTTGGTGTTTTCCCTGTTGGTGCGAACCATATCCATGGCGCTGTTTATCACCAGGCGCTCATTGATTTGTGCAGAACGGATATGCCCTATATCCAAACGGCGAAAATCCTCATCAGCAGCGTGTTTGAATTCATCGGAGGCTGTATCCGGAAAATGGCTGAACCGGCGCCGGTATGCACTGATGTAATTGTCTTTCCTCTTGCTCAATTCCTGCGACAGGGAGTCTTCAAAATAGATCAGTTGTTTGATGTTCAACATACGAAAATTGCCTTTAAACAACTCTTCGTCGGTTCGCTCCAGGTCAAACATGCTCAGGTCGAATTTTCGTATTTGCTTTTCAAAATGTGTCCGCTGAAAAGGCCTGTCGGGCTGCAGAAGATTCCCGTCGCCGGCTTCTTTGTAGTTGGTCCCGTTATGCAATGAAAGCACAAGGTGCCGTTTGTCGGGAGTAAAGGCCATGGTCCCCCATTCGGCAAGGGTCAAATTGGTGTTGCCCCCCCTTTCAGAATGGTCATATATTTTTATCCCGCGCAACGTTTGTCCACCGTTGTCTTTTTGGTCAACCCTGATAACAAAGTTGTCAATGCCCCGGTAATAGATACCTTCTGCAATATTGAATGCCGGCCGTTGTTGTCTGACATCGTATAAGAGGGACAGGCTTTTGAGGTTGGCTACCGGCAACACGTTGTTGGAAAAATAAAAGGCTCCCAATACGATGATCAGGGAGATCATCACCATGGGCCACATGATGCGCCGGATAGATATGCCTGCCGATTTAAACGCAACCAGTTCATAATGTTCACCCATTTTTCCCATTGTCATGATGGATGATAACAATACCGCCAGGGGCAGCGCCAGGGGAACAAATGTGGCTGCAGCATAAAACAGCAATTCGGCGATAATATACCACTCCAGTCCCTTGCCAACCAGGTCATCGATATATTTCCACAAAAACTGCATCAGCAATACAAACAGGGATATGAAAAAGGTCGCGACGAAGGGCCCGATATAGGAGGTTATGACAAGCTTGTGCAGTTTTTTCATTGCCATGCAGGGTGAAACGTATCTCTCATTACAAAGATACAAATTAATGGACGATTGATATGTTGGGGCGGATGCGCCTGTTCAGTGAAATTTGGTGCAGCCTTTCTGTACTTTGAAGGCCGGCATGAATTCATGAGTCACTTTTATGAAAAATTGTGGCAGATGCCTGGGCGGTGGGCATCAGCAACAAGTCATTCACGTTTACATGATGGGGGAGGCTGGCAACAAAACAGATCACTTCTGCCACATCTGCGCCTGAAAGGGGCTTGTATCCCTTATAAACCTCTTTGGCCCTTTGTGTGTCACCGTCAAAACGCACCACGGAAAATCCGGTTTCGGTTGCCCCGGGGC
>PWON01000222.1 GCA_003557385.1 Bacteroidales bacterium | reverse complement strand
TTATCATCGATGGCCGGTTGAGGGGCGTGGTTTGTTTCGAACATGTTGGTGAGAAAAGGACATGGCATCCTGATGAAGAAGCCTTTGCAGGCAACATCGCTTCTTTTGTTGCCCAAATGCTTATCAGTGAGGAACACAGAAAGTCCAAAGATAAACTGATTCAGTCGGAGCGCATGTTGAGCCTGGTAATGAACACCATTCCGGTGCGTGTTTTCTGGAAAGACCTAAAAGGCGTGTATGTGGGTTGTAACAAGCCATTTGCCTATGATGCCGGCAAGAGTCATCCCGATGAGGTGATTGGCAAGACCGATAAGGATATGCCCTGGCAAGACCAGGTGGATTTGTATCGTGGCGATGACAAAAAGGTGATTGAAAGCGGGGTACCCAAAATTAATTATGAAGAACCGCAAACGACACCGACAGGCGATACCATTTATTTGAAAACTTCAAAAATCCCTTTGAAGGACAATGAAGGGAAAACCATCGGTGTGCTGGGAACCTATGAGGACATTACCGCCCTGAAAAAAGAACACACCATACGGGGTATTCAGTACAACATAGCCCATGCGGTGGTTACTTCAAAAACGCTTGAGGAATTGCTTTTGACCGTAAAGGGTGAACTGGACCAGGTAATGGACACCTCGAATTTTTTTATTGCTTTTTATGAGCGTGAAACCGACATGCTGTCTCCCGCTGTTTACAGGGATGAGAAGGATTCGTTCACAAAATGGCCGGCCGGTAAAACATTTTCAGGGCTGGTAACAAAAAAGAAAAAGTCGTTGTTGTTTGGCCGCGATGATGTGGCGCGCCTGGCCAAAGAAAATGACATTGAACTGATGGGGACCATACCTGAAAAATGGTTGGGGGTCCCGCTGATCAGCGGGGACAACATTTTAGGGGTCATGGTGGTGCAAAATTACAGTGATCCCCGGGCCTATGATGAAAATAGCAGGGTAATACTGGAGATCGTCGCCAGTCAACTGAGCTTGTATATTGAGCACATGCGCTACGAAGAAGCCCTGGTAACTGCCCGTGACAAAGCCGAAGAGAGCGACCGGCTGAAAACGGCTTTTTTGAACAATTTGTCGCATGAAATCCGCACACCGCTCAATGCCATTATGGGATTTTCCGATATCCTTGCGAAGGGCATGCTCGACAAACCCAGGATCAGTCAAGCCAACAGCATTATCAACCGCAGTGGCACACAGCTGTTGTCGATCATCGATGATATTATCAATATGTCGGGCATTGAAGCCGGGGTGATCACTGCCGCGGAAACCGAATGCGACGTCAACGACCTGATGAAAGGCTTGTTTGAGCAACTGCTTCCGGTGGCCAGGGCCAAAACCGTTGACCTGAGAATAGGCGCCAGGCTTAACGGGGAAAAGAGTTTTGTAAAGACCGATGCCACCAAACTGACGCAAATACTGAGCAATCTTCTTCAAAATGCCATTAAATTTACCGATGAGGGTCATGTGGAATTTGGTTGCCGGTTAAAGAATGGTGCAATGCATTTTTATGTAAGCGATACCGGTTTGGGAATAGCCCCCGGAGACCATGACATCATTTTTGAACGCTTTCGCCAGGGTGGGGTACAACCCGGTCACGGTGAAAAGGGCCTGGGACTGGGTCTTTCTATTTCAAAATCTTTTGTTGAATTGCTGGGCGGCACCATTTGGTTTGAATCAGATCTTGACTGTGGCAGCACCTTTTATTTTTCCATTCCATGGAAACCGCTAAAACAATAAATCATCATGGATGCATTATCCCGAAAAGCCGAACAGCTCGCGGCAGAGAACAAGGAATTGCGAAAAAAAATTGCCGGGCTGGAAAAAGAGGCCAAAGAAGCCATAAAAAAAGCCGAGGAAAGCGATCAGCTGAAATCAGCATTCCTGGCCAATATGAGTTATACGATCCGTACTCCCATGAATACCATCCTGGGGTTTCTCGACTTGCTCAAACAACCCGATCTTGAAGTAGCGCAAAAAGAAGATTTTATCCGCATTGTGAACAAGAGTGCACAGCGTCTGCTGGGAACCATCAACGACATTGTGGAAATATCGCTCATTGAATCGGGGCAGAGCGAAGTGCACATTTCGGAAGTAAACATCGAAGAAGTGATGGGTCAATACCTGATGTTCCTGGCGCCCCAGGCCGAAGAAAAAGGCCTTACATTAAGGATCTCAGAGCAAATCAAAGACGAAGGTGCCCTGATCCGCACAGATAAGTATAAACTCGATGGCACCATGATCAACCTGATCAACAATGCCATCAAATTTACCCGGGAAGGAAGCATTGAAATCGGCAACTACATCAGGAAAAATTCGCTGGTTTTTTATGTGAAGGATACCGGTGAGGGCATTCCCGCCAACCGTCTCGATTCCATTTTTGAACGCTTTGTACAGGCTGACATGAACCTGCCCCGCGCTCAGGAAGGGTCCGGGCTTGGCCTGGCCATTGCCAGGGAATACATCAAGATGCTCAACGGCAAGATCTGGGTGGAATCGGAGCAAGGGCAGGGGAGTACTTTTTATTTTTCCATCCCTTACAAGCCGGTGAGTAAACCGGAAGTCGTCCCGGAAACTGTGGAGGTTCGTAAGGAGCGTGCACCGGAAGTTTACACGGTATTGATTGCCGAGGACGATGAGCTGAGCTTCCATTTTCTGGAAGTCATCCTCAAAAAAGAATCGTTCAGGATCATACGCACCGAAACCGGCGAAGAAACAGTGCAGGTCCTGAAAGAGAATCCCGGCATTTCGATGATTTTAATGGATATAAAAATGCCAGGCATGGATGGCCTGCAGGCCACCAGGGCGATCCGGAAATTTGACAAGAACATTCCCATCATTGCTCAAACGGCACACGCCCTCGACGGCGACCGGGAAAAAGCCCTTGAGGTTGGGTGCAATGATTACCTGTCAAAGCCCATTAAACGCGATGAACTGCTTAGGGCAGTAGGTCATTATATAAAGTTCAGGACTTAATACGGGAACTAAATATATCCGTATTTTTTCAATTTTTTCTTGCTGAGCCCAAAGTTTTTGGCGAGCAAAAGGTTGTTCTCCCTAAACCCGTCAACAATCATGTGTTCCTGTTGAACCGTCAAGGGCGGAATAATGAACTCTTCTTTTGGGAAAAGCGGTTTTTTCAGGGCTTTGACCACCTTGTTGTCCTCCAGCCCAAAGCGTTTTTTAATCATCTTCGAGACCTGTTTTATCCGCGGAATCGAAAATAGTTTTTCCACGATGCCTCCTGCCACTGTATAATGTTTTTTTTCGTAGATGTAACCGGCATCGCAAACCGGGGTTTTCCTGAAATGCACTCCCTGGAGTAATGATTTAATGTCTGAGTTGGAAAATCCAATAATTTTGGAAAGATCATTTGCAAAAGTTT
>PWON01000223.1 GCA_003557385.1 Bacteroidales bacterium | reverse complement strand
TGATTGGCATTAGGTGTATGTTCTCGTATAGGTTAACTAGATCCATGGACATAGTAGTTCACCTTCCCTATAGATACGTCGTGTAGCTGGTCCACGGTCTCCCGAAAGTCATTAGCCATGCGTTTCATCTCACGCTTATTCGTGCGGATACTCCACTTAGCCCGCGTGAATATGCCAGAGGCGCTAGTTGGTAGACAGGACGTATACATACGATAGAACCCCTGATTATCCAACTTATATATGACCAGGGAGAACGTGAGCGGTAGTGTATGACGATCCAGAACTGGTATCTCATGCCCGTCCTTCTGTTCATGTATCAGCAGTTGATGTAGATATGGATGTCCTGCGATGACGAGCATACTATGATTTATGTCAGTATCGCTGAACTTACGGCGCAGATCTGCCGTAGTACAGCCATGACGACTCTCGTCGCTGCCAAATCTCACTAACCCGTCTGACATTCGATGCGTCCCATGTGCTAGAGGTAAGTGTACCTGGGCTTCTGGTATCATGGCAGTGGAGCGTACTGAGCGCTCAGAACAGGCAGTTAACATGTTGTAGAAGGGTCTAGCGATAATTGCTAGTTGTCCGAGGGTTAAGTCACTAGCATGATATACCAGTGCACACCCCTCATCACTAGACGTTAGAATCTCTGGATTACCCCTCTGCATGGTTTGCATCTCATGTATGCATTGGTGGCGTACATACGATAGTGTGTTCGCTAGATACTCATGTGTGAATTGGAATAATCTCTCGACTGTATAATTATACATATCCACTAGCATATGGGGATCACCACCCTATCTATAGTTTCTATGCGTTTTACTCGACCTAATGGGCTAATACCCCTGACGAAGTTCCTAGCCCATTGTAGATTACCATCTGCGAGTTCCTGACGTTCTGGGGCACTACGGTAACCATACGTGGAGGCGAAGTTCAGCCAGTATATATTATACTTAGGTGTGGTAATATGCCACATCATACCCAGCATGAAACCCATCATTCCAGCGTCGTTAGCGGCTGTCCACTGCATAAGATTGGTAGTAACCCTCAGGTTCATGTTCAACACGGCTCCTGGACGATCTGGGTAGATAGTTAGCCCGGATAGGGGATCCGAAGAAGTGCTAGTTGAAGATTGTAGCAGTATCATCTTCTCCGGGTTATCATTAACATCCTTAGGGTATAGCTGGATACCATGGCGTAGGTTAATCTCTCCCCACTGGTCATACAATTCACACTGTAGCTCAGGAACGTACAGGATACTCCGTGTGGGTTGTACAACCCTACGCATAATCTGCCACATAGGTTCACTAGTGGCAAATATATAGCCCCATAGGTGTCCAAGGACGTCGTTCTGTAGGTTGTCTACCCGATGTCTATTACCAAACCGCCCATGTTCCTTAAAGGTTTCATGCACTGTACGCATGGCATATTCAAAGCCAGATGTAACGGACATGTCAATTATACCTGTAGATTGCAGCTGGAGTGTGCGCTCATGCTCGCCAGTAGATGGTGCATTGGTATTCAGATACACTACTGGCTCCGAGTAGGATAGAGCAGGCTGATTAATCTGTATACACTCTCCACGCTTCGTAGTTTCCGTTAGGTTAATACCTAAGGTCTGCCAGATGTGTTGGACTGTATCCTCTATGAGTTGCATTACCTCACCCCTTCCCTTAAATTGAATACGGGGAGTGTCTGCACAACCAAAGGCTGAGACACCTAGTAAGATCAGACGTTTCGCAAGAAGCCCCTTATGCTTAGCACATACGTCCTGGGCTGTCTGTCATACGCCATAACTATATAACCCATAAATCAATAACACATACGGCGCTATCACCGTCACTGTCCGCAGTAGGTTTATAGTTATCTGCTTACTAGATGAGGCTTTGCTTGATACAAACGCTCCCCGTAAACCTTAGTAATCCATGTAGCTATCGGGCAACTCTACCTCAACAGTGATATTCGCACGGTCTATAGCCGCACGTAGTTGCCGGATATGTTTACCCATCTCCTTCTTCAGCTCATGCATAATCTGCGGATCATAGGTGAGGATAGTATAGTCCACCAACTCCGATCCAGGCGCATGACGCCGGGTCATTGGCTCATTCTGAGCCAGGTTAGCCACCTCACGTTGCTCATAGATTAATTGTCCGAGCAGTGTGAGCCCCTCAGCTAGACTGATTGGCTTATCACCAATCTTATACTCTAGCTCCGTCTCCAGGTTGCACTTAGCAATGAGCTCACGGCACTTACGGATACGCATGTTCAACGTTTGTATCTTCTCCGTAAGTTCTACGACCGTTGCGTCGTGCTCCATTGGGGTTTCATCCTTGGAGTAGGTTACCGTAGATACTCGGCCCCTCTTAATCCTTAGGCCTGCGACGGCTTGTGCCATGTCACTAGCCAGCTTCAATGTGTCGCCCAGTGTAATCAGCACGCTTTATCCCTCCCTCGATCTAGATTTCGATACTCAATCATGAACCTATTCACGTCAAGTTTACGATTAGTTCCCTCGGTCTTATTGTGAAACTTGATTAACATATGCAGGAAGTCTTCAATGATGTGATGTTTCTCGGGCGGTAGACAGTTCAGATAATGTCGTTCCTTCAGCCTTTGCTGCACCCTAGCGTTAATCTTCTGCTGACATGAATTCCCACGAGAGCGGTACCTGATGCGGTGTTTAAGACCAGGGAAGTGCTTGCGTAGCTCTAACTTATCTAGCCTGTTAGTTACCGTCTTATAGGAACACCCAGCCTCCTCAGCAATTTCCCGGAGCGGTATGCCCCTACATACATGCCAGTAGATTAACCATGCATCATTCTTGCCTAGTCCCTTGCGGTTAGTCATGACATTCTCCTCTCATGGGGAATTTCCAGGGCTTAGGTGTATCTGCCTCATTAATGCATTCAAAGTTACATAGCATAACCTGTGGGTTGGAGTTCAGGATGTCCGGCGCATCACATCTTTCACGACACTGCGGGCATTCAAACCAGGCATCCCTTACGCATTTAGGACCACCCAGGACAATCATGCCTTTCACGTGGGTGATAATCTCTACTGTATGTCGGTTCCAGTGGGCTGCGGTGGATGCATGATCACAAATAGGGCATATGACATTGGCATCTACGGCGCCCGCGAATGTATTGTAAGTTTCTATAAGTTTATGCTTAAACACGTTGGTATGCCTCCGTTCTACCCATATTGCACTCGTCACATAGACGCGACCAATTCATGCCACTACACGCATGAGGATTTAGTGTAATGATATGTCGTGCCTTTGCATGTGTTTCACAGCTTGGGCAGATATGCCATGCACCATAGATGCAACCTCGTGGTGTGATAGGCACTAACTTATCCTTGTGTGCAATAAACTTACGTGTAGCATCATTCCACTC
>PWON01000064.1 GCA_003557385.1 Bacteroidales bacterium | reverse complement strand
TTTTATTCACATTTGGGTTTTATCTTCCGTTATATTACCTGATGGTTGGCTGGGCTATTTTGGCTGCCCTGGAGCACATTGCCATTCAACTGGTCATAGCACAAATGCGCTCGAATGTTAAAGGGTTGTACTGGGTTTTACAAAATAAAAATATAAGACAGTGATATACCAGTCGGTCATTGAACTAAGCTATTTCTGGTTACCCCTTATCGGTTTCGTGGTGGGTTTGCTAGCCACCATGGTAGGAGGCAACGGGGCGTTTTTTTTCCCGCCCACATTGATATTGTTTTTCCAGGTGTCACCCAGGGTGGCTATTGCCACATCTCTTGCAGCTGTGATCCCCATCGGCATCATTGGGTCCATAGCCCACTACCGCCGCGACAATATCAACCTTCCTGTGGCGATCATCTTTGGCCTGGCCGGTTTGGCCGGTGCCCTTTCCGGTGCCTGGATCTCAGGGGCTATGGAACCTTCCACACTCGTCAGGTCTTTTGGCATATATTCGATCCTTCTGGGATTGCTGACCATGCGTGTTTCCGGGAAAAAGCAAGCCGAAACCATTATTTCACCCGTGAAGTTTTCAGATCTGCACAGGCGTCATATGGTGCTGATCATCTTCTTTGGCCTGGTGTCGGGTGCGGCTGCAGGACTTTTCGGGACCAGCGGGACAATTCCTGTACTTGCCGGGTTATTTATCCTGCGGTTTCCGGTAAAACTTGTGATTGGCACCTCTGTGTTGATTGTATTTATCAATGCCCTTTCAGGGTTTGCAGGACATGTATTTCTGGGCGAAATTGATATGGAGTTGATTTACCTTCTGGGTTCGGGTGCAGCCATAGGTGCATTCTTTGGGCCCAGGCTGCTTGTACGCATACGGCCCGAACGCAAAGAGGGCTGGATGCGGCATATTTTTGCATGCATCGTGGTCCTGATGGGGGTGCTTTTGTTGCTCAGATAGGCGGGATGTTTCGACGTTAAGAACAGCGCATACATTTAATGCTTTCGGGCATAACCATCAGCCGCCCAAGGGGTATTTCATTCCCGCAGCGCGTACATTTGCCAAACGTTGATTTACTAAGATTCCCCAGCGCATGCTGCAAGCCGTGAAGTTTTCCCCTGGCCTGACGCAGGCCGGCCTCATTCACACTCTTGTTGTTGATGGCATCCATCCTTGACACCCTGCCAATAGCTACATCGGGGGCCACCGGTCTGGTCAGGTCTTCCAGTTCGGCAATGTGGGTGGTGAGTTCTGATATTTTCTTATTGATCAGCTTTCTGATCTTTTCTTTCTCTTCGGCTGTATACATGCTGTAAAAATAATGATTTTAATACAAACGGGTTTGTTTACCTTTGCGTGAAAATGCTTCTGCATGAAGGATATTCAGGCACGAATAACGGTTTTGCTTCCATTTTACCAGGAAGGGCAGGAACTGGAAATAGCCATAAACAGTATGGTTCAACAGACATTTCCTTGTTGGGATTTGTTGTTGATCAGCAACAATGGCAGCAAATCCGGCCTTGAAATTGCCCGCAGATGGGTGGCTTCCGATAAGCGGATCAAACTGATTGAAGAACCCAGGCAAGGCATTGCCCATGCCCTGAATGCCGGACTTGAAATGACCGGTACAGACTATGTGGCACGGATGGATGCAGACGATCAGGCCATGCCTGAAAGGTTGCAGGAACAAGTGATGTACCTGGATACCCATCCTGACGTCGATGTGGTATCTTCTCAGGCCATATTCCAGTCAGAGATTCACGGAAGCAAGGGTTTTTCCTTGTTTGTGGACTGGCAAAACAGCGTCATCAGCCCCGAGGATCATTTCATGATGCGTTTTATTGAATCACCCCTGTCTCATCCAACGGCAATGTTTCGCCGCAGGCTGATTGACAGGTACGGACCTTATACCACAAGGAAAGTGCCGGAAGATTATGAGTTATGGCTGCGCTGGATGGACAAGGGTGTTCGTTTTCATAAAATACCAAAGCCATTGCTGGCCTGGAAAGACCACCCTGGTCGCCTTACAAGAACCCATGCCAATTATTCCAGGGAGGCTTTCTTTCAGATAAAATGTGAATATCTTGCCAAATGGATCAAACGATGTGTTCCTGCAGACAAAAAGATCATCGTATGCGGGAGCTCCCGCATCGGCAGAAAAAGAGCGGCCCTGCTCGAGACACTTGGAGTGGACATTTATGGCTTTACTGATGTCAAAAAACGTCCCAACCGGCAGGTGTGGTTTTTCCGTTACACCGAACTCACTGATCCGGAACCGTGGTTTTTGATCAATTTTATTGCACGCCGGGGGGTCGGGCAAGCCATCCGGGAACATTTTTCTGCTCTGGGTTTCAGGGAGGGAAAAGATTTCATTTTGGCTGCCTGAGGTTATTTATTTGGGAGCCTATCAATCCGCTGGCTTTATTCACAAAGGTTAGATTCAGCTCATGCATTGCTCTTGTACAGGCAATATACAGCAAGTGCCTGTCCAATTCAGTATGATAGTTCTCAGCGGTGACAAAAGGGACGATTACCTGATCAAATTCCAGCCCTTTAGCCATGTGCACCGGGGTAACCACGATGCCGGCTGAAAAAGCCTGGCTGTTTTCTGAAAGCAAATGAATTGCCGGGAACAATCCGTCCAGTTGTTCAAATAACCATTTTGCCTGATTTTGTGTTTTACATACGATTCCCATTGTTTGATAGGAGGATTGCCAGAATTTGCGGATAAGTACCATTATTTCCTCCAATTCTTCCTCCGGACGATCAAAGCGGTTAATCGACGGTTCGGTACCATGCCGTTCCATCGCAATCATGTCATGATCCGTAAGAATTTGCTGGGCAAACCGGGTTATTTCATAGGTTGACCGGTAGCTTTTACATAGTTTTACTACATCTGCCCCCTGAAATACACTGGTAATTGTTTCAGTATTTGAAGACCCATAAGGGTTTACTGTTTGGTTTGCATCTCCAAGAATGGTTTTTCTGCAAGGAAAAAGATATGAGAGCACTGCATATTGCACAGGCGAATAATCCTGCATTTCATCCACAAGCAGATGCTTGATTTCATCGTATGGCTTGATGCCCTCAAAGCGATATTTCAGGTAGATCAGTGGAAAAACATCGGCATATTCATACTTGCTGCGTGCAATCATCCTGAACAGTTCCGGTTTGCCCAGCCAATTGTAAAAATCCTTATACATTGAACGCAAATTGGTAATCGCAAACATCTTAGTCACTGCCTTCAGAACCTCCTTGCGCTCTGTTGCGGTCAGTTCTTTTTTATAATAGAATTTTACATTGTCTTCAATGGCTTGCCGAATGACCTGGAACCTTTTCATGATGGGCATTCGGTGAAGGGCCTTGAATTGTTCATCTATAAACCAGGACGGGACCAGGCTCTTTCCAATCCATATGTCGGACGATACAAAATACTGCTTTTCAACATGCACAATGTACTGGTCGAGTTTTGCCAAAAAATCCCTGGTGTTTTTGTATTGAAGGCGTTCTATGGTTGCGCTGTCCTTGTTTTCGAGCAAACAGGAAACCTGTTCAAAAAAAGTCTGAAACCTGATTTTGTTATCCAGGGCCCTGGCTGCCAGTTCTTCCATCCCTGTTTCCGGGACTTTTTCCTCGCCAAGTTCCGGAAGCACATTGGCAATGTAATCGGCATACACTTTGTTGGGAGAAAGAATCATGATGTTTTCCGCCGCAATCACATCTTTATACCTGTAAAGCAAAAAAGCAATGCGATGCAGGGCAATGGATGTTTTTCCGGAACCCGCCACCCCCTGGATGATCAGTTCATACGCGGTTTCATTGCGCACAACGGGGTTCTGCTCGCGCTGAATGGTAGCCACGATGTTTTTCATCTTATCATCGGAAGAGCGGCTCAGTTCCTGCTGCAACAATTCATCATACACGGTTGCTGCATTTTCGAGCATATACTCCATCTGGCCTTTGCGGATGCGGTATTGCCGCTTCAGACTAATCGAACCATGGATTGTGCCAGAGGGGGCTTCATAATATGCATCACCAAGTTCAAAATCATAAAAGATCCCCGAAACAGGAGCACGCCAATCGTAAATAACATTGGCATTGGAAGCTTCATCATGAAATAAATGAATGCCTATATAAAACGGATTGATTTTGTTCCGGCCTTTTTCTGCAAAATCTATGCGGCCAAAATAGGGTGAGTCGAGGAGTTTAAGCAACTTGTTCTTCCGGGCGACAACCCCTTCGCCAATCAGCGCCCCGTGATTTACCGACTGCCTTATGGAGACCTTCTCCACATGGTCCATACCTGCTTTGTTTTCATAAAGGTATTTCTTGGTTTCCTGCAGGTCATTTGCCTGTTTTTTGACCAGTTCATCGATCTGCTTGAGTGTTTGTGTTAATTGTTCCCTGACTGTTTCAAGGTGTTGTTTCTCATCCTTTGCGCTTCGGTTTTTGATGGATACAGGCATAGGTATTGTTGTAGAACAGGAGGCAAAGATAAAGATGCTTTTTACTTCGCCAATCGTTTTTTGATCCTTTGTTGCAATTCTAAAGGATTTATATGTGGCTGTTGGTGATCTTTTTCGCGTTCGTATAATAGGACATCAATAAATAGTGATTGTCTTTCGTAGTTTTTGCAAGCACCACACATCGCTTTATGAAGGCCAAGCTGTAGTTTCTCTTTGCATGACAAACCGGCAATCTGTTTTTTTTCCACCAGTTCAGTTGCTTTAAGACAAGAAAAAAACATGTTGTTTGTCATCTTCGTTATCCTTTCTTTTTTTAAACCAATTGGTTTCCAGACAATTTCTGAGTTGCAACTTTGCCCTGTGAATAACCTGCCAGTAATTTGACGCGGTGATTCCCAGTTCCTGACTGATATCAACCCCTTTTTTGACGGTAAAATATTTAAGTTCCAGGGCGGCCCTCCATTTGGTCGGTAATGAATCCATACAATAACCCAATATTTTTAAAAAGTCAGGGTTATTCAATAAATATTGGTCGTTGCTTTCCCAGTCAACAGGTGCATTATGACTGATCCATTTTTCATCAGCATTGAAAGGGTGAAAACCCTCTATCCTGACATGTTCAATTCGACCTTTTATGGGGTTTTTGAACTGACCGCGATAATAGTCAATGATCTTATGTTTCAGAATGGCAAAAAGCCATGTTTTCGGAGAACTATCTTTTCTGAAACGATCTATCTGCTGAAATGCCGCCAAAAAAGTGTCTTGCGTTAAATCTTCTGCAAGCACCTGGTTTGATGTTTTTTGATACACCCAATTTAGAAGATCCTCCGTATAATCTTCAACCCATTGAAGAATTATTGCTTTTTTTTTACCGTGAGTCATTATCTCTATAAAACAAGTTGTTTAACAATTTTATTTCTTTTCTTATTAACAGAAATAAGTCAGTATTTATAGCCTTTACCTGCCTCATCTTCCAGTTCCACACCAAGTGAAAGCACAATGCGGTTAACAAAATTAAAATAAGCAATAACCATCGTCGCATCCAGGATTCCGGCATCACTTATGCCTACATTGCGGAGCATTTGAGTGAAATCATGTGTTTCATGTTTATGGGGCTCCAGGGTCAATATTCGCGCATAATGACATAACTCACGTTCCCTGGCCGGAAGAAAACTCCAGGCATCTTCTTTCATCACCCGCTCGACTATATTTTCATTCTTCCAGTAATGATTTAGTGCTTCAGCATGGTGCTTCTGGCAATACAAGCAACCATTGGCCGCCGATACCACCAACGCCATCATCTCCCGTTCATCCCGGCTAAGCTCTGACCTGTTGAACATGATGCCCATGTATAAATCCATGTGTTGTTTTATGCTTTCAGGGCGTAGGCTTTGGATGGTGTGTACAGCAGCCAGCTTCCCCCGCTGTTCCATAAGTTCGTCATAAATTTCTTTCAGCCTCCCCTGGGCTTCACTGTATCCTGTTGTTTTGATTCTGGCCATCTTGTCCTGATTAATTACCAATGGAAAGCTACAAATGTAACTAAGTTTGTGCAACAGGGAAATTTCTGCAACAAGGAAACAAAATAATATGGTAAAATCTTTGTAAATCTGCCAACAGATAAGCTTTTGCCAGATTCTCTATCGGCACATGGGATCATTATACATGAAGGCGGCACAACTCTGTAAAAAAGTTTTATGTCAGGAAAAGTCTTTATTGTCGACCATATAGACAAAACGAATAAAAATTCAACATTCAGACTTATGAAGACAACATTGGCAGGATTGATAATTTTTAAGGTCTTCTTTTTTTCTGCTTGCGCAGAAAATGGCTCCATTTACCCTGCCGGGCCCGGTAATGAGGTCTGGGATATCCCCGTTAATGAGGTATTTGACGGAGGGCCCGGAAAAGATGGTATACCGGCACTGACAATGCCTCTGTTCATTCCTGCATCACAGGCAAGTTATCTCACAGACGATGACCTCGTTTTAGGCTACAAAGATGGGACAGACATACGCGCTTATCCGCACCCCATATTGGACTGGCACGAAATTGCGAACGACAAGGTAGATGACTTTGCCTTTGCGGTCCATTATTGCCCGCTCACCGGCACAGGGATTGGTTGGAACCGCACCATCAACGGAACAGAAACCACATTTGGTGTTTCCGGTCTGCTGTACAACTCAAACCTGATCCTCTACGACAGGGAAACCGACAGCAACTGGTCGCAGATCAGGCTGAATGCGGTGCAGGGTGAACTGCGCGGTACAGAGGCAGAGACATTTCAGCTTGTGGAAACAACCTGGGCTACCTGGAAAGCAATGTATCCGGAAACCACTGTACTATCAACAGAAACAGGTTATAGCAGGCCATACGGCCAATATTCGTATGGCGACTACCGCACCAATCATTCATACTTTCTTTTCCCTTTCAGTCCTGTAGACGAACGCCTGGATGCCAAAGAGAGAGTTCATGGCGTAATCAGGCACGGAAAAGCCAAAGCATACAGATTGGAAACGTTCGCCGGAGGTCTGACTCTTATTGAAGATGTATTCCAGGGCTCTCCGATCGTGGTGACCGGGTATAAGGAGAAGAATTTTATAGTCTCGTTTAAACGTACCCTTCCGGACGGTACTGTTCTAAGCTTTAGCCCAAGCCTGTCCGGTAGCCCACCATCTGAAATCATGACAGATAATGAAAGTAACGCATGGAATGTGTTTGGAGAAGCGGTATCAGGGCCGCGTCAGGGACAACGTCTGACGCCCACCACCTCTTTTATGGGTTTTTGGTTTGCCTGGGGAGCTTTTTATCCAGATTTACCCATATATCAATGATCTCATAATATATTTTTCAGGTTTGTAAAAAGAATACCTTTTTATGTGGCATTTTAAAAAAATAACATGGTGGATAACATTATTCTTTGCCATTCTGTTTTTCCTTATTGCATGCAATAAGGATGAAGGAACAGTGCAAACAGGCAGCATTGAAGGTTACGATGATTATTCGGTCAGCCTGGATATCGTACAAACAAAGCAGCACAATATTGAAATGACTTCTGCCAAGCATACAAGCAATGTTTATGGAAACATATCAAATCAATTTAAAGATGTTGTTTCCGGGGCAAAGGTTGCTGTTTTAAATCCTGATGGAAAAGAGAGCAACCTAAGCACTTTGTCTGATTTTGAAGGATATTATGAAATTCACCATGTACCTCAAGGATCAAGGAAGATCGTTTTTTACGGTGATAAATATCGCCGATACGAAACGGCATTTGACCTCGATAACAAAGGATACAATTTAAACGTCGGTTTATTCGAATGGGGGCTGCCATGTGCTGATATGCCCTATGTTACGTATGAAGGGCAGGTGTACAATACTGTAATGATAGGCAAGCACTTGCTGATTATCTTGGAGAAAATGCAGGCGGCAAACTCAAGACAGTCACCCATTGGGATGAGCCCAATGAAGGAGCAAACAATATAAGTAATTTCTCTGCACTTCCGGGCGGTTACCGTGGTGGGGCATGTGCCCTATTCTACCTTGCAGGCCAGGAGGGCAGGTGGTGGTCTTCAACCGAACACTCTTATAATGGTGCATGGCGCCGGAGCATTTACCATGACAATGTATCTGTGCATACTAACCCCAACTTTAAATATTATGGCTTAAGTGTCCGGTGCATCCGTGACAACAGTTAACCAGAATGTTTAAAAAGCCAAGTATAAAGCAACTGCATTTTAATTATTTCCCAGATATTTTTCCAGCCATTCCAACTGGCGCTGTGCGGCATCGATGGTGAACTTGGGTTCCCGGATGCCATGTGGCTGCCGTGGATATGTGACCATTTTGGTGTCGACCCCCAGGCGCTTGAGGGCCACATAAAGTTCGTATCCTTGTGAAATCGGCACCCGGATGTCCTCTTCCGGATGAAGGATCAATGTAGGGGTGGAGATCTTCTCCACATTAAATATGGCCGAATGACGCTGATGCCGCTCATAATTTTCCCAATATTCACTTTCGAAATAATCGGGCAGGAAACTGGGAATATCCGAGGTTCCCGTCATGCTGATAAGGTTGGTGACGCCGGCACCGACCATGGAAGCCTTGAAGCGATTGGTGCGTGTGATGGCGAATGAAGACATATAACCACCGTACGACCAGCCCATGATGGCCTGGCGATCGGGATCCACCTTGCCTTCCTCAATAAGCTTATCCAACCCGGCGATCATGTCGTCCAGATCTCCATATCCCCAGTCAGACAGGTTGGCAAAGCGAAAATCTTTACCGTAGCCCCCGGAACCGCGAAAATTGGGCTGCAAGATAAAATAACCTTCTGCGGCGAACTTCTGCAGCGGGTAAACCGATGGGGTGGCCACGTAGGTCTCACCGAAAACACCCGTGGGGCCTCCATGCACATGCAGCAATACCGGGTATTGTCTTCCTTCTTCATAATCCAAAGGATAGATCAGCGGGGCTTCAATGATCATGCCGTCCGAAGATTCGTAAGCAATCACTTCTGCCCTGGCTATGCCGGTCAATTCGTATCCTTCATTGATATTGGTCAGCCTGACAGGATTAAAGGTTTCTGTTTCAGATACAATGACATCTGGTGCTTTATCAAAATCCTGGTGTATGGCGGCCATTCTTGAAGCATCTGCAGACAGGGAAAACCCACTGAACCGGCCGGCCCCCTGGGTGATCTGCCGGAATTGGGCATCTTCACCCGTTACGGGCATGGCAAACAGATCGATGGAGGTTTTGTGCAACTCCATGTAAAAAATTTCATCTCCTCCGGGAGACCATTGAATATTTCTTGGCTCATCGTCGTGGGTTTGTCCAAGCCTTGTCATGGATCCGTCCGCAAGGTTCAACACTTTGATGACCAGATGGCCTGGCCAGCGGTGATTCCCCATGTCGGTGGTGAATGCAATAAAGTTGCCGTCGGGCGAGTAAACCGGACTGGAATCACTGCCTCCAAGATCAATGATCAGCACCGCATCCCCCCCGGCAGAAGGTACGGTTGAAATGCTGGTGGTGGTATGATATTCGAGACCGGGTCTGGGTTGATGGTCAAAAGCGATGGTATGGTCATCCGGCGACCAGTCAAAATTCCCCACGTGAAACGCCCCTTCTGTAAGCTGCCTGATTTCGGCTGTTTTATAGCTGTCGGGGTCAACCTCGATCACATACAGGTGCGCATAACGCAAATCCTTATCCACCACATTGACATCTTCCCTTTCGCGTTGCTTCCGCTTCTGTTCTTCTGTGGGCGGGTCAACCATGACAAAGGCGATATGGCTGCCGCTGTTTGACCACTTATACTGGCCTACACTACCTTCGGTTTCGGTAACCTGCCATGCTTCACCTCCTGCGGGATCGATCATCCATATCTGATTGCCATCCCCACCCCTGGTCGAAGTAAAACTCAGCAATTTTCCATCAGGTGACCATTTCGGGTTGGAGGCTGATACATCGCCTCGGGTAAGCTGAAACTGGCGCGAGCCGTCGGATTTGACCAAATGAATATGGGTCAGGTAATCACTTCTTTCTCCCTCCGTTCTGGCTGTTGAAACGGTGAAAGCGATCCATTGCCCGTCGGGCGAAATTTCGGTACCCCCCACCCTTTTAAATTGTTCCACCATGTACTGAGGCGTCCAACCCCCTGCGTCAAGGGTTTGGTCATCTTGTTCCACTGCTGCCTGTAAAACGGCGATGGAAAGGCATATGTTAAACAATACCAGGGTTGATGCAATCAAAAATTTCTTCATGATTAAAAGTTTACTGGATAAAAAATAATTTCGCATCAGAATAGTGATCAAGATGCAATGTTTTGCCCACAATATCGCATATTTTCTTCTAAAAAAAACGAAAAGATTGGATTTTTTGGGTAAATTTAGCCAAAAACATATGGTTGTTATGAACACAAAGATTAACCATTTGCAAGGCATCATTGCCGGCGTTCTGATATGTGTTTTCACAGGATGCGTATCTGAAGAAAAAGCGGATATTTTATTGCGCAACGGATTAATATACACCGTAAATGAGGAAAAACCCCTGGCACAGGCCGTAGCCATAACCGGAAACAAGATCACCGGTGTTTTCGAAAACGACCAGGAAGCTGAAACCATTATTGGTGTCAATACAAGGGTCATTGACCTGAAGGGAATGTTTGTAACACCCGGCATCATTGACGGGCATGTTCATTTTAACAGTGCGGGTGCCTTAATCAATGATGCAAACCTTTTGACTGTTTCGGATGAATCCGGATTGCGGGCGGAGATAAAAAGAGTGGTTGACATCCTTGACGACGGTGAGTGGATCACCGAAGGCCTTTGGGGCGCCTATGAACAGTGGGCACTTGGAGATGCAGGCGACGGACGAAGAAACGGGTCGGCGTTGTGGCGGCCTCACAGGAACATGATAGATGATATTTCAGCATCCAATCCGGTGTTTTTATGCCGGTTCGATCGCCGCGAATGGTTGGCAAATAAGGTCGCACTGCAGGCAGCAGGATTGTACGAGGCAGCCGTTGAAGGGATGGAACTCGATGAATATGGCAATCCCACCGGCATCGTTTATATCAATACCCCGGCTTACGAAACACTCAGGGCAAGTGTCGAACCAAAGTCGCATGAACGGCTGATGAACGAAAACAGGGCTGCATTACAGGCTCTCAGGGAATCCGGCATTACAGAGATCCATGATATTGCCACGCCCGGACAGGTTGCACGTTTTATTGAACTTGACAAAAACAACGAACTGACCGCAAGGGTATGGTTAAGGCCCGATCTGTCGCGGGGCGCGGAGTTGAAAGAAAAAGGAATTAGCATGGGCCTGCACCCTGGATCATTTCATGAATGCAACTACCTGCGATACGGAGCGTTAAAAGGATACATTGATGGCATTATGGGAACCCATGGCGCTCTTTTTTTTGAACCTTATCATGATCAGCCCGGCAATTACGGACATTGGCGGCATCATACGAGCGATTGCCCCGAGTTGAAAGAAGGGAATATGGAAAAAATGTATGCCTTAATCAAAGAAGGACTTGAAGCAGGTTTTGTTCCCAATATACACGCCATTGGCGACAGGGGCGTAGCGGAAATGCTCGACCTGTATGAGCGATTGAAAGAGGAAGGGATTGACCTTACCGGGTTCCGGGTCATTCACGCGCAGGTTGTCCGTCCGCAAGATTTTGAACGTTTCAGTAACCTGAACGTCATTGCAGAAGTCAACCCCTATCATATTTCCGATGACATGCGATGGATGGAGGAGCGGATTGGTTATGAACGCTGTAAAGGCGCTTACGCCTTCAGGTCACTGCTCGACAATGGAGCAATCCTGAGTTTTGGTTCTGACTGGCCGGGAACCAGTGCGGCACAATATCATGTTCACCCGAGGTATACCATTTATGCCGCCGTATCCAGAAAAACAATCGAAGGCAAACCTGAGGACGGATGGTTCCCCGAAGAGCGCATCAGTGTTGAAGAAGCCATAAAGGCTTATACGCTGAATAATGCCTATGCCACATTTGATGATGATATCAGGGGCTCTGTAGAAGTCGGGAAACTTGCTGATTTAACCGTTTTTGACCGCAACCTTTTAGACATACCACACAGGGAAATACTCGAAACCCAGGTGGTGATGACGATCGTAAACGGCAAAGTGGTATATGAAAGGGATTAGGAAAAATTTCTGAGTATTATGCAAAAGATTATCAATGCAAGAACAACCGCGGCAGTTATGATACAGGAAAACTGGGATGAGTCGGTGCATTAACCTTACTTTTTATGCAGCGTGGTTTTGTTCATTTTGTTTTTCGTTTATCAGATCGGGCTTACAAACAAGCTACGCTGAAGAATATTTTTATATTCCTGATGCTGTTCCTGTTGTTTAATGTTGTCGTAATCCCTTATTATATTCAGCAGATCACCCCGGATGCTGATACCTCCATTCTGGATGTCCGTTTTGGTTTTTCGTCCGCAGATGCCTATGAAACCCTGGAGGCAATTGGTCAGGAAGGGAGAAATAAATACCTCTTTTTCCTTGCCATTATCGACAGCATATACCCCCTGGTTTATGGTTCCTTGCTGATTTTGACGGCTGGATTCCTGCTTCGCCGCACCCTCAATGAAAGCAATGATTTTCGCATACTGAATCTCGTGGCCATCGATGCGGTAATTTTTGATTATCTCGAAAACCTCGGCATCATCTATTTGATCAGCCGCTATCCGTCGCGTGCTGATGGAGTGGCGACCCTGGCTTCAGTTTCCGGAATGATCAAGTGGATCATGATTGCCCTGACAATTTGTGTCATTTTGTTTGGTCTAATTGGTTATATTCGAAGCAAATTCAAGAAATCACAACATCATCTGTTATGAAATATGTTGGTGCACATGTAAGTGCTTCAGGAGGTGTTGAAAATGCTCCTGTAAATGCCCATAAGATAGGTGCCAGGGCCTTTGGTTTATTTACCAAAAACCAGAAACGCTGGTTAGCAAAGCCCCTTGAGAAAAAAAACATCACGGCCTTTAAAAAGCATTGTGAAGAACTTGGGTACAAAGCTTTTCAGATTCTCCCCCACGACAGCTACCTGATCAACCTGGGGCACCCCGACAAGGAAGCGCTGCAAAAGTCAAGGACAGCTTTCCTGGATGAGATGCAGCGTTGTGAACAATTGGGGCTTGACCGGCTTAATTTCCATCCTGG
>PWON01000136.1 GCA_003557385.1 Bacteroidales bacterium | reverse complement strand
GCGGCTTATATTGTATCCGGCTTTGAGGTGGCCAGCTTTTGGTGGGCACTTTTGTTCGGGGTGATCCTGGCCATAGTTACCTGGTTTCTGGAATTGCCTGCAAGAAGGGGTCCGCCAAGGCATCGCGGCCCGCATGAACGGCCACCGGGATATTGACAATCCTTACGGGACATGCATTCCACTTACTCCGGGGTATCGAGCAAGTCCCTGAACAAACTTTTGAATTTTTCCACCTTGGGCAGGATCACGGCCTGGCAATAGGCTTGTTGCGGGTTTTTCTCAAAATAGTTCTGGTGGTATTCCTCGGCGCAGTAAAACGTGTCGAGTTTGCTGATTTCGGTTACGATGGGATCATTCCAGATCCCTTCGTTGTCTAATTGCTGTTTGACTTTTTCGGCGGCTTGTTTTTGTTCCTGGTCGTGATAAAATATCACCGAGCGGTATTGGGTGCCCACATCTGCCCCCTGCCGGTTGAGTGTGGTTGGGTCGTGTACCCTGAAAAACACTTCCAGCAATTGCAGATAGGAGATCCGGCCGGGATCATAGGCAACCTGGACCACTTCCGCATGGCCGGTGGTGCCGGTGGTTACCTGTGTGTAGGTGGGATTTGGCACATGCCCGCCTGCATACCCTGAAGTGGCGCTATGTGCGCCGTTGAGCCTTGAAAAGATGGCTTCGATGCACCAGAAACATCCCCCGCCGAATGTGGCGTATGCTGTTTGCTTTTCTGTATATTGTCCTGTACTTGTCATGGCTTTCTCCTTTGAATGATTTTCCGGTTCCATGGCCGACATGCTCAAAGCTGTTGTTGCAGCCAATGCCATGATGATCCCAGTTGCTTTCATAATATTTATTTATATCGATAAACAAATATTATGTGGAGAATGTTTGCTATGCCATTTGTCTGACCAGGAAACGGTGGTCTTCTCCGGATAATTTATGGTGCAGGCCGCTTGCCTTGTTGATGTGCAAAACTTCCAGCAGGGCATCCAGGGCCGCCTGGTCGGTCTTGATGCCTGCCTGTGCAAGGTTCACCGGGCTTCCGAGTTGTTCAAAAAAGTCTTTCATTGCCCGGATGGTTCCGTCCACGGTCGCAACATTGAAAGCTGCCTGACCCAATTTCCGGATCCTGCCGGGGATCCTTTGTTGCTGTAATGTAAGCCATGCCGGATAAGCAACAGACAGGGATGCTCCGTGCGGGATATCCCACAGCACACTCATGCAGTGACCAATGGCGTGTACGCCCCAGTCCTGTGATTTTTTTCCCTGTACGGTCAATCCATTCAAGGCAGAAGTGGCAGCATACATGATTTTGGCCCGGAGTGTATAGTTCTGCAGGTCTTGCATGAGGGCCGGACCAAATTCCCTCGCTTCCTGGATAATGGATGCAATGAAGCGGTCGGTCAGGGTGCTTTCCCCTTCGCCAAACCAGGCTTCGAGGGAATGGGCCACCAGGTCGGTAATGCCATAGGCGGTGTGGTTTTTGGGAACGCTGCAGGTAAAGGATGGGTCCAGGAAACTGTGGCGGGGGAACATCAGTGGATGACCATAACCCAGCTTTCTTTTTTCCCGGTTGTTTTGCACCACAGCAAAGGCATTCATTTCTGAACCTGTGGCCGCCAGTGTCAATATCCCGATCAGCGGCAACGCCTTTCGTGGTTTTTTGTCGCCGGCAACAAATTCCCAGCATGAATGCCCGGCCGCTATGGTAATGGCTATGTATTTTGCGCTGTCAAGCACACTGCCCCCGCCCAGGGCAATGACCATATCCACTTGTTCCGAACGCCCCAGCCGGGATGCCTGATCCACGTCCTCCACCACCGGGTTGGGCCGTATGCCCGGATATTCAATGGTGGTGATCCCTGCTTTTTTGAGGGTTTCTGTTGTCTGGTCATAGGAACCATTGTCTTTGACCGATCCCTTGCCATATACCAGCAGTGCTTTTTTCCCGAGTGACGCAGCCACCGGGCCCATTTGTGCCACGACCCCCTTGCCGAAATGCAATTTAACCGGGTTATAGATTACGAAATTTTTCATTGGCTTTTGGCTGTTGGCTTTTGGCTGTTGGCTGTTGGCTGTTTGTTAATGCCTAAATAGTGTTGACCGTTTGCATGAATTAGCCCCTCGAAAGTATAAAAAATCCCTGCAAATTTTCGTAACTTTACCTCCCTTTTTTAAAATATTATTCGAACCAATCAAAAACCTATGAAGAAGCAAAAAGGAAGTATAGCCATTTTAACCGGCGGGGGGGATGTTCCCGGACTGAATCCCGCCATTCGTGCCATCACCATCCGCGCCTTGCGTGAGGGTTATCGTGTGATCGGCATACGCCGTGGCTGGGCGGGACTCATGGAATTTGTACGCGATAAAAAAGCCGACAACAGCAATAACTTCATGGAACTTTCTGAGGACCTGGTCAACAAAGCAGGAAGAACCGGTGGAACTTTCCTGCATACTTCCCGTACACGGCCCAGCCATGTACCGGCCAAGCATGTGCCAGATCATCTCAAAGAGAAATACAAGGAGGAGATCAACGACCTGACGCCGGAGGTTTTGAAGAATATTGATTTTCTTGGGATCGACTTTCTGATACCCATCGGCGGGGACGACACCCTCAGCTATGCTGTGCGCATGTATCAGGAAGGGATGAAGGTGGTGGCCATTCCCAAGACCATGGACAATGACGTGCCCGGAACCGACTATTGCATCGGGTTCAGCACCTGTATAACGCGTACCATACATATGGCCAACCTTTTGCGCACCTCTGCCGGATCGCACGAAAGGATCCTTGTAATGGAGGTATTTGGCCGGTATGCTGGTTTTACCGCGCTGTTGCCCACCATGGCCGGTGCGGCGAACCGCTGTGTGATCCCGGAATACAAATTTGACATTGAACATTTGACGCACCTGCTGGTAGAGGACCGGCAAAAGAATCCCAGCAAATATTCGGTGGTGCTGGTATCGGAAGGTGCTACCTTTTCCGGGGTCGATATGATGTTCCAGAGCACGGAAAAAGACATGTACGGACATGCCAAGCTTGGGGGCATAGGCGATGCAGTATCTACCCGGATCAAGGAACTGAGTCCGAAATTCAACAAAGGCCAGCGGGTGCAAACCATCAACCAGTACCTGGGTTATTTGGTGCGGTCGGGCGATCCGGATGCCATTGACAGCATCGTTCCCATGGCCTACGGCAACCTGGCATTGGATCTGGTGCTGAAAGGGATTCACGGACGCCTGGTGATCCTGAAAAACGGGCGATATGATAATATTCCCGTGGATATTGTGACCAGCACCAACAAAATCATCGATGTGGAGAAACATTACAATACCGAACGCCTGAGGCCGGTATACGAATCATTTATTGACAAACCCCTGTTTCTTGTTACATAAGAAAAAAGAGGTTGACCAGGAAACGGTCAGCCTCTTTTGAAAAATCCTCGTTGGGTGTAAATGCATCAACTCCTGTTGCGAGTTAATGCATTGGTCCTCGTTGTGCGTGAGCGCATATGGTCCTGTTGCGTGTTAACGCATCAACTCTTGCACCCTTTGTTGCAGTTCGGGGTTCTGCTGGTATTCTGTCATAATTTCTTCGTACTTTTCAATGGAGATGCCGGCATCTTCAATGGTACTGATCAGTACTTCTTCCAGGTCGATCTGGATCTGTTCGATCTCTCCCAGTAGCATAACAAAACTATCGGCTTCTTTTTCGGTCATATCAATCTCTTCGAAGGGCATTTCCTGTGCCTGCATATTGATCTCGTTGAAGCGCTGCACGGTCATATCTTCTTCTTCAATTTTGCTGATCATCTGGGCCTGTCCTTGTTGCTGGATGGAAATGACCTGCACGACGGCGTTCGCAAAACCTTTGAGTTCATCATCGGTAAATCCGCCCGGGTTGGCTTTCAGCGGGACAACAAGGATAAGCATCAACATGAAAGACAAGACGGAAACAAGATGTTTCTTTTTTAAACGATACATAATCTTTTTTTTTGTGGTAAAAAAATTGTGGTTTAACTCATTACCCGGCAAAACTACAAAACATTCCCAAGCCGGCAAAACCTGCCCGGCCATTTAACATACCTTATGAATAAGCCAGGCTCCTGTAAATTTCTTATTTTTGTTTGAACAAAGAAGGGTATTATTGTGGCAAAAACCAAGTCCCAGACTGTCGATACTCCCTTAATGAAGCAGTATTACGGCATCAAGGCCAAACATCCTGATGCCCTGTTGCTGTTTCGGGTGGGTGATTTTTATGAAACCTTCGGCGAGGATGCCATCAAGGCATCGGGAATTCTGGGCATTGTGCTTACCCGGCGTGCCAATGGCGCTGCATCGTATGTAGAACTGGCAGGGTTCCCCCATCACGCCCTCGATACCTATCTTCCAAAACTTGTGCGGGCCGGGCAGCGTGTGGCTATTTGTGAACAACTGGAAGACCCCCGGCATGCCAAAAAAATTGTCAAACGGGGGGTGACCGAACTGGTGACACCGGGCATTGCTTTCAGCGATAAAGTGCTGGATCATAAAGAGAATAATTTCCTGGCTGCCCTGCATTTTGCCGGGGACAACCTCGGAATTGCCCTGCTGGACGTTTCTACGGGTGAGTTTCTCACAGACCAGGGCCATCATGAATACATTGACAAGCTTCTGCAAAGTTTCCGGCCAAGTGAGGTGGTGGTGCAGAAAAAACACCTGAAAGCCTTGCAGTCAGGGTTCCCGGGTAAATACCACTGCAGTACCCTGGATGACTGGGTGTTTACGCGCGATTTTGCTGATGACCTTTTGCTCAAGCACTTTGGTACGGTGTCGTTCAAAGGGTTTGGTGTGGAAGAATTGCATGATGGCATTGTTGCCGCGGGTGCTGTAATGCATTACCTGCTGGAGACCCATCACGACAAGCTGGGACATATCAACAGGATTTCGCGTATTGACAATAGCCGTTATGTATGGCTCGACCGTTTTACCATCCGGAACCTGGAAATCCTTGAACCCCTCAATGAAAATGCCACCACACTGAAGGATGTGCTGGACCATACGGTGTCGCCAATGGGCAGTCGCTTGTTGAAACGGTGGATCATACTGCCCCTTAAAGACAGGGGGCATATCGAAGAACGTTATGATGTGGTGGAGTACCTGCTTTCAGCTCGGGAAAAAACAGAATTTCTTGCCGGGTGGCTGCATCAGGCAGGGGATGTGGAACGATTGATATCGAAGGTGGCCGTAAGGAAAGTCAATCCCCGTGAGTTGCTGCAGATACATAAAGCCCTCAGCCTGGTTGATCCCATCCGTCAGTTTTGCCTGGACAGTAATTGCGCTCCCCTGGTGCGTATGGCAGAAGCGTTTGATCCTTGCGACACGATACGCGAACGCATTGCCCGTGAAATTAAAGAAGACCCCCCGGCTTTAATGGCCAAAGGAAATGTAATGGCCGACGGTGTTTTCCCGGAGCTGGACGAACTGCGGCACATTGCTTTTTCCGGGAAAAATTACCTGGCCTCATTGCGCGAACGTGAAATTGAGCGCACGGGGATCCCTTCCATAAAAATAGCCTACAACCAGGTGTTCGGCTATTACCTTGAGGTGACCAACACCCATAAAGACAAAGTGCCCGACGACTGGCAGAGAAAGCAGACCCTGACCAATGCCGAACGTTATATTACCCCCGAACTCAAGGAGTATGAAGAAAAGATATTAAGTGCCCAGGAAAAGATACAGCAGATCGAAGAACGTCTTTATCATGAACTCGTTGAGGCGGTTGCCGGATATATCCTGCCCATACAGGACAATGCCCGGGTCATGGCGCACATCGATTGTCTGTTGTGTTTTGCCAGTATTGCTTATCAGCACAAATATGTGCGTCCGCAGGTCAATGACACTTATGTGCTCGATATCAAAGGGGGGAGGCACCCGGTGATCGAACAATGTATGCCACCTGGCGAACAATATATTGCCAATGACGTATTTCTGGATAATGAAAAACAGCAGATTATGATCATTACCGGGCCGAATATGTCAGGGAAGTCGGCCCTTTTGCGACAGTGCGGATTAATTGTTCTGCTGGCTCAAATGGGAAGTTTTGTCCCGGCCGACAGTGCCTCGGTGGGTACGGTAGACAAGATATTTACCCGGGTGGGGGCTTCGGACAACATCTCCTCGGGAGAATCCACATTCATGGTAGAAATGAATGAAACAGCCAGCATCCTGAACAATATTTCCGACCGCAGCCTGATTATTCTGGATGAAATCGGACGCGGAACAAGTACCTACGATGGGATCAGCATTGCATGGGCCATTGCTGAATTTTTGCATCAACACCCCCTCTTTCGTGCCAAAACCCTGTTTGCCACTCACTATCATGAGCTCAACGAAATGGCTGCCTCTTTTCAGAGAATCAAGAATTATAATGTTTCAGTGAAAGAGGTACGCAACCAGGTGATCTTTTTGCGGAAGCTGATTCCCGGGGGTACCGAACACTCTTTTGGGATCCATGTGGCACGCATGGCGGGGATGCCCTCCCCGGTGATTGATCGTGCCTATGGCATACTGTCGCAATTGGAGAAAACCCACAGTCATGATGAGCTTACCGGCAACAAAAAAGGGGTTTCGAAAACAAAGGGAGCAAAGGATTACCAGCTAAGCTTTTTTCAGCTCGACGATCCCTTGCTGCAACAGATCAAGGAAGATATCCTGAATACTGACATAGACACGCTTACCCCGGTGGAAGCTTTGATGAAACTTAACGAGATCAAACGTTTGCTTGGGAAGTGATCTGCTACAGTAGCGTTGATATGGCATTAGTTACGGTAACCCATCCGCTGCAGTACGTCGTCGCTTAAATCGTAACGCACATCGGTGTAGATCATGGACGCGCCTCCAGCCTTGTCAAAAATCACCGCATAATTCCCCCTGGAGGCAATTTCCTCCACAGCCTGGTAAACCTGATCCTGTATGGGCTGGATCAATTCCTGTCTCTTGGTAAACAAATCACCTTCGCGACCGAAACGTTGCATTTGCAGTTCTTTGGCTTCCCGCTCAATTTGAATGATCTCGTCTTCGCGCTGCCGTTTTATCTCATCGGGCAATAAGGGGGCTTCTGCCTGGTATTCGCGATAGAGCCTGTCTACTTCGGCAAATTTGTTTTCGATCTCTACCTGCCACTCTATGGACAATTCCTCCACTTCTCTTTCGGCAGCCTGGTATTCGGGGATGTTATCCAGAATGTATTCCGTGTCGATGTAAGCAAAACGCTGGCCCCATGCTGTGAAAGACATGGCAGCGGCCATCAGGAAAATAAACAGGGATTTTTTCATTGTGATGTCCTCCTTATCAGTGTTAATGTATACTAGTCAATGCTGTGTCCGATGGAAAAGTGGAATTGCCCGCCAGCGGAGCCGGGCCTGCCGGGAATGTCATCAAAGCCATAGCCATAGTCAATGCCCAGAAGCCCAAACATGGGCAGGAAAATCCGGGCACCCACCCCGGCCGATCTCTTGAAATCAAAGGGATTGAATGAACGGATGTCGGCATATGCATTACCCCCTTCTACAAAAACAAGGCCATATATGGTGGCCATCGGGTTGAGTGACAGGGGGTAGCGCAATTCAATTGTGTATTTATTGTAAGAATTGGCCCCGATAAATTCGCCCCTGTCGTCGGTGGGGGTCAATGAGTAGTTGGTATAACCTCTGAGGGCAATGATCTCACGGCCGTCGATTTCCCAGCCGGAAAGCCCGTCACCTCCCAGGTAAAAACGTTCAAAGGGCGGATACCCGATGTCGGAATTGTAGTAACTCAGGAAACCAAACCGGATTCTTGTGCTCAAGATCAGATCGCCCCAAATGGGGGTGTACCAATTGCCCCTGAATTTCCACTTGTGGTATTCAAGCCAGCGGTATTTTTCCTGGGGACTGGCCTCTGTAAAATCTTTACCGGAGAACAAAGAGTATGGTGGGGTGAGTTGCAACGAGACCGATACTTCAGATCCGCGGCGTGGAAACAGGGCGGCATCTTTGGAGTTTCTTCCGAAAATTACACTATAGCTCAGGTTGTTCGATTGCCCGTTATCGAAAATAAACCGGATCGGACTGTTCAATATATCGTAATGCTGATAATTGATCGATTGTTGCAAAAAGAAAAAGTCGTCGGGTACGGAAAGTCTTTTGGACAGGCCCACTGATGATCCGATGATCGAATAATAACCATAGTCCGGGTGATCTGTTGCCAGGCTTCTCCTATGGGTGGTTTGGTAAAAAGAAACACTCAGGGCATTGGGCCTGTTGCCCCCCAGCCACGGTTCGGTAAAGGAGGCGCTGTAGGAAACATAGCCGCGGCCGTAGGTCTGGGCACGCAAAGTCAGCCTTTGGCCATCGCCTGTGGGCAAAGGGCGCCAGGCCTCCCGGTTGAACAGGTTGCGCGTTGAAAAATTGTTGAATGAGATCCCCACGGTTCCGATGATGCGATTGGCTCCCCAGCCGCCCGATAGTTCTATCTGGTCGGAAGAGGTCTCTTCCACAACGTATTCCAGATCGACGGAATTGTCGGCAGGATTTGGGACTGGCCGCACATCAATGGTTTCCTGGTCAAAGAAACCCAGTTGTATGATCTCTCTCTGGCTGCGGATGATATCGGAGCGACTGAACAGCTGCCCCGGCCTGGTTCGGATCTCCCGCATGATCACATGGTCGTTGGTGCGTGTATTTCCGCTGACGGTCACCCGGCTGATGCGGGCTTGTTCCCCTTCGTAAATACGTATTTCCAGGTCAATTGAATCATTTTTTACGGATACTTCGACCGGATCGATCTGAAAGAACAGGTACCCGATGTCCATGTAAAGGGAGCTTACATCGCCTTCCTCCATGTTCATAAAAAGGTTCTTTTCCAGCTTGCTCTGGTTAAAAACATCTCCCGGCCGGATATTCAGCACTTCGTTTAACACTTCTTCAGAGAAGACTGTATTGCCAATCCAGTCAATCTCGCCAAAATAATAGGTGGGCCCTTCGTAAATATGCAGGTCGATTTCGATGCGGTTATCTTCGACAAAATATACGGAGTCCCTGATGATGGCTGCATCCCTTTTACCCAACTCATTGTACCGGGAAATAAGCGTTTGTTTGTCTTCTTCAAAATCATCTTCAACAAGTTTTGAAGAATTAAAAATGAACCGCAGGCTTCGTTCCCTGGTGTTTTTCATGATGCGCTTAACCTGCCTGTCACTGAGCACTTCGTTGCCATAAATGTTGATCTCCCTGATCCGGGTTCGCTCCCCCCTGTCAATATTGAATTCCAGGATCATACTGTTGGTCCTGACCGTGTCGGTTATTTGCCTGACCTCGATGCTGGGGGTCAAAAAGCCTTTTTCTACATAATAATCTTTAATGGAAGATTCAGCCCTGAAGAGAAGGTTTTCGGTGAGAATGTCACCCCGGATCAGGTTCAGTTTTTCACTGAGGTCATCGGCTTCGGAACGTTTGATGCCTATGAACTCATATCTTGTCAGGCGAGGCCTTTCCTCCAGCAGTATGTCAAGAAATATCAGGTCGTCCTGTATAGAGGTTACGCCAATGCTCACATTTTTGAACAGCTGTTGTTTCCATAAATTCCGGATGGCCTCGGTTATTTCCTCCCCCGGTACCATGATGGTCTGTCCGACCCGGAGCCGGCTGGCCATAATGATCATGTTGTCGTCAGTCAGAAATTCGGTGCCGGTGACGGAAATGCCTCCAATGGTATATTCTCTCGGGTTCATCGGGTCGATCCTGATCTGATCGCCTGTCAGTACCTGCTGGGCAATGGCATCACTGGCAAACAAGGCAAGAAAAAGAAAGACAATCAATGCACTTATTTTAGACATTACTGGGTATTGTTTCAAGCGTTTTTTGTATTTACCGGATGTGTTTCCACGTTGCCAAAACGTCGCTCCCTTCGCTGGAAATCGACAATGGCCTGATACAGGTGCCTTCTTCTGAAGTCGGGCCAGTAAACGGGCGTAAAATACAATTCGGTGTAGGCAATCTGCCAGAGCATGAAGTTGCTAACACGCAATTCACCGGATGTACGGATCAGCAGGTCGGGATCGGGAATTTTTGCTGTTTCCAGTGCATTTATAAAGGTGGTCTCATCTATTGCATCGGGGCTGATGATTCTGTCGGCCACTTTTTGCGCAATTTTCTGAACTGCATTTACAATTTCCCATCGTGCGCTGTAACTCAGGGCAACCGTAACAATCAACTTGTCGTTTTTGGCCGTGAGTTCCATGGCTTCCCGCAGTATTTCCCGGCAGTTAAGGGGTAAGGACTCCAGGTCGCCAATGGCTTGCAGCCTGACTCCATTTTCGTTGAGTTCCGGGGTTTCATTGACAATGGCCCGGGTCAGCAAATCCATCAGGGTTTCTACTTCGCGGAGTGGCCGGCACCAGTTTTCGGTAGAGAAGGCAAAGAAAGTCAGGTATTTAATGCCAATTTCTGCTGCGGCTTTAACCGTATCCCGAACAGCCTCAATGCCATTTTCGTGTCCAAAAATCCTTTCCTGGCCCCGCTGTTTGGCCCATCTTCCGTTTCCATCCATGATCAGGGCAACATGCCTTGGCAGCTTATTCTTGTTTATGTGCTGCTTTAAATCCATTATCAGTCAATAAATTGTACCTGTGAAAAGTGGCACAAATTTCTTAAAATGTTTCGAATAATAAAAGAAAAAGCCTAAACTTTATGAATTTTTAAGCTAAAATGGACATATTGCTTTGCTTCTGTCCTTGAACCTGAAAGTGAATGAAAGCCCTGCAAATGAATACCAGTCAGTGTTTTTCGGGTTTCCTCCCAGGTGAACATTGTCGAGGTCATCGGTAGCCGTGTTTCGCCAACCCCACTCCAGCCCCCCTGAGAACTCGCTGGTGATATAAAACCGGAAACCAATGCCAAATACGAGCGCATAGGAAAGATCATCAAAAGACAGGAATGTATCAGCCGGATTAAATGCGAACCCGCCGGTGCCTCCAAAAATATAGGGTGTATACATACTTCCCGGGTCTCCTGCCACATAGGGCAGAAAATTGACCTCGCCCTGAATGACCAGTTCCGTGATCCTTGTTTGGAAAGAGTAAATTTCAGAGTCCCCGGTAATATTGAAAGGGCTGTTTTCGTCTGTGCCGCTGACCCTGCCATGATTCAGGCCTGCTTTTACAGAGATGTGGTTGTTGTGGTTATACCTGCCAAACAAGCCAAAGGCGGGCAGCTCGGTATTGACAAAGTGGCTGGTTGGCTCCGGGTTCAGATCACCCAGGTAATACGAGGTCCCACCAAAAACACCTGCTTCGAAACGTTGTCCGAACCCCGTATGGGTATTCGATAACAAAACGGTAAAAATTAAAATTAAAACTAAACGGTTCATCTGTTGCTGATTCACCAAGAATAACGACGGAGAGCAGGGAATATTTTGCGCTTAGTTCCTTTTATCAAGCCCCCAGGCCAGCTTGTTTCGTATGGTTTTGTAAAAATCTTTCTGGCCGATACAAATCAGGTTCATGGAAAACGGGGATTTGTTGACGATCAATTCGGTGGTGGTATTCAAGGGCCTGGACCTGGAATCGAGCAATACCAGGTAGTCTTGTTTTTTCCCGGTGATACGCAGTTTTACCTGGCTGCTGTCGGGAATGACTATAGGCCTGACAGTCAGGTTATGTGTAGCGATGGGTGTGATGATCAGGTTCTTGCTTTCTGGTGATATGATCGGACCACCGCAACTCAGTGAGTATCCTGTGGAGCCCGTCGGAGTGGCAATGATCAGCCCGTCAGCCCAGTATGTGTTCAGAAAAAGGTCGTCCACGTAAGCGCTTATGGAGATCATGGTAGAGGTGTCGCGTTTGAGTACGGTAAGTTCGTTCAGCGCATAGTTGATGTTCCCGAACAATTCGGCCGGTTGAGCCAGCTGGATCATGGATCGTACGTCTATTGTGTAGTCGCCCGAGATGAGCGCCCTGGCCGCAAAGCTTATCTCATCGGTGGAAATGGCCGACAAAAAACCCAGGCGCCCTGTATTTATTCCCAACACGGGTATGCCTGAGTCCCGTACCAGGGTGATGGTGTCGAGCAAAGTGCCGTCGCCGCCCACACTGATTACACAGGATGTATCTTTTTCGGGCTGACTGCCTGAAGGCAATACCTTGACCGGTTTTTCAAAATGTACGTGTTCTTTTATATGGTTGTAAAGGCGCTCATATACCTGGAAAGAAGAGACTTTTTCTTCAAGGATTTTTATCAGGAGTCTGAAGTTATCCAGAAACGCCGGATCAAATGGACGTCCAAAACATGCAATTTTCATAGGAAGATTGTATTTCAGATTCGAAGGTAAAAAAAAACGGCATCATTTGCCGCCTGCTTAAATCATTTCCATTCGTTTGGCATCGAACTTCAGGAACGTAAAAATAAACAGGGTGGTTGCCCACAATGATGATCCGCCGTAACTGATCAAGGGCAGTGGAATACCGATAATGGGGACCAGTCCGATGGTCATCCCGATATTGACGGCAAAATGAAAGAAAATGACAGATACGGCAGAATAACCAAGCACCCTGCTGAAAGTAGACTTTTGTCGTTCAGCCAAAAAAATCAGACGGAACAAAAGGGTAATGAAAAGACCGATAATGAGAATGCTTCCAACAAAACCCCATTCTTCACCCACGGTGCAAAAAATAAAATCTGTGCTTTGTTCGGGGACAAAATTAAACTGTGTCTGGGTGCCCTGTAAAAAGCCCTTGCCCCAAAAGCCACCTGATCCAATGGCAATTTTTGACTGATGGAGGTTATAGCCGGCGCCCTGAAGGTCGGCGCCTCCGTATACCAATACCTCTATCCTGGATTTGTGGTGCGATTGCAACACATTTTCAAACACGAAATCAACAGAGTATACATACACAGCCAAAAGCAAGGATAAGCCAACCAGTTGAACTACCAGTCCTGGTTTTTTTCTGATGGCTATCCCAATGGATATGGTGAGCAACGCAATGCCGCCAATGATGATAAATTCGTTCACCAGCAAAGTAAGTACAAACAGCAATATGGCCAGGCCGGTGAAAAAAAGCACCAGGCTGCTGATCCAGCCTTCACGGTACATGACCAGGATAAAGGCAAAAAACACCAGGGTGGTTCCCACGTCTTTCTGCAAAAGTACCAGTGCGGCGGGAACCAG
>PWON01000069.1 GCA_003557385.1 Bacteroidales bacterium | reverse complement strand
AGCAAATAGTGAAGGGCAAAACTTATCCCGGCCAGGATCATAAAGAAGATAATCACATACTGAATATATGCGGAGTACCCTGCAATACTGTCGTTTTGGGTCGAGAATCCTCCCGTTGCCATGGTACTGAAAGCATGGTTGATGCTGTGAAAAAAATCCATGCCTCCAAGCATCAGAAGGAGGGATTGTGCTATTGTAAATAAAAGATATATCCCCCATAATCTTCTTGCTGTTTCGCGCATATGTGGATGAAGTTTAACCGGGGTTGAACCGGGAACTTCCGCAACAAACAACTGCATACCCCCAACACCAAGGATGGGAAGAATAGCCAGGGTCAATACAATGATGCCCATGCCTCCTAACCAGTGTGTGGTACTGCGCCAAAATAATAGACTTTTTGGCACGGATTCAATATCATGAAGGATGCTTGCCCCGGTGGTGGTAAACCCGGACATGGATTCAAAAAAAGCATCGGCGTAGCTTGTGGTGGTGCCAGAAATAAAATATGGCAAAGCCCCTAATGCGGACATGCTTAGCCATGTGAATGTGACGATCAGATACCCTTCTTTAATGGATATGTTTCGGTGGTCGTATGACTTATTTGAAAAAAACAGAATGAGCCCTGATAATAAGGTTAGGAATATGCTGATAAGAATCGGCCTGATGACTTCTTGTTCATTATAATAACGGGCCCATCCAAGACTAAGTATCATGGCTGCAGAAAGCACCATGAGCAACATTCCCAATAGCTTAAAAACAAGCCTGAAATGTATGGTTTTGCCATACTTCATGATCCTAAAGCTTTATTTTCTATAAAAACTTGGCGAGAACAACAGCAGAACGGTAAATATCTCCAGGCGTCCCAGTATCATAAAAAAACTCAATATCCACTTGGCTGCGTTGGGGATGTTGGCATAGCTTTCCATCGGTCCTACATTGGCAATGGCGGGTCCGATATTTCCCAGGGTGGCTGCGGAGGCACCTATGGCAGAAGTGAAATCCAGCCCAAACAATTTCATGGTAGCTGCACCTGCCATAAACAGAAGCATATACAACAAAAAGAACGCCAGGAAATTATGAATGATCTCCTGGGGTATGGTCTTTCTGTTTACCCTGACGGGGATCACGGCCATGGGGTGCAGCAGCCTCTTGAATTCCAGGCGGGTGTTTTTTATCAATACCAGGACCCTGATCATTTTAAGTCCGCCTGCCGTTGAACCTATGCATCCTCCGGTAAACATCAGCAAGAACAGGAAAAACCATAAAAACCCCTGCCACTCCATGTAATCAGTGGTCGTAAATCCTGTTGTGGTAACAATCGACACAACCTGAAACAGGCTTTTCCTGAAAGTATATTCAAAGCCTGATTGATTGATCACCATGAGCATCGCAAAGAACAACAGGGTAAACATACCCATTAGTTTCAGGAAAAATAAAAATTCTTCATTGTTCAATACCTTGTTGAACTGCCCTTTCAGAACAAAATAATGCAGTGAAAAACTGGTAGCCCCCAGGATCATAAACAGGATAATCACATATTGAATATAGGCTGAATAGCCGGCTATGCTGTTGTTTTGGGTAGAAAAGCCTCCGGTGGCTACCGTGCTGAAAGCATGGTTGATGCTGTGAAATAAATTCATGCCTCCCAGCATGAGCAGCATGGTCAGGATCACTGTCAGTCCTGCGTAAATGCCCCACAATCTTTTGGCTGTTTGGGTAATCCGGGGGTGCAACCTGCTGGGGGTAGTCCCGGGAACTTCTGCAACAAAGAGCTGCATGCCCCCAACGCCAAGGATGGGCAGGATGGCCAGGGTCAGTACAATGATCCCCATGCCTCCCAGCCAATGTGTCATGCTGCGCCAGAACAAAAGCCCCCTGGGAAGGGATTCTATATCAACCAATATGGTGGCACCTGTGGTTGCAATGCCTGAAGTGGCCTCAAAAAAAGCGTCTGAGAAATTGGGTATGTATCCGGAAAGGAAGAATGGCAGTGCCCCGAAAAAAGAGATGCTCACATAAATGAGGGTTACGATCAGGTAACCTTCTTTTTTTCCAATGTTCCGGTGATCGTGTTTCCTGGTAGAAAAAAAAGCAGCAAACCCTGCCAGGAAGGTAATGATGCTTGAAAACAGCAGGGCCCGCAGCGCATCGGTTTCCTGATAATAGACGGACCATGATGCAGACAGCAACATGAAACCGGAGAGCATCATGATGAGGATGCCATTGAACTTGAGAATCAGTTTCCCGTTTAATGTAGGTTTGCCAGCCACGTGTTACGACTTGCTTTTAAACATCTTATCCACTCCGTGGAATGCTTCGGGCAGTGCAAAAACCACCACTTTGTCACCAGGCTGTATTTGCATGTCACCTTTGGCAATATATCCTTCGTTATCACGGATCACTCCGCCAATAATGGCTTGCTTTGGAAACTTCAGTTTCCGGATGGGCTTCCGGGTAATTGGCGAACCTTTGTGTGCGAGGAACTCAAATACTTCCGCATCAACACTGGTCAGGCATTTGGTGGATATTACATCGGCTGTCATGGTAAAGCGGATGATGTAACTTGCGGTGGCCAGTTTTTTATTGATGATGGTGTCAATCCCAACGCCTTGCGAAATCTCAATAAAGTCGATATTCTCCACCAGGGCAATGGTTTTCTTTACTCCAAAACGCTTGGCAAGCAGACAGGTGAGAATATTGGTTTCCGAATTATTCGTAACCGCCACAAAGGCATCCATAGATCCTATACTTTCACTTTCAAGCAAGTTGATGTTTCGCGCATCGCCGTTGATTACCAGGGTGGAGTGCAGTGAATCAGATAGCTCGGTGGCCCGCTCGGGATCCATCTCAAACAACTTGACGTTGAATTTTTTTTCCAGTGCTGCGGCTGCCTGACTGCCTACTGCGCCGCCTCCGACAATCATAAGGTTGCTGATGTCGAATCGTTTTTTCCCGCTTAGTTCCAGCAAATGGTCAATCCCCTTGGGTTTGGTGATCACATAAGCCAGGTCATTTTCCTGGAACCGGTCTTCCCCTTTGGGGATAATGGTTGTGGCACGGCGATGAATGGAAACCGCCCGGAAGTTTAGTTGTTCGTATTCACAGGCAATATCACGCAGGGTTTTTCCCAAAACCGGTGCCTGTTTTTCAAGCTTCACCAGCATCAGCGACAGTTTGCCATCCGTAAAATCAAAAATTTCTGCCGCTGCAGTATTGGTCAGCAGGTTGGTGATTTCGTAAGCAGCAATTTTTTCAGGTGATACCAGGTAGTCAATGCCCAGTTCTTTGTACAGTCCCTTGCATTCTTTTGTAATATACTCTGGCTCATTGACCTTGGCAATGCATTTTTTGGCGCCCAGTTTTTTGGCAAGTATCGCGGTTAACAGGTTCCATCGTCCATCTTTGT
>PWON01000078.1 GCA_003557385.1 Bacteroidales bacterium | reverse complement strand
ATGCATTTTACCAATATCGGGGATGATGAGAGCCTGCGGATTGTCATTGAAGACGGATTCCAGATTACCGACGGGCATCCGACTTTCGATAAAACAATGACTGGTCCGATCAATGCAAAAGCATTTGCACAGGAACTCATCAGGCATACATACAGAAGCGGATGGGAGCTGCCGCCGATGCCCTGACATTTGATCAATCAATATGAATGTAATCACCTTAATTTATCACCCAAAAAAAATCAAAACAATGAAAAAGCTTTTATTTATTTTAACACCCGGCCTGCTTGTTGTTGCCGGATTACTTTTTTCGTGCGGCGGACCAAGGGAGGCTGAAGAAAAAGTGGAGGAACGTCCATTGAACACACTCACTGAAGAAGAAAAAGCAGAAGGTTTTTTCCTGATGTTTGACGGAGAAACTTTTGACGGATGGCGGGGCTATAACCAGGAAACATTTCCGGAGCAAGGTTGGGTCATCGAAAATGGCATTATGCAAGTGCTTGGCGAAGGCACCGGCGAAGCCGGAGGCAAAGGGGGAGACATTATTTATGACCGCAAATTTTTGAATTTCCACCTGAAACTGGAGTGGAAAGTATCGCCGGGGGGCAACAGCGGCATATTCTACCTCGGCCAGGAAATTGAAGGGGAGCCCATCTGGAAGTCTGCTCCTGAAATGCAGATTCTGGATAATGAGCGTCATATCGATGCCCAGCTTGGCGAAGACCGTAAAGCGGGTTCATTGTATGACCTGATCGCAGCCGATCCGCAAAACACCAGGCCAGCCGGTGAATGGAACAAGGCCGAGGTCATTGTATACCGGGGTACCGTGGTGCACCGCCAAAACGGCGAAGTAGTGCTGGAATACCATCTTGGCACACCCGATTGGGAGCGGCTTGTGGCTGAGAGCAAATTTGCCGAGTATCCCTGGTTCGGAAAATTTCAATCCGGTTACATCGCCCTGCAGGATCATGGCGACGATGTATGGTTCAGGAATATCCGGATAAAAGAACTATAAAGCCATAAGGGCCCAAACCGGCCAGTGATCGGAAATATACACATTGCCATCCATCACTTCATCCACAGAATAGGATATGACCCTGAAGTGCGGGCTGACAAATATATAATCGATCACCCTGGGGTCGGTATCCTGGCGAAAGCCATTAAATGTTGAAAGAACGCCTTTGACAGGTTGTGTTGCAACCATTGCGGCATTTTCGAGTTTATTCTTCGCCCGTAAATGGTCCACCATGGTATTGTATAAAGGCGTGTCTTGCCGAATATTAAAGTCACCGGTAACAATACTGATGCCATGGCCGGCAATATCGGCTATTTTTTCTGACATAAACTCCATGCTTTTTTCCCGGGCCTTATCGCTCACATGACTGAAGTGTGTGTTAAACACATAGAGGTGTTCACCGGATGCAATATGCTTTAATTCTACCCATGTAACTATCCTGGGTAGTACGGCTTCCCATCCAATACTACCGGGTTCGTATGGATTTTCCGACAACCAAAACTGCCCATCCTGCAAATGCTCAAAAACTTCTTTCCGGTAAAAAACGGGTGAAAACTCCCCGCCTTCCAGGCCATCATCACGACCCTGCCCCACAAATGCATAGCCCGGCATAACCTCCAGCAGGTCCTGGTTCTGATGGTGCAGATTTTCCTGCATACCAACTATGTCAGGCATTTTTGCATTCATATAATTTTTGATAACCGGCAATCGGTAATCCCACCTGTTTATTCCATCGGCCGGATTGTCAAAGCGCACGTTAAAAGTCATCACTTTGAGTTGATGGCTTTGTGCCTGGGCCCCAAAACCCATCAGAATCATCACGGCCAATAAAACATACTTCTTGCTATAATTCATGGACATTCACTGTTTGGTTTTACGTTTTTGTATACTGTGGCTCATTGCATGCCAAGCCAGTGTTATGTCAACACTAGTGTCATGACACTAGCACGCAACAGACCCAATATACAATTTTTTTATTATGTATTTCCCTTGTCAGGCAACGTTTTCCAGGGGAACATGCCATCATCATTAAAAAATTTTTAATCAAAAACAGGTACTTTGTATTGCATGGTACTATTTTTGTAGTATCTTTGCATAGTTATTGGCTTAAAATCTTACAAAATGAACCTTGAAAACACAAAAGCACAAATGCGTAAGGGCATCCTGGAGTTTTGCATCCTTGCCCTGCTTTCACAAAAAGAAGCCTATGCGTCAGAATTGATCCAAACTCTGAAAGATGCCAGGCTTTTGGTCGTGGAAGGAACCATTTATCCATTGCTTACACGTCTGAAAAATGATGGTCTGTTAAGCTACCGGTGGGAAGAATCCACCAGCGGTCCGCCAAGGAAATATTACCTGATCACCCAATTGGGCAAAGATTTTCTTTCGGAACTTACAACAACCTGGGAACAACTTACAGACTCTGTAAATAAAGTAACCAAAGGATAAAATGATTATATTAAAATGATTACTTTTATTACCAATAAAATAGCAACCCATGAAAAAGACAATGACAGTAAACATTAGTGGAATAGTATTCCACATTGACGAAGACGCCTATGACAAGCTCAGTGCTTATCTTGAAAAGATACGCAGGCATTTTGCAAATGACCAGGGCTGTGAGGAGATCATCTCCGGGATTGAAAGCCGAATTTCAGAAGTGTTTCAGGAAAAAACCCAGAACCAGCGGCAGGTGGTGACCATTGAAGATGTTGAAGAAGCCATAGCCCAATTGGGAGAACCTTCACAAATCAGCGGTGAGGACGATGCAGCGCAAGACAGCGGCTCAACGCAGCGTCCTGAACCAGAATATGCGCCAAAACGCTTGTTTCGTGACCCCGACAATAAATACATAGGTGGTGTCTGTGGCGGGCTCGGAGCGTATTTTCAGATTGACGCCACTTTGATCCGCATCATCTTCTTGCTCACCCTGTTTTTAGGTGGCGGAGGGTTGATATTATATCTCGTATTGTGGATCGTTGTCCCAAAAGCCAGGACAATGAGCGACAGGCTTTCCATGCGCGGAGAAAAGATCAATTTGTCGAACATTGAAAAATCGATCAAGGAAGATCTTAACGACATCAAACAAAACCTGGAAAACCTGTCAAAAAAAAAAGCATAGATGAACCTGGCACTTCAACCTCAAATGTATCCGGCCAACCTGTTTCGATTATGTCCCGTTTTTTTGAGGTGCTTTTCAGGATCGTATCCTTCGTGGCCGGTATTGTATTTTCTATCATTGGTGTATTCCTGCTCACGCTTCTGATTTCCCTGGCGACAGGTACGTTTTGGCCTGCTTTTGAATCGATGGCTTATTCCTTACCACTCAGCCTCCCTGAAATACTTGATTTCTGGCTGCCCAATATTATGCTGGTCAATATTGCCCTGACCGGAGTCCTGCTTTTTGTAGGAATACCT
>PWON01000143.1 GCA_003557385.1 Bacteroidales bacterium | reverse complement strand
GCATATCCGCTTTTCATATTGCCTTTATATGCATTGTAAAGTGCACTGACTATGCAGTAGGGACTGCTTGACACATCGCATGTCCGGATGCAATGGAATGGGCATTTGATGGGTCGTTTCAAACCCTGATTTATCTTTTCAATGAAGCTGTTATGTACAGCCCGCCCGGGCATGCCGACAGGACTTTGAATAATTTCAATATCCTGTTCAGAAGCGTTGATATAGGATTGCTTAAAGCCCATGGAAGCATCGCATTCTTTCGTAGTCACAAAACGGGTCCCTATCTGTACCCCCTTGGCACCCTTCTGAGTAATGTTGTATATATCTGTCCCGGAATAGATGCCGCCGGCGGCAATCACGGGGATCTCCACCTGGTATTGATCCTCAAATACTTTTACCTCCTTCACTACCTCAGGAACAAGTTCTTCCAATGCATAGTGCGCATCATCAATCTGGTTATTTTTAAAGCCAAGGTGACCACCAGCTTTGGGTCCTTCTACTACAATGGCATCAGGAAGGTAATTATAGGCCGCTTTCCATTTGGTGCAGATCAGCTTGGCTGCCCTGCCCGAGGAAACAATGGGTACAAGCTTTGTTTCGCTGCCTGGTGTTAAAAACTCCGGTAATCCCAGGGGAAGGCCGGCGCCTGAAAAAATGATATCGACCTTTTCTGCTATGGCTGTTTTCACCATGTCGGTGAAATTTGACATGGCCACCATAATATTTACCCCAATAATGCCTTTGGTTTTCTCTTTCGCAAGCCTCAATTCTTTCTTTAATCCTTCGATATTGGCCCTTACGTAATCCAATGCCGGATTACGGTGCACAAATCCCAGTCCGGCGGCTGATATTACCCCGACACCGCCCTGATTAGCGACAGCCACAGCCAGGCCTGACAAAGAAATGCCCACACCCATGCCGCCCTGGATAATGGGTACTGGTATGCTTAAATTTCCTAATTTTAATTCTCTCATGATGAATATTCCCGTTGCTGATAAATTATTAAACAAAAGTACTAAAAATACCTGGGAATCAATACGTTTTATAACACAAATAAAGTTAATTTTTCCACCTTGGTCGTTCCCGGCTATCCTGTTACAAGCAGCTAAAAAACACGGTGAGGAAGTCAAAGGAGCATAACAAATATGGTTTTAGCCAACTTTTTGTATATTTCTTTTGTAGTTTTAACGGCGTGTAGCGTTTAGAATAACACATATAGCACTGATAGCATTTATAAACTCTAAAATCTTAAATAATGAATCAAGTAGCAAGTTTTCCCGGAAAATACATACAGGGCAGGGGTACTATCCTGCAGCTTGAAGGCCTGATGAAGCAGTTTGGCAGCAAAGCCATCATCCTGGCCTCCCAAACGGCACGCAAATATCTCCCTGCAGAATATTTGCAGCCATCTTTTTCTTCCTGGATATGTATAGAGCCTTTCGGAGGCGAATGCAGCGAAGAAGAGTTGGAGCGACTGGCAAACCGTATCCGGAAGGAAAAGGCAAATATACTGGTTGGTATGGGCGGAGGGAAAGTTATTGATACGGCAAAGATAGCAGCCGACAGAGCCGGCATACCGGTCATTGTGGTTCCCACCATTGCCTCGACAGATGCCCCTTGCAGCGGATGTGCCGTAACGTATTCAGCCGGTGGTGTTTTCGAAAAGGTGCATTATCAGCGATTGAATCCGCCCGTTGTCCTGGTTGATATGGACATCATTGCGCAGGCTCCGGTCAGGTTTTTGGTGGCGGGCATGGGAGATGCACTGGCTACCTGGTTCGAAGCGCGGTCTTGCAAAGAAACCTCCTCTGTGAATGAATGCGGTGGACTTAGCACCATGGCCGGTCAGCATTTGGCCCGACTTTGTTATGACATTTTACTGGAATACGGGCAGCAGGCAAAACGTGACAACGAAGCCGGGGTTGTTAGCCCTGCCCTGAGTCATGTCGCAGAGGCAAATATTTTGCTCAGCGGGATCGGATTTGAAAGCGGTGGTCTTGCCTCGGCACATGCCATACACAATGGATTGACCGTTCTTCCTGAAACCCATGACTTTTATCATGGAGAAAAAGTGGCTTTTGGTTTGCTGGCCGGGTTGCATTTGACTGGATCGCCAGAAGACGAACTCAATGAAGTGTATGGTTTTTGCAGGGCGGTTGGACTGCCGGTAACCCTTGCTGAAATTGGAATATCTGCGGCAAATGGCGATGGTCTGGTGCGGATCGCTGAAAAAAGTGCTGAAGAAGGTTCTCCCATTCATCACGAAGGGCCCGGTATAACCCCAGAAAAAGTATACGATGCCCTGATCAAGGCCGATGCCTTTGGCCAAAGTTTCATCCATACCAGGTAGCGTGGTGGGATTATTTTGCTAAATCAATGCAATCCCCCGGAAAGCAAGCCAGGCAACCAGTATGCAAAATGAAATATCTCCCAGCATAAGCGGAATAACGACTTTTTTGAAAGGATAGCCTGTGAACGCAAGTGAACCACTGAGCAAATTGTTGGGGAATGGTGTGCACGCCACATAAAAATAGATCAATACCTGTACCAGGATTCCTTTGAGCCGGTAAAGCCTGTCCAGGATTTTGTTCAATACGCCCTTCCATTTTTCACTGGCAAGGTCCCTGGCCGAATAACCAAACAGAAAAAAGAGAATATCCCCCGATGCCAGGCCCAATCCTGCCACAAGGCCAACCGTAAAGGGATTCATCTGACCGGCAACCAGTGCGATGATCATCGGATAGGCAGAAAACTTAGTCAAAGAGGTAAATGCACCCACCAGGGATACAAAAAATGCGATCACAAAGCTGTTGCGGACACCCAGCATCATGATCAGGTCTTTGGGACTGTAACAAAGGATCATCAGCAAAAAACCCAGCATAAAGACCAGTAGTAAAACAAAAAGAATGCGCCTGAAGGTGATCCGGGGTTTTTGCATTAACCGTTGTTTTTTATCTTTTCAATGATGCATATAAAAATGCAATCTCTTCGTGCCATTTGTTTTCATCGGGTGTTTCCAGAATCAAGGGAATGTTGTCAAACCGGGCATCGTTCATTATTCTTACAAACACCTCGCTTCCAAGGGTTCCCTGACCAATGAGGGCATGGCGGTCTACACGGGATGCATGTGTTTTTTTTGAGTCGTTCAAATGCATCCCCTTTAAATAGTGAAAACCAATCACCCGGTCGAAGGTTGAAAAAGTGTTTTCAAACCCCCCGTCCGATTTTATATCGTATCCGGCTGAATAAGCATGGGCTGTATCAATGCAGACACCTGCCCTGTCCTTGTCCTCTATCAGATCAATGATGAAGCGAATCTGTTCAAAGGCATAGCCCAGATTGGTTCCCTGGCCGGCCGTATTTTCAATAACCGCTGTTACACCTTTGGTTTTGTCCAGGGTAATGTTGATTGATTCGGCTATGGTTTTCAGGCATGCTTC
>PWON01000174.1 GCA_003557385.1 Bacteroidales bacterium | reverse complement strand
TCTTTTCTCCATATCCTGCATCCCGTTAAAGGGATCCAGCAGACGGCCATAGTCTTCCCTGTTTAGGCTAATGGCCAACGTATTGATCGTAAAGTCCCTTCGTCGCATATCATCTTCAAGGCTCCCATCTTCAACAATGGGTTTTCGTGAATCAATGCGGTATGATTCTTTTCGTGCTCCCACAAATTCCACCTGCCAGGTTTGATATCTGAGCATGGCCGTACCAAAGCTGTTAAACACCTTCAACCTGCCCTTACGGCCAAGTTTCTCCCTGACCAATGCCGCCAGGTCAATGCCACTGCCAACCACCACAATATCTATATCCCTCGAAGGCCTTTGCAACAGAATGTCACGCACCCAGCCCCCAATGACATATACCTTACTGCCTGTCTCAAGGCCTGCCTCCGACACCACTTCAAATATCCTGTGGTTAAGATGTCCTGATAATGACTCCACTGCCACTCCTTAAAATTAATGATTCAACAATCTCCTGTATTAATTCCTTACAATATGCATTTCTCCATCCGGATCGATCCGGACAATGGTTGAAGGTTTTAGCCTTGAAATGGACTGGTACCTTGCGGGTGCAATATAATCTACTGACTCTTTAATGGCATCTGCAATGCCGCTAAAGGTAAAAGGATTTGGGCCACCGCTCAGATTGGCCGAGGTCGATGTGATGGGTTTATTGAGTGAACGGATCATGGCCTGGCAAAAATCATGCCTTGGTATGCGGATGGCGATGGAGTTGTCTTTTGCCAGTACATTCTTGGGCAAATTGCGCGCCCCCGGATATATGACCGTAAGCGGTTCATCCATGCCTGATATCAGTTCCCGTGCGATCTCAGGCACATCCGATACATACTGCTCCAACATCTCCAGGTCGCTCACAAGGATGATCATGGATCTTTCGCCCATACGCTCCTTGATACGGTAAATCCTTTCTGCTGCCTTCATATTGGTGGCATCACAGCCAATGCCCCAAATGGTGTCGGTGGGATACAAAATCACCCCCCCTGTTTTTAATACCCCGACTGCTTTTTGTATATCATGATCAAGGGTCATGTGTATTATCCTGTTTTTTCGCGAATCAAATAACGCAGTTTAACATATTTCTGAAAACACAAAAACGCATCCTGGTAACTGGCCACAAAACCCATATACCCGTCGAGAAACCCAAGTTTAATGAAGTAGTTGCGGACAAACCGCCATATGGTTTTGTAAACCACCTTCCATGCCGAACAAGCGGTTCCCCGGTTAAAGGCTTCCCTGGCTGCAATGGTACTGAACCGGTTTATCGTATCCAGATGTTCTTCAAAAGAGTCACACATCCAATGCAACAAATCACCCTTCAAAAAACCCACGGAGGCAGGCTCGTCCATGATCACTTTATCGTGCGGATTAACCCCCCCCCAGTGACCCTTATTGCGGTCCCATAACCTGAGTTTGCGGTCAGGATAATGATTGGTATACCGGAGCCAGTGCCCGCAGAACCTGTTTCGGCGGTTAAAGCAATAGCCATCATGTATCCAGTTTTCCTTGACCTTTAAAATGGAAGCTACCAGGCTTTCCGACAACGCCTCGTCAGCATCCAGCGACAATACATGATCATGGCTGGCTTTTTGAAGGGCAAAGTTCTTTTGTTCAATGTAACCCAGAAAAGCCTGCTCGTAAAATACAACCCCAAGCTTTTTGCAAATGTCCGGGGTACGGTCGGTAGAACAGGAGTCCACTACCACCACCTCATCGGCAACCTTTTGCAGCGAACGGATGCATTGTTCGATGTACTTTTCCTCATTATATGCAATGATCACTCCGGAAATGGGTGGCATGGCTGAAATGTTTATACTGTATCAAACGGTTATCTGATGCTGCCTCAATACATCATTTAAACTTGTTTTCCGGTCGGTGCTCTCTTTTCTTTCCCCAATGATCAGTGCGCAGGGAACCTGGTATTGTCCGGCAGCAAATTTCCTGGGAACGGTACCCGGAATAACCACGGCACGCGGGGGGATGTGTCCCTGATATTCCTCAGCTTTGGCACTACTTACATCGATCACCCTGGTGGAGGCCGTCAACACCACATTGGCTCCAAGCACTGCTTCCTGCCCGATATGCACTCCTTCCACCACCACACAACGCGAGCCTATAAATGCATGGTCCTCAACAATCACCGGTGCAGCCTGAACCGGTTCCAGCACCCCGCCAATACCGACCCCGCCGCTCAGGTGTACTCCTTTGCCGATTTGCGCACAACTGCCAACGGTTGCCCAGGTATCCACCATGGTGCCGGAATCGACGTATGCACCTATATTGACATAAGAGGGCATCATCACCACGTCGGGGGCCAGGTATGCCCCATAACGGGCAATAGCATGGGGCACCACGCGTACACCAAGCTGACTGTATCCGCGCTTAAGTGGGATCTTGTCGTGAAATTCAAAAGGACCTACTTCAATGGTTTCCATCTGTCGAAGCGGGAAATACAAAATTACGGCCTTTTTAACCCAGTCATTGACCATCCAGCGGCCGTCATGTTTTTCAGCCACGCGCAAGCGACCTGCATCAAGCAAGGCAATCACCTCATCTATAACTTGCCGTACACGTCCATCCGACAACATGGAGCGGTCCTCCCACGCCGCCTCAACGGTTTCTTTCAATTGACCCATGGTTTTAAGCATTTCAACAACACAACAAACTGTACAAATATAGGACTTATTTCTGCCCATTGGCAAGCCAGTCTCCATAAATATATGGATGATTGTGTATCTTTGCAAAAAAAGCCGGGATGGGAAGGATTTTGGCCATTGATTATGGCAGGAAAAGAGTGGGGCTGGCTGTTACCGACAACCTGCAAATAATCGCAGGCGGACTGGCCACAGTGCATTCAAAAGATGCAATCTCATTTCTAAAGGATTATTGTCAGAAAGAAGATGTCGAATGCATTGTCATTGGCAAACCCGTTGACATGCAAAGCCGTGCTTCAGATGCGTCAAGGTATATTGAACCATTTGTGCGACAGGTGCGCAAACAATTTCCACTCATACCTGTTGAAAGAATAGACGAACGTTTTACATCACAGATGGCTATGCAGACCATGATAGATGCCGGCCTGAAGAAAAAGTCAAGACAGAATAAAGCCCTGGTGGATACCATCAGTGCCACCATCATGCTGCAATACTATCTTGAACAACGGTCAATGAAGAGAAGATCATGAGTGTTTTACCCATATTGGCATACGGCGACCCCCTGTTAAAAACAAAAGCCAAACCCATAGACAAGAGCTACCCGGGTCTTGCCACACTGATCGATGACATGTGGGAAACCATGTACCGGGCACAGGGTGTAGGGCTGGCAGCACCCCAGGTGGGCAAAAGCATCCGGCTGTTTATTATTGATGCCAGCCCTTTTGCCGATGATGAACCCACCCTTGTGGGGTTCAAAAAAGTATTCATTAATGCGGAGATCCTTGAACAAACCGGAAAACCCTGGTTCTTTAATGAAGGCTGTTTGAGTTTCCCGGAATTAAGGGAAGATATCCAGCGAAAGCCCAACATCCGCATCAAATACCAGGATGAACTTTTTAATGATTTTGAAGAGGAGTATTCCGGATTGGCCGCAAGAATTATTCTGCATGAATATGACCATACGGAAGGGATTTTGATGACAGACCATTTCCCGCAACTGAAAAGGACCCTGCTCAAAAGAAAGCTTACCAGCATTTCCAAAGGGATGATCTCTGTGAATTACCCAATGCGGTTTCCAGCAAAAAAAAGATGATGTACCAACTGCACAGGCTGTCAAACGGGATCCGGCTGATACACCGGCCAACTTCTTCGCCGGTAGCCCATTGCGGAATGATAATAAATGCCGGCTCGCGAGATGAAAAACATGATGAACAGGGCTTGGCGCACTTCATAGAGCACGTCATATTTAAAGGAACCCGCAAAAGAAAAGCTTTCCACATCCTCAGCCATATGGAAAATGTGGGTGGGGAGATCAATGCCTATACCTCGAAAGAAGAAACCTGCGTGTACGCCTCCTTTATGCATCCCTATTATGCACGCTGGTTTGATGTGGCTGCCGATATCATATTCAATGCTTCTTTTCCCGAAAAGGAATTAAACAAGGAAAAAGACATCATCATTGATGAAATCAATGCATTCAAAGACAGCCCGGCAGAGCAGATCATTGACGACTTTGACGAGATCATTTTCAATGGACACCCACTTGGCCGTAATATACTTGGCATCCCGGCACACCTCAGGAACTTTGACCGCGAAAAAATCAACGGCTTTATCCGGGAAAATTACGTTACCGAGGAGATGGTGATCTGTTCGGTAGGTCACATTGATTTCCAGACACTGATCCGGCTGGCCGAAAAATATTTTGGCCACGTCAATTCCGGCAACAGGCAACAAGTCCGGAAACCCCATACAGGATATCTGCCCAGGGAACAAATTCTAAACAGGCAAAACCACCAGTCGCACTGCGTAACAGGAAACCAGGCATACAATTTCTCCCACGATTTTAAAACAACGGCAGTATTGCTGAACAATCTCCTGGGGGGTCCAGGGCTGACCTCAAGACTTAATATGTCGGTACGTGAAAAACATGGATTTTGTTATCATATTGAAAGTATGTATCAGCCATATTCTGATGCGGGCATCATCAGCATTTATTTTGGGACGGATCCAGCCTTTGTAGACAAAACTTTTTCTCTGATCAATAAGGAACTGGCCCGGTTGCGGGAACAAAAACTCGGTACACTGCAGTTGCAACGTGCCAAAAAACAATTATGTGGCCAGGTGAATATCGCTTACGAATCAACCCTGAACGAGATGTTATTTATTGGCAAGCATATGCTCCATTTTAACACAACGGAGACCCTGGCGGACATAAACCGTAAAATCGAAGCCGTTTCGACATCCCAGCTGTTGGAAGTGGCCAATGAGTTGTTCGATCCAGCCGGGCTGAGTTTGTTGGCTTATAAACCTTCATAAAGACAATATGGATCTTTTACCGGACAGCATAGCAGAGTATGCAGAAAAATTCAGCAGTCCCGAACCGGATGTTTTAAAAAAACTAAACCGCGACACACATGCAAAAGTCTTGCGCCCCAGGATGCTTGCAGGGCATTTGCAGGGACGGTTGTTGTCGTTTATCAGCCGGATGGTCAAACCCGAGCGCATCCTTGAGATCGGCACCTATACGGGATATTCGGCCATCTGCCTGGCCGAAGGCCTGCAAGGGGACGGCCTGCTGCACACCATTGACCACAATCCCGAACTGAGGGATTTTGCTGCCGGATTTATCCGGGAGGCCGGTTACAACAAACAGATCATACAACATACCGGTGAAGCCATCGATGTACTGCCCTCACTAAACGATCACTTTGACCTGGTATATCTTGACGCCGACAAAATCAATTACATCAGGTATTTCGAGTTGATCTTCCCAAAACTTCGCCAGGGAGGTATTGTATTGGCCGACAATGTTTTGTGGAATGGTAAAGTATTGGAAAAAGTTTCTGACAACGACGAAGAAACCCTGGGAATTGTCCGTTTCAACAACTACGTCCGGAAACACGCCGGGGTGCGTAATTTGTTGCTTCCCTTTCGCGACGGACTGATGATCATCGAAAAGGTGTCTGAAGCCTAAAACGGGTGCATGCCGATATCAAGGCCAACCGACCACCTTGGCAGTTCCGGCAAACCGGCATCGTCGGTAAACAAATCGGAGTAACGGAATCTTCCGCTCAGCACAAGATTATTTATGCCAATCCGGGCCATAACCCCATAGCCAAACTTATTCGGATAATCCATACGGGTACGGCGAATGCGTATGCGCTCCCCTTCCGGTGTTTCATCGTGTGTAATATGGCGCACATGCGGCAACCAGTGCCCGTATACGCCAATGTCCAGAAAACGGCCGATATAATCGCCGCGCCGGTCAACATTGATGCGCTGAAAAAACCCCAGGCCTGTTTGTAAAAAGACCAGCCTTTCTTTTTCGTTAATTACCGGGTCAGGGACGAGTTTATGGTCAGACTGTTTCATATGAAATGCATATCGATTGGCTTGGAACTCTGCACCCGCTGAAAAAATATCAGAAAAGCGTCTTTTATAACGGTATCCGTATTCAATGGCCCTGGACCGTCCGGTATAAACATCAGCCCCCTGGTTTTCAGGCGATCCTGCCACAAAACGGATCCCAATCCATGAATGGGAGTAATGCCGTCGGTTCATGCCATATTCCCTTTGGTCGCGATCGTTACGTACATCTTCGGCAATAATAACCGTTTGCGCATTGACCTGAAAAAGAGCCAAGAAAAAAAACAAATGGGTAAAAATCGCAAATATCCGCATACCAACTTAATCAATAACAATGCCTGCGGTATACCCCCTGAAATGAACCAGCAATTGCTGGTCGACCTCAAAGTCGTGAACCGGAAGGCGCACCTTGTTGGTCCCTTCAAGGTCTGCAACAAAATATTGCGCAATGCCACCGCCGGCATCTTTTATCTGGTAGTAAAGATATTCATTTTCTCTATCTGCGCGACTTTTCTCATCAGGGTGCATGCTGATGTATTCCCTCAGAATGATGTCAATATATTCGTCCCCTCTGACCAGATCGAAAGTTGGCGTGACAAATAAAGCCTGGCTGTCAAAGAAATAGCAAGCCTGCGGTGTTCCGAACCCATGGGCATAATCGTAATATGGGAAAAGGGAAGCGCTTCTTTCAATGGCCCTGAAAATATCCATATTGGAGTAGGTTGGGAATTTTTGCCACAAACAGGCAGCAAATCCGGTTACAAGCGGGCTGGCAAATGAAGTCCCGCTGGGGGTTACCAGACGATTTCTTGTTGCGGCAACCACTGTTCCAAGGGCACTTACATTGGGTTTCATCCGGCCATCCGCCGTCGGTCCTGTGGAACTGTATCCGGCCCTGATCAAAGAGGGAAAATCCAGTGCACCCACGGTCAACACACTATCGGCGTCGGCCGGGGTGACAATGATTCGCCAATGCCTGTTGTTTCCCATATTGCCTGCTGCATTGATTACCAGGATGCCTTTTGCCGCAGCAATGCCGGCTGCCTGAGCTACCAGGGACGTACTGCCGTCCATTTGTTCAGGAAAGTAACGGTGAAACACATACCCAAGTGAAGAATTGATGATGTCGGCACCATGCCGGTCTGCCCACTCCATGGCAGCCAGCCAGTATTTTTCTTCCACCATGGGTTCACGAAAGATCTCGGTACGCGCAAGCAAAAATTCCGCCCCGGTGGCAATACCGAGCGGGCCATCATCAACAATGCCGGCAATGGCAGATAAAACCATTGTACCATGTATGCTGTAGGCAAAAACGTTTTCCCGGTTGCGGTGAAAATCCCAGGTGCGCACAATTTGCCCGTTTTTGACCAGATGCCGGAAAGCCTTATTTGATTTCACTCCCCTGAACCCGGCATCAAAAACAGCAATGCGGACGCCCTCACCATTAAATCCGTTTTCTGTAAACCGGTGGGCGGCCATATGCTCTTTTTGGGCAATAAACAAAGCCCTGTCGCGGCTTCTGACAGACACATATTCCGTATCGGCATTATGGTATGCGGCAGGCAGCAGGCGAATGCCAGCAGGCTGCACCTTTTTGACAAAATCAAGCGATTCCAGGTCAAATGCAATGCCGGGATGGGTATATACATGTGCAGCATTCAGCCACCTGGAAACCACCGTGGGCTGATCTGCCAATACAGCCAGCGAATCCAGGTAGTCTTTGCGCACCGGGTAATCAAGGCTGTCATACAGACACACATTATGGGCCAGGCGGCGTTCTATGGCTTTTTGATCAAAAAAAGTATACGGATCAAACTGCACCCCTGCCTTATCGGTAAAGAACACCCAAAAACCCCTGTGGGTATCCGGTACAGGTTCATCAGCGGTGGCATCCGGACTCAATAATGAAGCCTGTAAAACAAACATCAAAATAAACGGGATGACCGTCCCAAAGGATATTGCCTGAATATTGAGAAACAATTTCACTGTTTGCTGGTATCGGGCCTCGAAAACAATTCTTGCAGGCTGGTGCTCACGGAGATGTGATTGGGTGCAGACAATCCGCTGTCGCTGGCGCCTGCCAGGTGATGGTGTGAACGGCCGTAATTGATTTGGAACCTGGAAACCCTTAAGCCAAAACCCCATGAAAAACCAACCGTAGACAAGCGGGTATCCACTTTCATTTCCTGTCGTCTCCGGTAATTATATCCTGCCCGCAATGCAAAATTTTCTATGGGTGTAAATTCGACACCCAGTATGATATGTCGCATCACGTTGCCGGCAACATCCCCGGCCCTCTCCTGAAAAGACCCGTTTGTTTCGCCCCCGTCAAAATGGTCCGGCAGCAAAAGGGGGGAGTCGTAGCTCAGGTCAAAATGATGCAGGTTGTGGGCCACCAGGGAAAATTGAAATGGTGCATTGGCCAGTTTTTTGGTAACTCCCAAAACAAGGTCAAATGGCAGCGATTCACGATTGCCCTCATGATACGTGGTGATTTGCCGGCCAATATTCCTGGCCACCACAGAAGCAGCAACAAGATGTTCTGCATTGTGGTAAGACACCGATACGTCTGTGGCCAACCCCAGAGAAGAATATTCGTAAAATGAGGAATAGATCACCTTCAGATTGCTGCCAATGGCAAACTGTTCGTTCAGCATCCTGCCCCAACCCAGTTGAAAGCTGTATTCGCCGGCAGTAAATTCCCCGGTTACATGACCCAGTTCGTTGGCTTCGATAAAACGGCCATAATTGATGTATTGAACAGACCCGGCAAAATGTCCAAGACCCTCCATGTGATGGGTAAAGGCTACTGTCCCGTAGTTGATATCATCAAAATAACTTACAAAATTCAAAGACAAATAATTGTTGTGATCCTGACTCAGCAAGGAAGGGATCATGAGCGACATTCCGGTATCCGGAACCAGGGAGGGAAACCCATAACCACCCATGGAGGTGATCACGGCAGTTTGCGGCAGGTTAAGAAATTCATATACGCGGCCTGCCTGGCGCTGACCCCAGGCTTGCCCATTCGCGGAAAGCAAATAGATTAAACATAATGACAATATGATCTTTCTTAACAACACAAATCTTTATTATGGAAGCTTACTGCTAAAAAACGCATGAATCCACCAGCTTATTTTATTTTGCCGGCACGTTATGCCCGGTGTAGTGCCATTTGTGTCAATTCCTTGTGAATCTTAAGCACCTGGGGAAGCAATGCCTTTGTTCCATCGTTGATAATAATGTAATGCGCAGCCTTTGCCTTCTCCGACTCATTCATTTGATGCTGAGCTCTTTGAATCACTTTTTCCCGGTCTGTCCCATCACGTATACAAACCCTTTGGATACGGAGTTCTTCAGGGGCCGTTACCATGATAATCTTATCAAAGTTCCCGGCCTGTCCTGTTTCCACCATAATGGCGGCTTCCTGAATAACGTAATCCGCTTGACTGTGCTTATTTGTCCAAATACGGAAATCATCCCTTACCAAAGGGTGGATGACAGCATTCAATTGTACCAGCTTTTCCGGGTCATTAAATACAATACCGGCTAAGTGCTGGCGGTCAATCTGCCCATTTGTATCCAGGATCGAATCACCAAACAACATGCATAGCTTATCTATTACCCCGGGCAGGGTCAGCATTTGCCGGCCTTTATCATCAGCATGGTATACAGGCACCGAAAGTTTTTCAAACAGACGGGCTGCCGTGGTTTTTCCACTGCCAATATTTCCTGTAAGTCCGACAAGAAGCATCCGTTGATTTATTTACTTTTTATTCAAGAATAATATATTCCACCTGTTCGGGCCTTAAATACAGGATTTCCACAAAAGAAGGGTATGCTTCCAGGTTCAAGGGAAGCCTTTCGCCTGAATTTCCTGTGGCCTGGGGGCAAATAACGGCAACATGGAACATTTGCTCACTTACCGCACGATAATCACGAAGGGCTACCAGATACCCTACCCTGACATGATCGGGAAACAGGCGCAGGTCTTTTTGCGGAAACCGGCCGGGGCAATAAATATGGATTGGCAGTTCCTTATATGCTTCCGTGAATTCTTCAACAGGAACCGTCACCGACACACTGGTTTCTTCCATTGTGAGACTCGGCAGATCTGCCGGTTTTTGTATACGTAAATCACGCTGTGTCGTTTTTTTAAGATTACCTGTTTCCCAGTATTCCGTGGTCAGGTATTCCAGGGTATCCAGTACGGTCTGCGGACCAGACAGCCAGATGCTGTCGGGTATAATGGTCACATCACCATACTGGTCAAAGCGTCTTTCAAAGGATATATCCGCATCTATAACAACCGGCAGCTGTTTTTGACTTGAAGGTACCGTCTGAACAAATATGGTATCGGTATCGGCATCGATCACCCTGGCCCTGCCTTCAATGGTTCTCTCCAGGCCCTCTATAAGCATAGTTTTTGTCAGGTAATGATGCTGTTGGTCTGCACGGGTCACCACAGGTGACGAGCCCACTTCGAACAACAAGGTTTCGTTTGCCGGGAAAAAATGTTCAACAATCAACCGGAGTCCAGTCGATTCCAGAGTGAAAGAAACCAGGCTGTCGCTCTGAGCCACACCCACCATACCTTCAGGAAAGTTTTTGAACAAAACCAGCCGGTCGATATTGGCTTGACTCTCTTGCGAAAGCTTTGTAAACAACCAAAAGAGGGCGCTGCAAACCAGGCACACAGCAAAAATGTAAACCCTCCGTTTGCTTGCAGCCTCTGTGGGAGTCAATACATCTTTTTTACGCCATAATAGTTTCCAGTTCATTAGCGTTTGTCGCCAAGCTGCTCTGATGCCCCGTCCATGGCAATGGCTGACTTTTCCACACGAAGCCTGTTGCCTCCTTCCACTTCAATGGTGAATGAACGTTCCTGTTCCTCTACAATCTTACCATGAATACCGCCAATGGTAATGATTTTATCTCCTTTCTTGAGGTTTTCTCTGTATTTCCGGGCCTGTTTCTGCTTGCGCATCTGCGGCCGGATAAAAAACATGTAAAATACCAGGATGATCAATATAAGGGGCAAAAAAGCACCCAAACCACCACCACCATTTTCAGAGGGAACCATCAAATAAACATACAGCAAATTCATTGCATCGCATTTTTGTTAAACAATATGATATTTATTGACAAAGTTAATAAATCATTCCTTAGTGCTGCCATGATGGTCCGAACCTTGCGGGCTGATCTTTTTTTCCCTGACAAATTCTTCCACCAGCTTATCCAGCACACCATTTATAAAAACCTTGCTCTTGGGTGTACTATACATTTTTGAAAGCTCAATGTATTCGTTCAGACTAACTTTGACGGGAATTTCAGGGAACTTCAGGATCTCTGTCATTGCCATTTCCATGATGATCATGTCCATCAGGGCAATGCGTTCCACATCCCAGTTCATGGTTTTGGCCGAAATAATCCGGTTAAAATCCTGGTGGTTTACAATGGCTTTTTTGAATAACTCCTTTGCAAAATCGCGGTCGGTCGGATCTTTAAACAATCCCATCAGGGCGAGGTGTCCCCTTTCAAGCACAGACTCTTTTAAGGTTTTGATAAGCATTTTGTTGACCAATTCCCAATCATCAATCCAATAAATGGATTTCTCTTCATAAAAAGAATGCAGTGCCTCGAAAGGCAGTATGCTTTTTTGCAACATCCTGAGCACAAAACGAAGATCATCTTTTATCTCTCCGTCCTCCCCTTCCATATATGCAACATAATAATTCTGCTGTTTGATCTGCTGGATCAGTTTCCTGACCAGTTCCCGTTCATCCCGCCAGTGAAGAGTCCTTTTGGCAGCCTCATGCTGTAACGCCTGGTCATTCAGGATCATCTGCAAACACCTGTTTTCGATAAAACGGCGGTTGGGGTTCAGGTCTGCAGGTGTAGGCAGGTGTTTCAATGCATTTTCTTCCAGGATGCGTTCTTCCTGGACCACAAGTTCAGCCAGCAAGGTCAGTTGAAGCAGGTACATGTCATAGATCTTCTCGATGCCATACAACAGCTCTTTCTCCCCCGAGGCCAGGTCATGGTTGTGGGATTGGTAATAGGCGTACAAGCTCTGCAAAACCTTTACACGAAGATGTCTTCTGTTGAGCATGGAATAGTGTTCAAGTGTTATCCGATTGACTAGCCTGCCAAATCAATGCAAAAGTAAGTTATTTTTTTTCTATATTTGAACGCATTTAGTAAATTTGTTCCGGACCAATCATAGGTCTGAAGTTCTTTATTTTTTGCCAAAAACAATTTAGAAAAGAAAGAAAACAGGAGTTTTACCATGGATGAATTTGGCACCAATGTTCCCAGGGACGATATTTATTCAAAAGCAGTAAGGGCAGGGAAACGAACCTACTTTTTTGATGTAAAATCGACACGTTCCAATGAGTTGTATCTTACCATAACAGAGAGTAAGAGAAGGTTTAACCAGCAAACAGGCAAGTTTTTTTACGAGAAACACAAGCTTTTCTTATACAGGGAAGACTTCGAAAAGTTTAAGGAAACTTTGGAAGAAGTGTATAAGGCCATAGATGATCTTCAGGGAGAGATTATCAGGGAGGAGCAGCCTGAAAAAATGGAAAAACCCGAAAAAGAGACAACAGACATTTCTTTTGAAGACCTTGGAAAAAAAGAAGACACCGGGGATGCTTCAGAAGAAAAGGATCAGGAAAAAAAGACTGATGAAGCAGAAGAAAAAAAGGAAGAAGAGCAGGATGAGGAAGAGAAGCTAGAAGAGGAAGAGGAAGAGGAACAGGAAGATACCACCAAGGAGGGTAAGAATAAAGACTGATCCGCTACTGCTTGTATTTACCCAGTTGTTTATTGATCTTTTTCTGGCGTAAGCGCCGTTTATTGTTTTCCAGGGTGTGGTGTTGCATCCTGCGAAATATCTTCTCCTGATCAAGGCCGGATATGGTTGCATATTCGTCGCTGATGATCCGTAACATTTCTTCTGTAGCCGATAAGCGGGCAAAATTTCTCATACAGTCGTCAAAGTCCATCCTTGCATTTAGCTTCATTCTGTTAAGGTCTACAAGGTAAAAACCGTACTTCTCCCCGGCTTGTTTTTTTATCAGGGTGTTGCCGGGCGAATGGTCCAGAAACTGAATATGCTCCCGGTGCAGACGATAGGTAAAACGGGTAAATTGCCTCAATATCTCTTCCCTGTCGGGATAATCGGGATGATCAATCAATGTCCTGAACGTCAAGTCTTCTGCTATGTGCATGCTGACAAAATAACTATTCCGCAACGAAAAAAGCCCCCGGTATTCAATATAAGCAACAGGTGGCGGCGTGCCGATTTCCCTGGCAAGCAAATACATCGCATATTCATATGAACGTTGCGCCTTGGATTTCCGGAAAAACCTGTATACAAGCTTATTCACAGCATTGGGCACCTTGAATGATTTTACATTCAGGTG
>PWON01000127.1 GCA_003557385.1 Bacteroidales bacterium | reverse complement strand
TTAACATTCGAGCGCATTTGTGCTATGACCAGTTGAATGGCAATGTGCTCCAGGGCAGCCAAAATAGCCCAGCCAACCATCAGGTAATATAACGGAAGATAAAACCCAAATGTGAATAAAACAATAAAGAAAAGGCCCTGGATGTAACCCCCGATTTTCCATGAGTACAGATGAAAACTGGGCAGGCGGCCGAACTTGATCAGCGCAATCATTACCAGCAAAATGCACAAACCAATGAATACCAGCAGGGGGGTCATATGCGGGGCAATATCTTCCCATTTGAAAACATAAATACCCAGAAATCCCAGCATATAAGTACCCATATCACCAATTGAATCAAGTCGTGCGCCCAGCTCGGTTTGCATATTGAACATCCGGGCAATCAACCCATCCAAAACATCAGTGATCAGATTAATAATCAGAAAAACAGCAAATAAGACAACACTTTTCCTGATAATAAACCACAGGATAAATGGAAATGCAATGATCCTGTATAATGATAGCAGGTTTGGTAAGGTAAGTAGTTTATTTCTGTCCAAGTCAGTAATGTTAAGGTTTATTATGCGGCAGTCTTTGCTTATTTAGGTTCGAAAGTTACGAAAATAACCATATGTGTCAATAAAATAGATAGATGTATTTGCAAATTGATTTAATTTATTAGGTACTTTAATACTTTTATGTATATTTGCATTTCAGTTCAATCCTTTTTAAAAATATAACATATGGGAACATTCAATCACAGCGAAATCATTCAATTGAAACACAATATTGAATACGCAGAAAACGGGGTGGTAAGCAAACGGGTTATTGAAAAAACCACCGGCAACATTACCCTTTTTGCTTTTGACAGAGGGCAAAAACTGAGTGAGCATTCAGCACCTTTTGATGCCATGGTACAAGTGGTGGAGGGTCAAACAGAGATTACCATCGACAAAAAGCCTTATGCATTGAAAGAAGGGGATACGATTATTATGCCTGCCAATATACCGCATGCAGTATTCGCCACAGAGAAGTTCAAGATGTTGTTGACCATGATCAGGGAATAATATGCTTGCCAAAAACACAAAATCCCTGGCGAAGAGGGTAAACTCCGGCGTGGATGGACGGATCATGTTCCGGAATGAAACATCAGAGCCGGTTCTGCTTACCCTTAAACCCGGAGAAATCGTTCCTGAACACAACAATCCCTTTGATGCATTGTTTATAGTAATACAATGGTGTTAAAACTGCTATAATATTTGTTTTGGCCGCTTTTAAAAGAATACACAACACAAAGTATCCGCCCAACAACAAGGCCCTGATGGCCTGGGACGGGGACTGTGGTTTATGCCATTACTGGGCCATCAAGTGGAGGTTGCTAACCGGTGACCGCATTGAATACATACCTTTCCAAAAAGCATACCGCGATTTTCCCGATATTGACCTGAAGTATTTCAGGCAGGCCATCCGGTTTATTGATACCGATGGCAGGGTATATGGCGGACCGGAGGCTGTTTTTCAGGCCTTATCCCGTTATGGGAAAAAATGGAAATGGGTTATGCCCCTTTACAGGAACATATGGTTGTTTCGTGTGCTTTCCGACTATGTTTACATCTACGTATCAAGAAACAGGAGCTGGATATACAGGATCAACACAGGCTTGTTCGGGAAAAACCCGGCCAGGCCAAGGCATTACTGGGCAATTTATCTTGTTTCCTTATTACTCATTGTATCTGCTTCCATAATGCTTTTTCTATTCTAATTCGTTATTTTTTAACGCGTCCGCGGGCATATATGAGGATAATTGCCTTATCTTTGCCCGGTCATGGAACGCAGACGATGGGTGTTGTATTTTGATGAGATCCTCAACAGCATAACGCATGGAGTGGGGGTGTTGCTTAGTATTGCCGGGCTGGTTGTACTGCTGGTGATTGCGGCCACGAGCAAGCATGGGGATGCCTGGCAAATTGTAAGTTTCAGCATTTACGGGGCCAGCCTTATTCTGATGTTCACCGCTTCGACACTCTTTCACAGTTTCCGTAAAAAGCGAATCAAGGCCTTTCTGAATATATTTGATCACGTCTCGATCTATATTTTGATCGCAGGCACATACACCCCATTTACACTGGTTAGTTTGCGAGGCCCCTGGGGCTGGACAATATTCGGTGTGATCTGGGGCCTGGCCATAGCCGGGGTGGTGTTTAAACTGTTTTTCTACAGCGATCGCCTCCGCCTGATCTCTGCCATGATCTATTTCCTGATGGGCTGGATCATTCTCATTGCCATAGGACCGCTGGTGCGGGAAGTTCCAGCCGGGGGCCTGTATTTGTTACTGGCAGGCGGCCTGATTTACAGCGGTGGTATCATTTTTTATCTGCGTACTACCAAAAACCGCTTCAACCACGTGGTGTGGCATTTGTTTGTGCTGGGTGGTGCCATCTGCCATTTTTTTGCCATATTCCATTACGTTCCGGGCACCTGATGCAGCGGGCTAATTCTTTCTCTTTCTGCCAATCAGTTTGTCGAGCAAGGTCTTGTTTTTTTTGTACATGTCTGAGGTTTGTTCCTCGTCGATGGTGAAACCAATGGCAAGCCAGGTGCCTTCAATGGTTCCTTCCGGCAGGTGTTGCATGGGCACATTCAATTCAACGCCCTGATCTTCAAAAATAACAACGGCAATGTTGTCAACAATTCTGTCAACGACTCCTTTCATGTGTTTCTGGTTTTGTTTCAGTTAATATTGACTGTGTAGGTTACGCCATCTGTTTCAACCACAATATGTCCATGGAGGTCGGTGCGGTATATTTCCGTGCCGATCGCCTCCAACCGCTCCAATACCGGTCCATGCGGATGTCCGTAAGGATTGTCCTGACCGCACATGATCACGCTGACCTCGGGGTTTACTGCTTCTAAAAAGGGCATGGTAGAGCTGGTGTTGCTGCCATGGTGGGCTACTTTAAGAATATGGCTGGGCAAAAGACCGGGCTCTTCCAAAAGCCTTTGTTCTGCGAATTGCTCCGCGTCACCGGTAAGCAGCAGGGTGATCTCACCAAGGGTAACATGTGAAACAATGGATGCGTCATTAAGGTGGTTGCTGCTGGGGTTTACGGGATGCAGCAACACCATGTGTGCATTTTCAGAAAGCTGCCATTCCATCCCTTTGCGCCCCACGGTAAAGGGAATCTCATAAAAATCAATAACCGTCAGGTAATCATTAAATGTCACGGTAGTATGAACAACTCCGGGATCAATCACTTCTCCTACCTCAAATTCATGAAAAACACTGATTAATCCACCAATATGGTCGGCATGGGGATGGGTGCCAATAACAATATCTATGTATTCAATATCAAGGGCCTGCAGATAGGAAACCACGCCACTCTGGCGGGGCCCGCCATCAACCAGCATGATCTTTTCAGGAGTGATGACAAGGATTGCATCGCCCTGACCCACGTCAATGAAATGGATCTCGTAATGCTCTTCGTCATCAGAAGGCACAATAAAAACATTGTCGTTGTCGGA
>PWON01000224.1 GCA_003557385.1 Bacteroidales bacterium | reverse complement strand
TTGTGATTGACAACGAAGATGGAACCTCTTCATACTTCTTCGGATTGCGCGGAGAAAATGAAGAAAATGGCAATCAAGAAAAGCGCCCTGGTAACAAAGAGCTGGCTTCAGGGATGGATGTGACCCATGTCACCATTGAATTTCCCGACGGCAGCTTGTCGACCATCATCTTCAATGAAGAAATCTATCCCATATCCTGGACGGCCCCCGGAGTATCCATTTCACTGCGGCGGCAACCCGGCGACGAAGCTTTTGACCCGGAACAGGCCCCCCATTCGTTTTTTTTCGAAGGCCAGGAAGACACCCTGACCCTGAATATCCGGCCGGGAAACTTATATGACCTCCTCGACTGGTTTGAAGCTGATGTGGATGTTGCGTTTGACGATGTAAGATGGTTTTTGGATCATTATTCCAGCGATTTTGATGAGATTCAAGCCCAGGCCGGGCAGTCCGGTCCTGATCAGCAGGTCTATTTCCGTGCGGCGGCTGCCTTTACCACCCTGGCCGCCGTCCATGCCTTTGATGTTGCGGGCATTGAAAAAACGAATGCATTCCGGTTGTTCTCCGCATACGACATCATCCCTGAACGCCGGGTGTTAAAATCAGCCACCTATGCTGCCAAAGAAGCGGCCAAGGCGATGCTTGGTTGCGGGCTTGGGTCTGTGCTCGGCTGGCTGACAGTAGACAGGACCGGTCCCACCACGCCGGTATTTATTTGCCGGGGTGCCACGATGTGGCCTCATGTATGTCAGAATTCCGTGCATATGGGACTGGTGTCGGATTGTTTGTCGGTGTGTCCGGTCACCCTGGAGTGTTTTGCAGACATTTGTATTCCTGATGTAATGAATATCCAGCAAGCCCTTTCGGTTCGCGCAAACAACTAACAACATGGTCATGGAACAATGTACAGCGGTTGCCGGCCTGTGGAGGCATCTTTCAAACATCTTGTTGTGTGGGATGTTGGCTTTTTTTGCCCTGATCGCAAATGCCACCCAGCCACACGCTGAATGGATTGTGTACAATCGTGGTACCACGGGACTTACCGGTAATTATATCGATGCACTTGCTTTTGATGCGGATGGGGCTTTGTGGATTGGCACAAGGGAAAATGGCCTGGTGCAATACCAGGATCCGGTTTGGACGGTATTTCTTGCCGGGGATTCGGGACTCCCCGACAACAACATCCGTGCCCTGGCTTTTGATCAGGAAGAGGTTCTTTGGATCGGTACATGGGGTGGAGGACTGGCCAGGTACGACGGGGATGTTTTTTCTGTGTACAATACCGGCAATTCAGACATTCCCGTCGACCGCATTGAGGCCATTGTGTTTGACCGGGAGGGCGCTGCATGGATCGGCACACAGCAAGGCTTGGTCCGCTATGATCATGGCGACTGGACCGTGTATACAAATCAAAATTCCGACCTGCCTTCTTCTTCAATCCAGACCCTTGGCATTGACCCCGGGGAAAGATTATGGGTTGGCACAAGTTCGCACGGGCTGGCTGTTTTTGATGATGACACCTGGGTGGTGTACGATCGCGACAACAGCGACTTGCCAAGCAACCGGATATATGGTTTTGCCCATGATGCTGATCAGGGCACCTGGGTGGGAACCTATTCAGGGCTGGTATATATTCCCCCGGAGGGAGGGTGGGATGTGTATACCACAGAAAACAGCGGCCTGGAGAACAACCGCATACTGGATGTGCACCTGGATCCTGATGATGTATTGTGGGTGGGGACAGACGGAGGGGGGCTGACCCGTTTTGACGGGGAACAATGGCAGACCTTTACCCCGGCTAACTCTGACAATCCTGCCAATCGCGTGAAATGCATCATCCACAGCCAAGCCGGGGAGATATGGATGGGTGCCCTGTTGAGCGGGCTTGTCCGGTTTGATGGCGAAGATTGGGAGGTGTTCAATACAGGCAATACAGGTTTTTGGCAAAACCATGTTCGGATGATGACCCACGACAACCAAGGCAATGCCTGGGTGGCAACCCATGGCGGCGGCGCATTTTACCTGCAAGGCTTTCCGCACCCGCTGTTTTTGGAATACAATGAACACAATTCGGGGATTCCCGAAGCCAACATATGGACCATAGCCATCGACCGGCATGAAAATGTGTGGTTTGGTTCGGAGTTTTCGGGCCTGGTAACATATGATGGTTCGGAGTGGGCGGCATATAACCGCAACAATTCAGACCTTCCTTCAAATGAAGTGCGGGTAATGCTTTTCGATAAACAAAACACACTGTGGGCCGGCACCTGGGGTGGCGGCCTGGCCAGTTTTGACGGGGAAGCCTGGACCGTGTACAACACTTCCAATTCGGGGATCCCTGACAACAGTATTTCTTACCTGTCTTTGGATGAGGCAGGCAATATCTGGGTGGGTTTTAACAATCATGGCCTGGTAAAATACGATGGCCTTTACTGGCATGTATGGAACGACGGCAATTCCGGTATTCCAAACAACTATGTCAGAAATATTCTGATCAATCCGGATCAGACCATGTGGGTGGCCACCTGGGGTGGCGGCCTGGCCCATTTTGATGGATTGGGCTGGACGGTTTACAATACGGAAAATTCCGAAATCCCGGGCAATGAGGTCAGGGCCCTTGCCCTCGATGAAGATGGCGTCTTGTGGGTTGGGACGGTGTATGATGGCATGGCCCGTTTCGACGGACAGGAGTGGGCCGTGTACACCTCGGATAATTCCCCGCTTCCGCACAATTCGATTACCGACATCACCCTGGATGCCCGGGGCAACAAGTGGATTTCGACCCGGTACAACGGGGTGGCGGTTTACAAGACAGGGGGCATTGAGTTAACAGCTGAAGACCCATCAGAAACAATACAGATTGCCGGGGTACATCTGCGACAAAATTATCCCAATCCATTCCATGGTCAAACCACCATTGAGTTCAGCCTGGACGTCCCCCGAAAGGTGGTAGTGGATGTATACGATATGCTCGGCGCCCTGGTTGTGCGGTTGGCGGAAAGAGAGTTTGCTGCCGGAACCCATCGCCTGGTATGGGATGCAATGGGTTTGCCGCAAGGGCTGTACATATGCCGCGTCCAAACAACACGACACAGTCAAAGCAAAACAATGCTGTTGTTGTATTGAAAAAACCTTTCTTCGTTGTCTTACTCCTGCGACGGTTTCCTGTTGCATTTCTACCAACACTGCTGCAGAAGCAAAAAAAAGCCCGCCTTTGCGGGCGGGCCCAAAACCAACACGTATTCAAAACCTTTTGATGGGTGTTATTCTTTGGCGGTGATAAACGTTTTTTCCAGGTCGAAAGGAAGCGGCTCTTCAACTTCTGGTTTCATGAGTTCTGACAGGTCAAATACCTGATTGGCGGCTTCCTGGCGCATGCGGGCGAACTCTGCCTCTACTTCGAAGGGAAGGGAGTCACTGGCTTCTTCCACCTTGATTGGCTGGATCAATGTGCGACCGAATGCATCGCGGAAGGTAAGCGTCCTGTTTGGGTTTGCGCTGGCCAATGTTACACTGAACATGATT
>PWON01000108.1 GCA_003557385.1 Bacteroidales bacterium | reverse complement strand
CCTTCAGGGGGATGCTGGCTTCCCCGGCAAAGAAAAAGACGTCACCGGCATCGCGATATCCTTCCCCGGATACCTGCAGCGTGACGTCATCGGGAACGGAAGACATATCTTTAAACCAGGACCAGACCTGGTAGAGATCAAAGGTTGCGATAAGCTGATCTTCCTCGATGTGCCCTTCCAGGGCAAAGCTGATTTGGTCCTCGTAATGGAGCTTTGTGGAAGGGATAAAGATGTTCTCAATGCTGAAATCTTGCTCGAAAATGGTGATTTCTACTTCCACGGTTTCGCCTTCGTAGGGCGACCGGAAATCACCGCTGCGGGAGGTTTCCTGTTCCTGCTCCGTATCCAGTTCCTGGTCATCCATGGAGAAAAGCAGGGTCCTGCTGGAGGTCTCCGTGGAGGCGAGGGTTTTTTCTTCCTTTTCTACTTGGAGGTCGTCTTCTTCTTCAAAGAGGAAAGGCCTGGAAATCGTTAAATCGGCCCCCACGTTCACATCAGGGTCTTTTTTTCCGCTAATTAAAAAGGCCAGGCCTTCTGATTCCCGGGGTGCTTCGGTGGTAAAATAGGCATAGGCCACAGGCATTTTTACGATCGAAAAGAACATGGCTACGATGAGCAGCAGCGCCGCGGCCCGTTTCGTTTCTGAAATGATCTGTTTTTTCACCACTTTCCTCCTCATCTGCCGGCGCCGGTGGGTTTCCATGCGGCGCTGGAGGTTCGTCATGGGAAATCACCTGCTTTTGTTCATTAATTGCTATTGAAGATCTTGGTTATTTCATAATGCGGCCTCTTCTCCCTTTCCCCAATTCCTTACACTGTAGTCTGCCGGAGGGGTGTCGCTGGTATCCAGGGCCTCCTGCATGAGCATGACCAGCTCCAGCAGGCTGCGGAAGTAGAGTTTTTTCTCCCCGTCTAACCACTGGATTTCCCCCATCCAGGTGGCGTTCTGCCGAAAGAGAATGCGAATGAGGAAGGCAGAGTCTCCGCCTTTTGGTCGCGATTCTGTATGGTTTTTTTGCTCCATGATCCCTTCCTCTTTCCTAGTAGATGTTGAACGGTGTCGGGACCAGGAGCGTATCTTTACGCTGGATCCGCCAGGCAATAGATGTCATGAGAGGGCCTTCATCGATAAAATAATCTGAATATACTTTACCATAGGGCGGTATCATACTCGTTTCATAGGAGTTACAGGCGGGTTATATTTTTGCTAGCTGGACGGTTGCATTCTAGTTTCATCTCGGTTTCAATTGTCAGAAATATTTCCAATATTGTGAGATGGTTCCTGGGAAGATGGAGATGCGCTGCAGGTAGATGCCTGGTGGCAGGAGAGTCTGTTGAGGATGGTTAAAGCGGGCGGAATAAAAAGAACCGCAGTGAGGCTGCGGCTGGGCTATAATTTTCAGTGGAAATAACGGGGCTTAGAGGTCTATCAAGGGGAGTATGGGGTGGACGCTGCAGCGCAGGTTTACGTCTGTGCGGGGTAGGGGAGTCGTGAACATAGCGTTGACGCGCTGCAGGACTTTTTCGGCCTGGTCCAGGCTCAATCCTGGAAGCAGCAACATGAACTGGCTTTCGTTCCAGGGGGTAATCACGTCTCCTCGACGAAGCCCGGAGAGCAGCACCTGGTTTAATTGCTCCATGGAGACCTGCAGCTGGGCGGAAGCAGGGGGTTGGAAATCCGGACCGGTCAGGGTCAAAAATCCCAGGTGAACCGGGGTGCCGTTTCTTTCCGCTTTGCGTTTTTCCAACCTGCAAAACAGCACGAATTCATCGTGTTCACAGATGAGAGGCCCCCAGGTTTCGTCCCGTTCTTGCAGCTTTTGCTGGAAATCGCTGAAATTGAGTCCCGGATGCTCGTTTTGTTTTTTCAAAATAGTGCGGTAGATACGCCGCATTTCCGGGGAGGGCTTGGCGCCCAATTCGTGGTAGAGCAAAGCGGTAATGTGCGTGTAATGGGCCCGTGCCCGGTTGGTTTTGCCTTCCTCCAGCAGGGCTTCTATGTAACGCAGGTGCAGGTCCTCGTCGAAGGGATCGATATAAAGGGCTTTTTCGCAGTCTTTGAGCAGCTGGGAATAAAGCTGATGCTTTTTCTGGATCGCCAGGAGTTCTGACACACTTCTGACAAAAAGGCGCCTGTAATAGTGGCGTAGCGGTAGAACCCAGTCGCAGTAAAGGCACTCGGGGAGATAGTCTCCGCGGTAGAGGGCCAGCGCCTGCCTGTACAGCTCGGCAGCACGGAGAGGATCCCCCTCTGTCAGGTCATGGGCCTTCTGGCAGAGGTTTTCAAAAGCCTCTGCGTCCAGCCAGTGAGCGCTATCGTGGTTAAACCCGTAAAAGCCGTACTTGCAGCTGAAAACAGACTTCGCCTGGGGCACTCCCTGCTCTACCAGCTTTTTCCTAAGGCGGTGGACCATGATTTTTACGGCATTCTTGGGATTGCTGTACTCCTGATCCGGCCAGAGGGCTTCCAGGATGGCTTCAGGAGCAGCCAGTTTATCCCGTTGGGTAATCAGGTACATGAAAAGCTGCCCGGTCTTTTGGGAACCTCTGCTTTCGGCAAAAAGGGTTTGCCCGCCAAACCGAACCTGGAACCGGCCCAGAGTATAGATTCTTAATTGCTCTTGAGTTGATTCTTCTTCCGTAGAGCGACTCTTTTGGAACATCACCACGTCCATTCCCTTTAGTAGATATTCATCAACAGCCAAGAACCAGCGTATTACAGGGAACAGACATCAGTTTGTCTATCCCCGGGAATTGGAAATTGGAAACGTGCGAAGAGAAAAAAATACCGACCTGCAATAATTGGCCGGTTACGCCACTGGCTCACCCCCGGCTGTCAGCGTCCAAATTTAGCCAGGAAGTCATCGCGTCCAAATGGTCATGACATTCTAATGTTGCTTATATTATAGCTGGTATGAAGGGAACCAGCATGACCCGTTGTGTGTATTTATCCCTACTACAAAAGTAGTAATATTAATGCCTGTGAGATAAAATACATGATCAGCGCAACCGGGTCTGCAGGCTGTTCACGGCTTCGCTTTTTTTTCTCCATGCATGAAGAAAATCAATGCTATGGCTTGTCAGTGAATCGTTGGGTTGATCACAATGATGCGTATGCGGTGTTTTGGTTAGATGCGGATTAGGAGGAAATCCAGGGGTAATGCATTAATTGCTAGAATGTTCTATATAGTTCTACAAGTGTGGCATAAAATCCTGCCATGCAGGAGCAAAATTGACCGGTATTTTTCCTGTTTCCTTAGGCAGAAACCAGAAAGATCCCATCACAAAGTATAGTCAGGTTGCAAAACTGTCCATAGTATTTCCAGTTTCCTCTCGAATAGATAATCCGTGAATTCATTGGAAAAAGATTTTAAAAAATATCTCCGACAACCCCCTCAAATTCACGGGCACTTGCGTATTATAATAATGAAGGGAATTAGTATGAACAGGGGTATTGTATTATTGGGGCTTTATTTTTGGGCACAATAATATACCCGGGTTAAAAACCACGAGAAAGGGGGTTTAGTGCATGCGCAAGACAT
>PWON01000009.1 GCA_003557385.1 Bacteroidales bacterium | reverse complement strand
CGTAATTCCCGAAGGCATTACCGGCTATTATGCCATGGGTGACATGGTGATCGCCATAACGGATGACCAGAAACTAGGCTTATATTACCTGGGGCCCGAAGACGGATGGGAATTCATGGATGAAGAAGCATTTGTGTTGTTATTGCCCGAAGCCTATGAAGGCATTGTCCCACTGGATCACCGTTTCATTTCTGTGCTTCAGGATGGGGTATTGCACTTTTTTCAACTGGATCTGACCCATGACAGATGGGTATCACTGTCCCGGTTAAACTTCGAATTGCCTTGGTGAGAAACTACCGTTTTCCTGAAGGGTTTGGGCAAGGAATTTGGCCGTATAACCCTGGTTATGGGCAGCCAGCTCTTCGGGGGTTCCCTGACCGACTATTTGTCCCCCCCGCAAACCACCTTCAGGACCCAGATCAATGATGTGGTCGGCTACCTTGATCACGTCCATATTGTGTTCAATGATCAAAACAGTATTCCCCCTGTCAACAAGCCTTTTGAGCACTTCCATCAATACCCGTACATCTTCAAAATGCAAACCGGTGGTTGGCTCGTCAAGAATATAGAGGGTTTTCCCTGTATCCCGTCGCGACAGTTCGGCCGACAATTTAACCCGCTGGGCCTCCCCACCCGACAAGGTGGTGGAACTCTGACCAAGGGTTATGTATCCAAGGCCAACATCCTCAAGGGTTTTAAGTCTGCTGACAATCGACGGGATGTGTTCAAAAAACTGCCGGGCATGGCTGATACTCATATCCAGGACATCATTGATGCTTTTTCCTTTATATCGAACCTCCAGGGTTTCACGGTTATATAGTTTTCCCTGGCAGGTTTCGCATTGAACATGCACATCCGGCAGGAAATTCATTTCAATGACCCGGACACCTCCACCCTGACACGTTTCACATCGCCCCCCTTTTACATTGAAAGAAAACCGGCCGGGTTTGTAGCCACGTATTTGCGATTCGGGCAACGCAGCAAACAATTTTCTGATTTCATCAAACAATTTCGTATATGTAGCAGGGTTTGACCGGGGTGTACGACCTATGGGCGACTGGTCTACCTCGATCACTTTATCCAGATATTCCACCCCTTTCAAGTGATCATAAGGCAGAAATGGTTTTTCGGAACGATAAAAATGCTGGCTCAACACCGGATACAGGGTTTCATTGATCAGGGAAGATTTGCCACTGCCAGAAACCCCTGTGACGCAAATTAACTTACCGAGCGGCAGCACCAGGTCAACATGCTGCAGATTATGACCACAGGCACCGGCCAATACAAGTTTGTTTCCATTGCCATGCCGGCGTTTCAGGGGTACGGGAATTTCTTTTTTCCCACGAAGGTATTCCGCAGTAACCGAGGCTTGCTTCATCAACTGAAGCGGGGTTCCCGTGGCCACCACTTCTCCTCCCCTGCTTCCGGCCCCCGGGCCCATATCCACCACATGATCTGCCGCCAGGATCATATCCCTGTCATGTTCCACAACAATGACGGAATTGCCGATGTCTCGCAGGTTTTTTAAGGCATCTATGAGTCGGTGGTTGTCTCGCTGATGCAGGCCGATGCTTGGCTCGTCAAGTATATATAAAACCCCGGTAAGCTGCGATCCAATCTGCGTGGCCAGCCGGATACGCTGGCCTTCCCCGCCCGAAAGACTGCGTGCCGGACGGTTGAGTGAAAGGTAATCAAGGCCTACGTTCAGAAGGAATCCCAGGCGCAGGCTCAATTCACGCAGTATTTCAGAAGCAATATGCCGGGCGCGATCCTTGAGGCGATCGGGCAATCCGTCCAGTTGATCTTTTAACCGGAATAAATCCATTTCCGCATAGGCGGCAATATTTTTATCGTCCACAAAAAAATGAAGGGATTCCTTTCCCAGGCGCTGCCCCTGGCATTCAGGACATGTTTTCTGACGCATGAAGCTGCCTGCCCAACGGCGCAGAGATCCCGACGGACTTTCCTCAAACTGGTTCTGGATAAAATGGATGATCCCCTCAAAATTCAGGGCATAGGTGCTGGTAACCCCAAGACGTTCATGTTTTACCCTGAACACTTCGTCAGAACCATAAAAGATGGTGTTTATGGCCTCTTCACTAAACCCTTCAATAGGAGTATCCAGGTTAAAACCATATTTATAGCCAATGGCCTCCAACTGACCGGTAATCCAGGCATTTTTAGATTTGGCAATGGGTGCAATCCCCCCCTGGCGAATAGACAATGCCGGATCAGGAATAATCCTTGATAAATCCATTTCACTCACTGTGCCAAGGCCATTGCAACTCGGGCAGGCGCCATAGGGAGAATTGAAAGAAAATGTGTTTGGCTCCGGATCTTTATAGGCAATCCCCGACCGTGAACACATCAGGTTTTTGCTGAAGTGATGCACGCTGCCATCTTCTTCCGACACCACCATCACCATGCCTTTCCCGTATTTTAGTGCTGTTTGCAAACTGCCGGACAAGTGCTTTCTGCGCTTGGTGTCCACCACCAGGCGGTCAACGACCGTTTCAATGTCATGCACCTTATAACGGTCGAGTTTCATGCCCGGGCTTACTTCCTGGATCACCCCATCAACCCGCACCCTCAAAAAACCCTGCTTTCTCACCTGTTCGAAAAGTTCCCGGTAATGGCCTTTGCGTCCTTTAACAAGGGGCGCAAGCAATAGCAACTTATTGCCCTGAAATTTTTTCAACAAGAGTTGCAGGATCTGTTCTTCGGTATACCGGACCATTTTCTCGCCGCTGACATGGGAGCGGGCTTCCCCGATACGTGCAAAAAGAAGTCGAAGAAAGTCATAGATCTCGGTAATGGTGCCGACCGTCGATCGCGGGTTCCGGCCGGATGATTTCTGTTCGATGCTGATGACCGGGTTGAGGCCGGTGATCTTATCTACATCAGGTCGTTCCAGAGCACCCAGGAATTGCCTGGCATACGCAGAAAAAGTCTCAATATAGCGGCGCTGTCCTTCTGCATAAATGGTATCAAAAGCCAGCGAAGATTTGCCACTGCCACTTAAGCCGGTGATCACCGTAAGGCGATTGCGCGGGATCACAACATCAATATCCTTGAGGTTGTGTTCCCTGGCACCAAACACTTCGAGATTTTCCTTTTTTATATTTTGTAAGGCTTCCTGCATGACCCGAAAATCGAATCTGCAAAGTTACGGGTATTTTTAAAATTATTGGCACGTGGCAAGGTGCCGGGTTGCATACTGTATATAAATGATTATTTTTGAAAACCTTTATTTACACAAAAAAAATCAACCCCTTATGAAAGGCATCATCCTGGCCGGAGGCGCCGGCACAAGGCTTTACCCGATTACCATGGCCATGAGCAAGCAGCTTATGCCCGTGTATGACAAACCCATGATCTATTATCCGTTATCGGTCCTTATGATGGCAGGCATACGTGAAATCCTGGTCATATCAACCCCGGAAGACCTGCCCCATTTTAAGCGCTTGCTGGGGGATGGAAACCGCATTGGGTGCCATTTTGAATATGCGGTACAGGAAATACCCAACGGACTGGCCCAGGCATTTGTGATTGG